>JBBIKM010000118.1:11882-19003 GCA_037445455.1 bacterium | reverse complement strand
AGCGAACCACTGCTGCAGCCGGTGCCGCGGCGGGAGACGATGCCACTTTCTTTCGCACAACAACGCCTCTGGTTTCTCGAGCAGTTCCAACCCGGCAACCCGATGTACAATATTCCACTCGCCCTCCGCTTGCGCGGGGAGTTGCACGTGGCGGCGCTCGAACGCGCTGTGCAGGAGATTGTGGACCGTCATGAAAGTCTGCGCACCACTTTTACCGCCGTTGCCGGCGAGCCGGTGCAACGTGTGGCCGCCAGCCGGCAGATTCCGTTGGTGATTACTGATCTCCAATCACTTCCAGAGACGCAGCGTGAAGCCGAGGCCGTGCGCCGCGGCCGGGAACGAATCCGCGCACCCTTCGACTTTGTCAACGGCCCGCTCATTCGTTTCGAGCTTTTCCGCCTGCGGCCGGATGAGCATCTGCTGCTCATGCCGATGCATCATATCATCAGCGACGGCTGGTCGCTCGGCATCATCACGCGCGAGCTGGGCGCGCTCTACAGCGCTTTTGTGCAGGGCCGGCCCTCCCCGCTGCCGAAGCTGGAGCTGCAATACGTCGACTATGCCGTTTGGCAGCGCAACTGGCTGCAGGGGGAAACATTGGCGCAACAAATCGCCTACTGGCGCAGCGCGCTGGGCGACAACCCCGCGCCCCTGCCACTCCCTACCGACCGGCCGCGGCCTGCCATCCTCACGCCAAATGGCAGCCGGCTGTACTTTTCCTGGCCGGGTGAGCTGGCTGGGCTGGCACACCAACTGAGCCGCGAGCATCAGGTCACCTTGTTCATGACGCTGCTGGCCGCGTTCAAAGTGCTGTTGCAGCGTTACACCGGTGCGCCGGAAATCATTGTAGGCACGCCCATCGCCAATCGCAATCATCCCGGTCTCGCCAACCTCATCGGCTTTTTCGTGAACACGCTGGTGTTGCGCGTCAATCTCGAGGGCGACCCCACTTTCGTGGAAATCCTGCAGCGCGTCCGCGAGGTGACGCTCAGCGCCTACCATCACCAGGATGTGCCGTTCGAGAAATTGGTCGAAGCCCTGCACGTCGAGCGCGACCCCAGCCGCAGCCCACTGTTTCAGGTGATGTTCATCCTGCAGAATATGGAACTCGAGCTGCCGGCAATGGATGGCCTTACCGTCGAAGCTGCAACCATCGACGCCGCCACCGCCAAATTCGACCTGCGCGTCTCCCTGTTCGACAAGGAAGGCGGACTAAGCGGGAATGTCGAATACAACACCGATTTGTTCGAAGCCACCACCATCACCCGCCTGCTGGCGCATTATCGCAATGTGCTGGAGGCCGTGGTCCGCAATCCCGGTCTGCGGCTCAGTGAAGTGCCGTTGCTCGCGGACGAGGAACGGCGCAAAATGCTGGTCGAATGGAATAACACCGCCGCGGCTCCTGCCCAGCAACAGTGCCTCCCCCATTTGTTCGAGGCCCAGGTGGCGAAAACGCCCGAGGCCCCTGCCGTGACCTTCGGTGCACAGACGCTCTCGTATGCCGAGTTGAACCGCCGCGCCAATCGCGTTGCCCATCATCTGCAAAGCCTGGGCGTCGGTCCGGAGGTGCTGGTCGGGATTTACGTTGAACGCTCGCTGGAGATGGTGATCGGCCTGCTCGGGATTCTCAAGGCCGGCGGCGCCTATGTCCCGCTCGATCCCAATTTTCCCGCCGAACGCCTGGCACTGATGCTGGAAGACTCGGCCGCGGCGGTTTTGCTCACGCAGGAAAAACTGCTCGCCACTCTGCCGCCGCACCAGGCCCGGGTCGTGTGCCTGGAATCTTTGTTCAAAGAAAACGGCCGGCACAACGGCGCCACTGCTGCGGCCAGAGCGGATAATCCCGTGTCGCACGCCGGCCCGCATCATCTCGCCTACGTCCTGTTCACTTCCGGCTCCACCGGCCGGCCCAAAGGCGTGCAGATCGAGCATCGCAGCCTGGTGAATTTCCTCACCAGCATGGCGAAGGAGCCGGGGTTCACCAGCGACGACGTGTTGCTGGCCGTGACCACACTCTCCTTCGACATCGCCGGCCTCGAGCTGTATCTGCCATTGGTGCAGGGCGGCCGCCTCGTGCTCGCCGACGCGGAGACCGCTGCGGACGGCGCGGCACTGTTGCGCCTGTTGCGCGGATCGCAGGCCACCGTCATGCAGGCCACGCCGGCCACCTGGCGCCTGCTGCTTGCCGCCGGCTGGAACGATACGCCGAATTTGAAAATTCTCTGCGGCGGCGAAGCGCTGCCGGCCGAGCTTGCCAGCGAAATGCTGGCGCGCTGTGCTTCGCTGTGGAACATGTACGGCCCGACCGAAACCACGATTTGGTCTGCGCTGCTCAAAGTCGAAGCGGCCCAGGGGATCGTGCCGATTGGCCGGCCGATCGCCAACACCGACATGTACATCGTCGACGCGCATTTGAATCCCGTGCCCATCGGCGTGCCGGGCGAGTTGTTGATCGGCGGCGCCGGACTCTCGCGCGGCTATCTCAAGCGGCCGGTGCTGACCGCGGAGAAGTTCATTCCGCATCCCTTCAGCGCCGCGCCGGATGCGCGCCTTTACCGCACCGGCGATTTGTGCCGCTATCGTCCCGACGGCGTGATCGAATTCCTCGGCCGTCTTGATCATCAAGTGAAGGTGCGCGGTTTTCGCATTGAATTGGGTGATATTGAAAGCGCGCTGGCACAACATCCGGCGGTGCAGGCAGTGGTGGTGATGGCGCGTGCGGAGGCCTCCGGGGAAAACCGGCTGGTGGCATATTTGATTGCCGCGGGCGACGCGCCGGCGGTGAGCGAGTTGCGTGCGTTCCTGAAGGAGCGGCTGCCGGAATACATGATTCCCTCGGCCTTTGTGTTTCTGGAGCGCTTTCCGCTGACGCCCAACGGCAAGGTCGATCGGCGCGCGCTGCCGGAGCCGGAGTTGCGGCGCAGCGAAGCTGAAGCTGCGTTCGTGGCGCCGCGCACCGAGGTCGAAGCGCAAGTCGCCGCGATTTGGCGGGAAGTACTGCGCCTGGAGCAAGTCGGCGTGCACGACGGCTTCTTCGAACTCGGCGGCCATTCGCTGCTCGCCACACAGGTGGTCTCGCGCATTCAGAATGTGATGCAAATTAACCTGCCCGTGCGCGCGCTGTTTGAAGCCAGGACCATCGCGGAATTGGCGGACCGGATCGAGACGATCCGCTGGGCGAGCCGGAGCGAAAGTGAATCTCCGGAGGAGCTGATGGGTGAGCGGGAGGAGATTGAGATTTGACGACTTCTGCAGTGCAGACCAGGAGGCCGCCCGCGGCGGCAGCATTTCTGCAAAGCTGAGCGCCGGTCCTTCAACAGGCCATGCCGTTGGCATCTTCGCGATGGCGAGCGCCGGCGTGAGACAGGGGAAGATCCTTTGCAGAATGACATGGGTAATACTCGCGGCATTGCCCGCCAGTCAGGCATGACCGAAGGAGGCCGGCGGATGATCTTCCGTGGTTCCATTCATCATTCACGTTCAAACGCATGTCAACCATCGAATTCCTCTCCCACCTCCGCTCGCGCAACATCCACCTCGGCGTGGAAGGCGACAAGCTGCGCCTCAACGCACCCAAGGGCGCTTTAACCGAGGAATTGCGCGCGGAATTGCACCGGCGCAAAGCCGAGATTCTGGCATTCCTGCAGGAAACCGCCACGCCCCGGCCCGCCGACCAACCGCCGCCGCTGGTGCCCGTTTCCCGTGCGGGTGACCTGCCGCTGTCTTTCGCGCAACAGCGCTTGTGGGTGCTCGATCAGCTCGACCCGGAAAGTCCCGCTTACAACATTCCACTCGCCCTGCGCCTGAGCGGCCGCCTTGATGATGCCGCCCTGGTCCGCAGCCTGAATGAAATTTATCGCCGCCACGAGGGCCTGCGCACCACCTTCGCCGAGATCAACGGCCAGCCCCGGCAAATCATCGCGCCACCCGCGCCGCTGCCCCTCGCGGAAATTGATCTGCAAGCATTGCGCCCGGCTGAGCAGGAAAAGCAAATCGTCGCGCTTGCAGAAGCAGAAGCGCTCCGGCCTTTCAAACTCTCCATCGGCCCGCTCATACGTGTGGTGCTCGTGCGGCTGTCCGGCCGCGAGCACGCCCTGCTCATGGTCATGCATCACATCATTTCTGATGCCTGGTCCCTGGGCGTTTTGTTTCGCGAACTGGTGACCTTGTATGAGGCGTTTGCCGGCGGCCGGCCTGCGCCGCTGCCGGAACTCCACGTGCAATACGCGGATTATGCGCAGTGGCAGCGGCAATGGCTGCAAGGCGAGGTGCTCGAAACGCAGGCGGGGTATTGGCGCAAACAACTCGCCGGCGTGCCGGTGCTGGAATTGCCGGGCGATTTTCCGCGGCCGGCGGTGCAAACCTTCAACGGCCGGCGCCGGCCCTTCGATCTGCCGCACAGCCTGAAAGAAGGCTTGTCGGTGTTGTGCCTGGAAGAAGGCGTGACCCTGTTCATGGTTTTGCTGGCGGCCTTTAAAACACTGCTCCACCGCTATACCGGTCAAACCGATCTTGCGGTGGGTTCGCCCATTGCCAATCGCCGCCGCGTCGAGACCGAGCCGCTGATCGGCTTCTTTGTGAATACGCTGGTGTACCGCAGCGATCTGTCCGGCGATCCCACATTTCGCGAACTGGTGCAGCGCGTGAGGGAAGTGGCGCTTGGCGCTTATGCCCATCAGGACGTGCCGTTCGAGCGGCTGGTGGAAATGCTGCAGCCCGATCGCGATCTCAGTCACTCCCCGCTGTTTCAGGTGATGTTCATTTTTCAGAATACGCCGGTGCCCACCACCTCGCTGCCCGGCCTGCAGGTGAGCCAGATTGATTTTCAAGCCGGCACCGCCAAATTCGATTTGACCCTGAGCCTGTTCGACGGCCAGGAACGCCTGCGCGGCAGCCTGGAGTACAACGCCGATCTTTTCAAGGCGGAAACCATCGAGCGCATGCTGCATCACTTTCTCACGCTGTTGCGCAGCATTGCCGAAGATCCCGATCAACGCCTCTCCGAACTGCCGCTGCTTACCGCTTCCGAGCGCCGCAAGCTGCTGGTCGATTGGAACGCCACGCAGCGCGATTATGCCCGCGACCGCTGCGTGCATGAGTTGTTCGAAGCGCGGGCCGCGGCTGTGCCCGATCGTCTGGCCGCGGTGTTTGACCGGCAGACCATCACTTACGCAGAATTGAATCGCCGCGCCAATCAGCTTGCCCACCATCTGCGCGCCTGGGGCGTCGGGCCCGAAACCCTGGTGGGCATATACCTGGAACGCTCGCTGGAGATGTTGATTGCCCTGCTGGCGGTGCACAAAGCCGGCGGCGCCTACGTGCCGCTCGATCCGGCTTTTCCGCCGGACCGGCTGGCCTACATGCTGGAGGATTCGAAGGCGGCCGTTCTGCTCACGCAGCAATCCTTGCGTGCAACCCTGCCGCAACACCGCGCGGCCGTGCTCTGCCTGGAGGCAGAGGCGCAGGCGATTGCCGGCCAGCGCGAGGATAATCCCGGACGCGTGGCTTCGCCACAGCATCTCGCTTATGTGATCTACACCTCCGGTTCCACCGGCAAACCCAAAGGCGTGCAAGTGCTGCAGGGCGCGGTGGTGAATTTTCTGGAGTCGATGCGGGAGGCGCCGGGCATGCAGGCCGATGACGTGCTGCTGGCCGTCACCACGCTCTCCTTCGACATTGCCGGCCTGGAGTTGTTCCTGCCGCTGATTGTCGGCGGCCGTGTCGTCATTGCCAGCCGCGAGACCGCCAGCGACGGAGCAGCCCTGCTGCAGTTGCTCGAGGAATCGCAGGCCACCCTCATGCAGGCGACGCCGGCCACCTGGCGCATGTTGCTGGCCGCGGGCTGGCAGAAAAGTCCGGCGTTGAAAATTTTGTGTGGCGGCGAGGCCATGCCGGCTGAGCTGGCGCAGGCGCTGCTGCCGCGCTGCGCCGAGTTGTGGAATCTGTACGGCCCGACCGAGACCACCATTTGGTCGACCCTGCAGAAAGTCGAACAGGCGGCTGGTGGTTTCATTGCCATTGGCCGGCCGATTGCCAACACACAAGTTTACATTTTGGACGCGGCACTCAATCCCACGCCCATCGGCATTCCGGGAGAATTATATATCGGCGGCGAGGGGCTGGCGCGCGGCTATTTGCAGCGGCCGGAATTGACTGCGGAGAAATTCATTCCCCACCCGCTGGCGGCGCAGCTCGGCGAGCGGCTGTATCGCACCGGTGATCTGGCGCGTTATCTCGCCGACGGCACGATCGAGTTCATCGGCCGCATCGATCAGCAAGTGAAGATTCGCGGCTTTCGCATCGAACTGGGCGAAATCGAAACCGTGCTCGCCCGGCATGCGCAGGTCAAGCAGGTGGCCGTGATTGCGCGCGAGGACTCGCCGGGCGACAAGCGGTTGGTGGCTTATCTCGTTCCGGACAAGACCGCGGCGCCCAGTGTGAGTGAATTGCGGCAATGGCTGCGGGAGAGCCTGCCGGACTACATGCTGCCGGCGGCCTTCGTTTTTCTGGAAAGTTTTCCGCTTACACCCAACGGCAAAGTGAATCGCCGCGCCCTGCCGCGGCCGGAGCTGTCCGAGAGCGAGCGGGAAACCGAATATGTCGCCCCGCGCGATGTCCGCGAGGAGAAGATTGCCGCCATCTGGCGTGAACTGTTGCAGCATGAGCGCATCGGCGTGTTTGACAACTTTTTCCATCTCGGGGGCCACTCGCTGCTGGCCACCCAGCTCATCACGCGGCTCCGGCAGGTGTTCGGCGTGCCGGTGCCGCTGCGCCGCGTTTTCGAAGACGCAACCATCGCCGGACTGGCGGCATATCTCGCCGAACATGCCGACGGCCTGGCTGCTGCGCCGGCGGAGCGCATTCAAAGAATCGCACGTCCCGCGATGCCTGAGGTCGAGAAGCTGTCTGATGAAGAAGTGGAAGCGCTGTTGCAGCAGATGATGGCCGCGCCCACCCCGTGAGCCGCTGCTGAGCATCAAAGGCGATCCGCAACGGCTTGGCCGTTGCATGAGAAACCTCAGCGCGCTCACGAAACTCGCAGTTCTGGCAACGCCGTCGCAACCGTGGCTAAAACCTCGTCGGCCATTCAACAAAAGCGATCCGCAACGGCTTGGCCGTTG
>JBBIKM010000118.1:258-11782 GCA_037445455.1 bacterium | reverse complement strand
GGAACATCTTCGAACGGGCCCTGACAAAAACGATCCGCAACGGCTTGGCCGTTGCATAAGAAACCTCAGCGCGCTCACGAAACTCGCAGTTCTGGCAACGCCGTCTCAACCGCGGCTAAAACCTCGTCGGCCATTCAACAAAAGCGATCCGCAACGGCTTGGCCGTTGCGTTGAAGTTTACAGGGATTCCACGAGCCCCGAAATTTTGACAGCCTCATTCCATCCGCGGTAGGGAACATCTTCGAACGGGCCCTGACAAAAACGATCCGCAACGGCTTGGCCGTTGCGTTGAAGGTTTCTGGGTTTCCACGAGCCCTGAAATTTTGACAAGCTCGACTCAGTCACGGCCGGAACATTTTTGGACGGACAGAAAAAAAGCCACGGCCGGAGCCGTGGCTGAGCGTGGCGGAGATTGCAAGCGGGGTTCACTGGTCCATCATTTCACCAGTTGCATCGACTTCTGTAGTAAGCCCTCGGCGGTTTCCAGACGATACCAATACAAGCCGCTGGCCAGCCCGGTTGAATCGAACACCACGCTGTGCTGGCCGGCCTTCACCATGCCATTGACCAGCGTGGCGACGAGCTTGCCGAGATTGTCATAGACTTTCAAAGTGGCGAACTGATCCGTCGGAACCGCAAAGCGAATCGTCGTGGCGGGATTGAAGGGGTTGGGATGGTTTTGCTCGAGCCAAAACGAGGCGGGCGGAGCACTGCCCTCCTGCGCCACGCCGGTGGGCGCGGTACCGCCAACCATCATGTAGCGCCACACTTCGGCAAATGCGGGCTGATTGTTGACCTTGGGCGTCTTGCTGTCCACTGCCACGCTTTGATGGGCGTCGCTGACTTTGCGCCGGCTCACCAGCGTGTGCGACCCTTGAAACGGCGCCGGCGTGTTGTCCACCGTAACCAGGCTGCCAAAGGCAAACATGCCCCAAATGTTCCACACCGTCTGCCGGCCAAAGAGATTGTCATCCGCGTGCGTGAAACCGTAGTAACCTTCGGGCGGCGTGGCGTTGTTGAGGTTGATCCACGGCGCCAGGCCGGTGGTCATGCTGCCGTCTTCACCGCCGGCAAAAAACAGCACCCGTTCCAGCCGATGATGGTGGGCAATGACGCCGGAATGGCCGCCGCCCTGCGAATGGCCGCCGACGATCATCTTTTCCCAAACCAAACTTTCGCCGCCTTTGACATATTGCCCCCAGCCCTCCTGCGGGAAGTTTTTGTCAAGGTAGAGCAGCAGCTTGAGCAGGCGGTTCTCGATGGAGTTTGCCCGGTTGACCTCGACGCGGTCGGTGCGGTCAGTGCCGTCGATGATCTCCAGCCGGGAGGACTCGTAGCAGCTCGGGTCATTGGTGTTGTCGCAAAGGTCGAAATTCACCGTCCAGGAATTGGGATAGTTCAGGCTGATGGCATGCAAGCCGGCCTCGGCCGCCACTTGAGTAATGAGTTGATAGTCGCTCGCGTTGAGATGCGAACCCGGCAGGAAGACGAACAGGCGGTTTCGGAGCGTGGCCGCCGGGTCGAAACACACGATGTGATTGTCATTCCACTTGTCGATTTGATTATCGGTGGCGCGCGGCGCGATTTCGCGCTCCTGCACGGCGGCAAAGGCCGGTGCCAGGACGAACAGCCAAAGCGCCAGGTTGAGAAAACCACACTTCCACATGACGAACGCTCCTGAGTTGAGAATGTCATTGTCTGCGATCACCGCTGCCGCACCGTTTGACCTGCCTGACAGCAGCACGGTTCATCACGGCAGCAGTGGAAACACCCTGCAAACTCGAGGCCAGCATGCCGGGCGGCGCAGGGCACTTTACGGTTTCGTGTACGAGCGGCAGAACAAACCGTGAACCCCTCACTTCGCGCGCTGTGCGCCGCTGCCGTGTCGATTTAGGGGGAATGAGGGCGCTTGCCGGACAGGCAATAGCTGCAAAGCGAGGTTTCCGCGTTTCATTCATGTAAGCGGAATTTCAGGTTTGCAGGGCGCACCTCACGCCGGCAGAGCAGCGCCGGCCGGATTGTTTCGCTGCCGGCCACCGCCTGCCGTGCACGCAGACCGGCCGCTTGGAGGGTACAAACCGTCTGATCGAATCAGTCTTTGGGGGCGCGGGAGCCGTGCTCGGCCTTGCACCCCGCTCGCTCAACCTCTCTGACGCCGACCGAGTCTCCCACAGTGCAAGAGCAAAATGATGACTCCAACGAGCCGCAACCCGAAAACATGTCGATCCGCGAGTTTGCATGGTTCGCCTTTTCCCTGGAGCTTGATGGAGCTGCGCCATGAGTTTTGACCCACAACGGGTTGCTGACCTTTCTGCCGAAGCCAAGCGGGCTTTGCTCGCGCAGTTGCTGAAACAAAAAGGGGCCACCCCCTCACAGAATTATCCGCTGTCCTTCGCGCAACAACGGCTGTGGTATCTCGACCAGCTTGAGCCCGGCAGCGCGGCCTATCATCTGCCCCTGGCCGTGCGTTTAAAGGGGCCGTTGAACGTGGCGGCGCTGGAGGAAGCCTGCGTGCAAATCATCAAGCGCCACGAGAGCCTGCGCACCACTTTTGAACTCGTTGAGGGTGAGCCGGTGCAGCGCATTTCGCCGCCGGCAACCTTCAAGCTTGAAATGGAATCGCTGCTCACCGTCGCGCCGGAAGAACGGGATGCGGAAGTGCGGCGCCGCGTGCGTGAGCAGGCGCTATTGCCCTTCCATCTTGCCACCGGCCCGCTGCTGCGCCTCAGGCTCTATCGCCTGGCGGAAGACGAGCACGTGGTGTTCGTGTGCATGCATCATATCATTTCCGACGGCTGGTCGCGCGGCGTGTTCGTCAATGAAATGGCCGCCTTGTACCGGGCATTTGCCAGCGGCAGCCCGGTGTCACTGCCCGAGCTGCCCATTCAATATGTCGATTTTGCGCAGTGGCAGCGCACCTGGCTGCAGGGCGAGGTGTTGGAAAAGCAGCTTGCCTATTGGAAAAAGCAGCTCGCCGGCCTGACCACGCTGCAGCTTCCCACCGACCGGCCGCGGCCACCGGTGCAGACCTATCGCGGCGCCCGGCACTCGTTCCAACTCACGCCGGCCCTGACGCAAGCGTTGCAGGAGCTTGCGCAGCGCGAAGCGGTCACTCTGTTCATGACGCTGCTCGCGGCCTTTCAGACTTTGCTGCACCGCCACGCACAACAAACCGACATCGCAGTGGGCACTCCCATTGCCAATCGCACCCGTGCGGAAACCGAAGGCCTGATCGGCTTTTTTGCCAACACCCTGGTGATGCGCACCGACTTTTCCGGCGATCCCACTTTTCGCGAGCTGCTGCAGCGCGTCCGCGAAACCGCGCTCGGCGCTTATGCCCATCAGGATCTGCCCTTCGAACGTCTGGTCGAAGAGCTGCAGCCCGAGCGCGATTTGAGCCGCAGCCCGCTCTTCCAGGTGATGTTCATTCTGCAAAATACGCCCAAGCGGCCGGCGGAAGAACTGCCGGAGCTGGCGGTGACCGTGCTGGAAAGCGACGGTGGCACCGCAATGTTCGACCTCACCCTTTCGCTCACCGAGGCGGAACACGGCGGCCTGACTGGTTATCTCGAATACAACACCGACTTGTTTGAGCACCTCACCATCGCGCGCTGGCTGGCGCGCTTTCAAACGCTGCTGGCCGGCGTGGTCGCAGATCCGAATCAGCCCGTATCGCGATTGCCGGTGTTGCCGCCGGCCGAACGCGAGCTGTTGCTGGTCGAGTGGAACGCAACCCGGGCAGACTTCCCCGACCTCTGCCTGCACGAGGTGCTGGCCGCGCAAGCCGCCGCCACTCCCCAGGCCGTGGCGGTGGTGTTCGAGCAGCAAGAGTTGACTTACGCCGAACTCGATGCCCGCGCCAATCAACTGGCGCATCATCTGCGCGGGCTCGGCCTGCAGCCGGAAGAGCTGGTCGGCATTTGTGTCGAGCGCTCGCCCGACATGGTCGTCGGCCTGCTGGGCATTCTCAAGGCCGGCGGCGCCTATGTGCCGCTCGATCCTTCTTTTCCGCCCGATCGTCTGGCTTTCATGGTGGAGGATTCCGGCCTGCGCATTCTGGTCACCCAGTCGACGCTGTTGGAGAGTCTGCCGGAACACAACGCCGAGCTGGTTTGCCTCGATACGGATTGGGATTTCATCGAGGGCCGGAGCCGCACTCATCCGGCCAAGGTCAACACGCCGGATCATCTGGCCTATGTGATCTACACCTCCGGTTCCACCGGCACCCCCAAGGGCGTGCAAATTTCGCACAGGGCCGTTGTGAATTTCTTGCACTCGCTGCGGCAACGACCCGGCCTGGCAGCGAACGACGTCCTGGTGGCAGTCACCACGCTCTCTTTCGACATTGCCGGGCTGGAGCTTTATCTGCCGCTGCTGGTCGGCGGCCGCGTGGTGATTGCCAGCCGCGAGACCGCGAGCGACGGCACCGCGCTGCTGGACTTGCTCACCCGCGCGCAGGCCACCGTCATGCAAGCCACACCTGCCACCTGGCGATTGCTGCTCGCTGCCGGCTGGGAGGGCGGCGCCGGCCTGAAAGTTTTGTGCGGTGGGGAAGCCTTGCCGCGTGAGCTGGCGGTGCAGCTTCTCGAGCGCAGCAGCGCAGTGTGGAACATGTATGGCCCGACGGAAACCACGATCTGGTCAACCCTGCATCCGGTGGAACAAAGCAATGCCGCGATCGTCATCGGCCGGCCGATCGCCAACACCCAGGTTTACATCCTTGATGCCCACTTACAGCCGGTGCCCATCGGCGTGGTGGGCGATCTTTACCTCGGCGGCGAGGGTTTGGCGCGCGGCTACTGGCGCCGGCCGGGTTTGACCGCAGAAAAGTTCATCCCTCATCCTTTTGCCAGTACGCCGGGAGAGCGCCTCTACAAAACCGGCGATCTGGCGCGTTATCTTTGGGATGGCACGATCGATTTCCTCGGTCGCAGCGACCATCAAGTGAAGGTGCGCGGATTCCGCATCGAGTTGGAAGAGATCGAAGCCGTGCTCGGCAAGCATCCCGCGGTGCAGGCCGCGGTGGTGATGGCGCGCGAAGATGTGCCCGGTGATCAGCGCCTGGTGGCTTACGTGCTCGCCGGCGGCCAGCAGGCCAGCGCCAGCGAATTACGCAATTTCCTGCGTCTGAAGCTACCGGATTATATGGTGCCCTCCGCCTTTGTAACACTGCCGGCCTTTCCTCTGACGCCCAACGGCAAGGTGGATCGCCGCCGCCTCCCGCCGCCGGAGGGACAGGTCGCCGAAGAAGTGCGGACAACCCACGTTGCCCCGCGCACCCCGATGGAAGAGCTGATTGTGCAGATTTGGCGGGAGGCATTGAAGACCGAGCACGTCGGCGTGCATGACAATTTCTTCGATCTCGGTGGCCACTCCCTGCTTTCGATGCAGGTGATCGCGCGTTTGGAGAAAGCCACCGGCCATCGCCTGCACCCGCGTGACATGATCCTGCAAACCGCCGAACAGCTCGCGGCAGTGCTGGAAGCGCGCTCGGCGGCTGCGGCCAGGAACGGCTCGGCGCGCCATCCGGCCGGCGCGCCGGCGGCGGCAACAGCATAACGGCGAACGGGCCGGGCTGGCCCGGCTGACTTCCACATTATGTTTTGACCGGCATGATTCACACATGCTCAGCGTGAAGATGCTGACTTCGCGAATGGCAGCATCTTGAGACAGGAACCGTACCGACACTCAGTTTGCCGCCGCGTGGTCCGGCCAGCTCGCCTGAAGCTCTGCATGCTGGGCGTCTTTGTGGTTTTGAATCATTGAGGTTGCGCTGTCTGCATGGCCATGGGCTGGCGGCAACGGGATTGATCGCCGGCACGACAGGTTATCATGAAACCATTCTACTTCGGCACCCCCGAGAAACCGTTGTTCGGAGTCTTCCACCCCTCGCCGCAAAAGCTCAATCGCAAGCTTGGCGTGGTGATCTGCAATCCCATTGGGCAGGAACACATTCGGGCGCATCGCGCGCTCCGCTTGCTGGCGGCGCGTCTCAACCAGGCCGGCTTTCATGTGCTGCGCTTTGACTACTACGGCTGCGGTGATTCCGCCGGCGAAAGCGAAGAAGGCACGCTGGAACAATGGCGCCAGGATGTCGAGCACGCGGTGGTGGAGCTGAAAAAGAATGCGCGGGTGAGCCAGGTGGCCTTGCTCGGCCTGCGGCTGGGCGCCTCGCTGTCATGGCTCGCCGGCAGCCAGCGGGAGGACGTCACCTGTCTCATGCTTTGGGAACCGGTAATCAGCGGCGCGCATTACGTCCAGCGCCTGCTGGCCCATCATGAGCAATGGGGGATCGATGCGGGTTTGCAGACCAAGTCCACCAACGGTGACTTGGAGGTGCTGGGTTTCCCCCTGCCCAGCACCCTGCGGCAAAGTCTGGCGCGGCTGAATTTGTTCGCCGCACCTGCGTTGCGGGCGAAGCGGGTCATCTTGCTGGTCAATGAGGAAAAACCCGAGACTCTCGAACTGCGCGCCCATCTGGCACAATTCGGCAGCGCAATTGATTACCAGCAGATCAACGGGCTCAGAGTGTGGGCCAAACAAGCCGGCGCCGATAAAGGCATGGTGCCGGTGCAAATCCTGCAGGCGTTGGTGGCGTGGCTTTCCCAACTCGACTCATGAAAGAAAAAGCCCTTCTCTTCGGAAAGACTCGATCTTTGGTGGGCGTGCTCACCGATCCGGAACACGCGGATTCCGCCGCGAAGGCGCCCGGAGTGATCATTCTCAATTCCGGCCTGCTGCCGAAGATTGGGCCCAACCGGCTGCACGTCAGGATCGCGCGGCGCCTGGCGGCCGCCGGTTTCGTGGCCATGCGCTTCGACTTTTCCGGGATCGGCGACAGCCTGCCGCGCAAAGACGGCATGACCTTCGCCCGCAGCGCCATCGTGGAAACCCAGGAAGCCATGGACCTGCTGGCAAACGCACGCGGCCTCGAACACTTCATTCTCATGGGCATTTGCTCGGGCGCCGACAACTCGGTGCGCGTCGCCTACGAGGATGCGCGCGTGGCCGGTGCCGCGCTGATCGACAGTTACGCCTTTCCGACGCCGCAATACTTCTGGTATTCCTATCGCAAACGGCTGCTCAACGTGCGCAGTTGGGGGAATTTGCTGGCGGGCAAGAGTGACCTGCTCGCGAAAATCCGCAAGGGCCGCGCCACCCAAATGCGGCAGCGGCCGGCGGAGCAAAACGAGCGCCTCAATCCCGACTGGCACATGCCCACCCAGGCGGAGCTGGCCAAAACGCTGCATGCTCTGCTGGAACGCGGCACCGATTTGCTTTTCTTGTATTCCGGCGGCAGTCCGGCGTATTTCAATTACCTGACCAATCTCAAGGGGCTGCTCGGCACGTTGCAGGATTCGCCGCATTTGCGGCTGGAGTTCTTGCTGGATTCCGATCACGGCTTCACCTTGCTGCACCACCAGAAGATGCTGGTGGACACCATCACCGCCTGGGTCAAGTCCGTGGCGCGCAGCCGGCAGCCCAACGAGAATGTTCTTTCCACCGCCTGACCCGCGGCCGGGCGCCGGCGCGGCGCCCAATCTGCCGGGGCCGGCCGTACCAACGCGCCCTCCGGCGCGGCAACTCTTTTCACGCTGTTCCAATCCCTCTGATCTGACGCAATGCCCAAATTCTACGACGATGGCTCCGACGGCGTGATGCCGAAACATGAAACCTGGCCGGTCATCAAGCGCTTCCTGCCCTTTGTCAAGCCTTATCAAAAAACCATTGTGCTGATTGCCGTGTTGATGGTGGTGGCGCTGCCGCTGAGCGCCGTGGCACCGCTGATCGTCAAGCACCTCATCAACGTAATCGTGCCGAGCCGCGACCTCGCCAGAATGTTTCTCATCGGCGGTGTGCTGATCGGCCTTGCCCTGCTCGATCAGAGCCTGGCGTGCTGGCAGGCGGTGCTGAGCAAGCGCGTGGAGCTCAAGGTGCTCAACAAGATGCGCCTCGATCTCTTCGCGCACATGATTCGCCTGCCCATGAGTTTCTTCACCCGCCACAGCACCGGCTATTTGATGAGCCGCCAGCGCGACGATTTGCGGCATCTCAGCGGCGTGATGGCGGACACCGTCCTGCGCGCCGGCATCAGCGGCGTGCGCGCCGTCGTGTTCATCGGCTTGCTGTTCTATCTCGATTTCGTACTCGCCCTCACCGGCCTCGGCCTGGTGCTGTTGTTCGTCGCGGTGAATCAAAGCTACTCCAAGCCGCTGCGCCGCCGCAACCAGCTCGTGCAGGAGGCGATCGCCCGCACCTCGACCTCGCTGCACGAAGCCATCATCGGCATCAGTCTGATTAAAGCCACCGCGCGCGAAAAAACCGAGACCCGGTATTACACCCATCTGCTCAACCACCACACCCGCGCCTCCTTTCGCCGGGATTTGCTCGAAGTCTTTGCCACCGAAACCATCGAGCTGTTCGCCAAGCTCGGCCTGTACTCCATCGTGTTGATCGGCGCCTACCGCATCATCGTGGGTGCAACCACCTTCGGTGACCTGATGGCCTTCTTCATGGCGCTCACCACGCTGTTCACCTCGCTCACCAGCCTGATGAAAGCCAACCAGCAATTGCAGCGCGCCATGAACGCGCTGCAGCGCATTTACGAAGTCTTCGATACGCCGCAGGAGCCGGCCAGCAAATCCTTCCCCAAACTCAAACCCGCGAGCTGCGCGATCGTGTTCGAAAACGTCAGCTTCAGCTATGCGCCGGACACGCCGGTGTTGCGCCAAATCACCGCGACCATTCCCGCCGGCGCACAGGTCGCGCTGGTGGGGCCGAGCGGCACCGGCAAATCCACCTTCGCGAGTTTGATTCCGCGGTTCTATGATCCCACCCACGGCCGCATCTTGATGAATGGCGTCGATCTCAAGGAAATCAACCTCTACAGCCTGCGGCGGTTGATCGGCATCGTGCCGCAGGACGTCTTTCTGTTCGACCGCACCATTCACGAAAACATCGCCTACGGCACCGGCATCAGCGACCGCCACGCCATCGAAGAAGCGGCACGCGCCGCCAATGCCCACGAGTTCATTCTCAATTTTCCCAAGGGCTACGACACCCGCATCGGCGAGCGCGGCGTGCGCATCTCGGTCGGACAAAAGCAGCGCCTGGCCATCGCCCGCGAGATCCTGCGCAACCCGCCCATCCTGATTCTCGATGAAGCCACCAGCTCGCTCGACTCCGCCTCCGAAGCGTTGATTCAGGAGGCGCTGCATCGCTTCAAGCAGAATCGCACCTCCGTGGTGATTGCGCATCGCTTGTCCACCGTCATCGAGGCGGATTGGATTCTGGTGTTCGACAAGGGCCGCATCATCGAACAGGGCCGCCACGAGGATTTGCTGGCGCACGGCGGCTTTTACGCTTTTCTGTTCGAAACGCAATTTAAACGCGGCCAGGAGGCGATGGAAGCCGTGTACAACGCCGGCGAGAACGGCAGGCGGT
This sequence comes from bacterium, assembly GCA_037445455.1. Taxonomy (GTDB): domain Bacteria; phylum Zhuqueibacterota; class Zhuqueibacteria; order Zhuqueibacterales; family Zhuqueibacteraceae; genus Coneutiohabitans. The sequence goes on along the minus strand of JBBIKM010000118.1, from coordinate 2,338 downwards.
CCGCGGTGGAAACAGAACAGGAGGCGTGAGGCGAGCGTTTCATTTCGCGCGGCAACGCAAAAGAAATCTCACCGCATTGGGGAGGCCAAAATGAAGAATCTTGCTGGAGAAGGCCGTGGCATGCTGCTGCTCGCGGCCTGCCTGTGCAGCCTTTCGGCCTGGCAGTGCGCCGCGACGATGAAGCCGCGCACGCTGGCGCAAGAGCCCGGCTGTGCGACGAGCCTGGCAGGCTTCTATGAGCACATCGTCCCGTGGCAGGGCCAGAAGCCCGCGCTCATCGTGCGCAAGGACGGCGAGTACAAAATCATCCACGGTAAAGTCATCTCGCAAACCGGCCGGGGCGTGACCTTCGATCCTGAGCGCGAGGGCGCCTTCTATGATCCCCAACCCGAGTTCTTTCCTTTCGACAAACTTGCGGCCTTCATTGCTGAAGACGGCCGGCTGGTGGCCGGCGCCATCCCCGCCAAACTCGCCAATCCAATCACCCTGGAAATTCATCTGAAAGAGAAGAACCGCCCCGCCGCGAAGCCGTACCGGCTGCGGCTCGCGCCCAACGCGGCGTTTGGCTATTGCCTGCCCGCGGGAACGTATGAGGTGAGCGCGATTCAGTTCCGGGATCGCAAGGGGAATGTTGACATCGGGGTGGACTATCCGAAATTGGAGATTGCGCTCGCGCATGGCCGCGCCAATTCCCTCGGCCATTTGCGGCTGGGCCGGTCGCAAGCGGCGCTGCGCGACTCGGTGTTGATTCCAATCAAGATCGGCGCGCGCCCCGGCGGCGCCATGGCCGCGGGGATTTTGGGCGGGGCCCTCGGCGGTGCGCTGCACGCCGCTGCCCTCACCGCCAAAGGCGTGATCGGCGCACACCTACTTTACTTCGGCGAATCGGCGGCACCGGCAACGCGGGACAAAAGCCAACCGAGGTATGCTCCGCTCAAAGTGAGCGAGTGAGGCGGGAGGGCGTCAGACGCAGGGGTTGATTGCGATAGTCTGGTGGGATTCTTTTCTGCGACGGCGGCGCAGCGCTTCGCTCCGGTTCAGCGACGGGCCGCGCAGCGGCCCGTCTGCTGCAACCGGTTGTCAGTCACTGAAGAGTAAACTCGCGGCAAGGAAAGCAAAGATTTGTTCGGTGGCTGCTTTCTCGACTCGTATTGCTGCGGGTTTTGTATCAATTCTGAAAATCTCCGACTCTTTCCACTTTGGGCGAAAGAATTCACGCCGAGATACAAAGCCGCAACGATTTCCCGATCGCTTGCTGCCGGCAATCATTAAAAACAAAACTCGAATCTTTTCTTTGCGTGCCTTTGCGGGAGCTTTTGTCTTCTTTGGTTCCGGTCCTTCGGGCCGGGTCCCTCCGCATATGCCGCCGGGTCGTCCCTGCCACGGTTGTCCGGTAGCGGATGATTTCCGTCACTCCTGCGTCCTCTCGTTCCACTTCTGAATGTTGACCCCTCTTGCCAGTAGCCACAGGGCGAGCGCCAACTCAGCGATAAACGCAACCGGGAAAACCCATGGGAACAGAATCGTGGCGGCAAACGCGGGTGCGAGCATCTGTGCGATACTGAAGACGACGTAGCCGCAGCCGGCAATGGCGAGCATGATACCGATGGTTTTCGGCAGGTACCGCGACCGCCGGATGAGGAGGCCGAACAGGATGCAGCAGAAGCCAAAGAACAGCAGGCTGGCGCCGTAGCCGAAGCTGTGCACTCGGAGCGCCATGTACGCAAGGTCGTGGAGCTGTGCCGGGTCCAGCGCCTGCAGATTGCCGGCACTCCCCAGCGCGACGAGGGCCGCGATCTCGAACAGCTTGGTGACGCCATAGATCCCGACGAAAGTCAACCTGAAGAACGCCGCGAGCAAGGCCAGATTCCTGCCCGCCGGCCTGAGCAGTACGTAGAGGATCATCGCAAGCGCGACGTCACCCACGCACGTGAGCATCTCTCCTGCGAGCCCGACGCGGAAGAGCGTCTCGGAAGTCAGGAGGTTGTTGGCGGTGGCAGCGGCGTCACCCCACCGGATCAGTCTGTTCCGGACAAAAAGCTCACCGAATCCGGCGGCGACAATGATGAACAGATAGAGT
>JBBIKM010000118.1:0-245 GCA_037445455.1 bacterium | reverse complement strand
GCGATTCGAGCGTAGCGTTGCGGCGATGCTTCGAAGTCGCGGTCAGTCATGTCCGTCTCTCGTTCAATGTGCCCCTCGATTTCAAGGGATGGTCTTGCATGATTTGCGGCAGCGGCGCGGCAGAGAACAGAGTCTGATCGAAGGGCTCAGGTGGGAGTTGTCGAATCATAGAATTCAATATCGCCTTTACCGTCCATGGGTTACTAGGCGCTGTCAGAATACTATCGTCCCGTGCCAGAGTTGGA
>JBBIKM010000117.1:0-19094 GCA_037445455.1 bacterium | reverse complement strand
GCCACCAGCAGGAATCGAACCCGCGACTTCCTCATTACAAGTGAGGCGCTCTACCGTCTGAGCTATGGTGGCAACCTGATGCCACTAACAGAGATGAGCACCCAAGATTCCGCCCTTTAAGCTCAGGCAAAATAAAGCCATACTACCGACCAACAGAATACAGCTTGATGTGCTTTGCCGCTGCGTGGCACAAAATTTTTTATCTTCCAAACCCGTAGTTTTTAGACATAGACTCGCAATATATAAAAGTTGTTGAATTTGTCAAGATATATTTTGCCTTTGAAGGCAGCACATTGCCTGTCCGATGGCCCTGGCCAAAAGCTTCGAGAGCCGAAGCACCACCGAATTGTCTATGCCACCCTGCTGATTCGCTTGCGTCACAAAAGATGACTTCGCCGGCTCTGCCTTCGAGGTGCAATGATGGCTCCCGGGCCTCAGGCCACGCCTATCATACAACTCACTTGCGTCCCGGTCAGGATCATCGCTGCAGGAAAATTGCGTACGATGCCGAATTGATTTCGTGCACTGGCGTGCTCAAATCACAACAGCAGCAGCCTCGCCTGCGCCACGGCGGGTGGCGGTGCTCATCACTTCGAGGACAGCAACAGTCCAATCCCTATCCGATGCTGCGGTACCACGCGGTGAAGTCCTCATACTGCTTTCGGGTGAAGCCAGCGAGTTTCGCACCACCGCGCCAAGCCGGCTGACGCAACCATTCTCACCGTAAAAACCAATTGACATTGCCAACTATTTGGAATATTTTTTCGACCTGCTGAATAATCTCTTGAAATCATGATTGCGTGAGTACCTGCGCGCGAGCCAGGGTACTACGCCAAAACCTCGCAGGAGCCATTTATGAAACTGACGAAACAACAACGTCAAATGATCATACGCGAGTTGATTGTCTCCAATCATATCTCCAGCCAGGATGAATTGAGCCGAATGTTGCGGCGTCAGCGCGTGGAAGTCACGCAAGCCACGCTCTCGCGCGACTTGCGCGAAATGCGCATCGCGCGCATGCCGGAAGACAATGGCGTGCGCTACGTCCTGCCGGAAGTCGCGGAAGGCAAAAAACTGCGCCGCGTCGTGCAGGAGGAAATCGTGCAGATTCAAGGCAATGAATGCGCGATCCTGATCAAGACCCTGCCCGGACGCGCGCCCGGTGTGGGCGTGTTCATCGATCATCTCAGACACCCGGAGATCCTCGGCACCGTGGCCGGGAACGATACTCTGCTCGTTGTTCCGGCAAGCATGAGCAAAACCCAGGCAGTGATCGACTTCCTGCGTAACCTGGGCGCCAGTGATCAGAAGCCCGAGGGCGGCAACCAACCGGCCTCATAGTACGCCGGGCCTTGCTTTCACCCACCTCGTTTCACTCCCCTACTTTGTGTCGGAACTGCCTCCCGACCCGTTGTGCCAGCAACCGGCAGGAGCAGTGGCGCAGTATTTCCTCCTCGGTCCTCCCAAGCGGCCGGCTTAACCCAAAGTGGAGGCAGCCTGCCAGATTTTTTTCCGCGAATCCCTCCCCTAAAATCTATATAGAAACAATGTAATGATTGCATACCACAAGGATATGATGCCTCAACAGACAACTCACCGCGAGAAGTGGCTTTGCCCCTACCCCCATGAGGTGGCGCCGGTTCTTGGGGAATTCCAGCCCGCGGTCAACGGGACGAGTGAAACAGACAACGGCCTCAGCGAAGTCTGTATCGATCCGCATTGCCGGCAGCCCATTCTGCGCTGCACCGCCTGTGGTGCCACCAATCGCACGGTCGCGCGGTTTTGCCGGCACTGTGGCCAGCGGCTCTCCTATGAGGAAAGCCTTCAGCACATTCTGGCGCAGCGCGACTTCACGCAACCGTCTCGAGCCAGCAGCCTCCGGCAGACAACCCTGCCCAACATTGCCGCCGGCAGCATCACGGCCATGGCGACCGGCTGGGGCTACCTGACCTTCGCCGCGGCAAACTGGGGGATTGGCTTGATGGCGAATGCTTCCCTGAATCCACCGCGTCTCATGAGCCGCTTTCGCAGCCAGGAAGGCGATTTGGTTACGCAATTCCAGCCGGTCTCGCACCCGCAGTGGCTGCCCGGCTTTTTTGCCGTGGGCCGGCGCGTGATTTTTCATCTGAACCTTGCCCCGCATCCCAGTTGCCGCTGTCTGTTTCGCTTGACGGACAAGGCCTGGCAAATCCACGAGGCGATAATTTGCGGCACGCGGGTGGTCATTCGCCTCTATGATCGCCTCGCCGCGCGCTGGCGTTGGCTCTCGATTGACGGTTCTTCACGGCAGGTGACCACGTTGCCCTGGCAACATTTCGGGCCGGCGAGCCGTGCCATCAAACTCAGCGCTGACAATGAAATCCTCTATCACACCGCCCAGGAGGCAGTCCGGCTCAACCTCGATACCGGTCAGGAAAGCCACACCCTGGCGCCGGGAACCGGTTTTGATGTATCCGTGCCGCCGCTGCGCCATCCCCGTACCGGCCAGATCTTCCTGCTCGGACGCGATGATATCATCTATTGCCTCGATCCTGCCAACATCAATCTTGGCGTCGTCCCGTTTGCGACCGGCTTGCGGGAAGCATCTCATCTGCTCTGGAACACGGCGGGCGATGCGCTTCTCCAACTGAGCCACGGCGAGCTGGCAGCCTTTGAGGCCAGGGCTGGAATCGAAACCTGGCGTTTGCGCCGGGGGTCTGCCCCCGATTTTGCCGTGAATTTCTCCTCCCCGCAACGGTGGGGAGATCACCTCATCGTCGTTGTGCGCAGCGCAGGCGGGGCTGGCGAGCGCCTCGGGTTGCTGGCCCTGACCCCTCCCGGACGGATCCTGCCGCTGCCGGAGCGTGCCGCACTCTCGCCGGCGCCGGTCTGCAGCCCCTCCGGCTTGATTGCTGTGTTAAAGCCCGAGGCCGCCGCCTCTCGGCAGTCGGCGGCATTCTTGCAATTCAACTTCTAGCGCTTTCCCAATATCCATCGACGTGCTTTGTCCAAATTGCAAAACATGGGAAATCTCGCCCGGCGCAGCCACGGACAGATTCTGCCCCTGGTGCGGTTGTCTCCTCTATCAGGTTGAATGCAGCGGTTCGCCTGATCTCGTCTACTTTCTGCCTCCAGAGGGCGGCCAGCCCGCGATCAGTTTGCTGATCAAGAACAGTGGCCGGCTGCCCGTCACGGTCGTGGACGTGGTGACCGAGCCGGCAGGATTTGCCCATTTCGCGCGCCTGCATTCGCCTCAGCCAGTCGAGGAGGCCGCTGCGAAATCGGGGAAGCCCGCTCTCCTGCTGCAGCCTGGCGAGGTGCGCGAGTTGCCTGGCAAGATCACCGCCGCAGCATTGCAGGCACTCATGCCTCCGCCGGTGGCCACATCTCCTGACGCCGAGGGCGCTGCCGACCACAATCCGGCACAATTCGGTTCTGCGCTCGCGCCGGTTGCGGACGGCATGCCGCAAGCAAGCCTGCGAATTAGCTGCCGCCTCCTCACCAGCCCAGCTTTGGATCTCCCGGCTTGTGAATTCGAAGTCCTGCCGTTGCCGGAATTCGAATTGCTGACACCGACGCTGCAGTTGTTCGACCGGCCTCCTGCCAATTCCCCAACCTTGCGCTGCAGTTCCACTGGCCGCATTCGCCTGCGCCGCGGCAAAGCCGCCATTCGCGAGCTGGCCTGTGATCTTCCCGCCATCAAACTTGTACCTGATGGCCCTCATCCTCTGCCGGGCCAGCTCAGCGCCGGCCGGGACAATGGCTCGCTCTCCTTTCAAGTGGAAGTCACACGAGAATTCCTTGCACCCTACCTGCAAAACGGGCAGCCCATCCTGGCGGCATTGAAGCTGGTCTGCAGCGATCCGCCCGGCACCTTCGCGCCGTTCAATTCACCCTTGCGCATTCTGCCGCATCCGGTTCCGCGTCTGGAGTTTCCCGGGCTTGCGCACCATTGGGCCGAGGAACGCTTGCAGCTCAAGACGTGGGGCCTGGCCGGCCGCAGCCGCCGGCTCTCGCTGCAAGTACGCAACGCCAGCACCCTGCCGGTTGAGATCATTGCCATCACGCCTGCACCGTCGCTCGCCGCAAGCGTGCTGCTGCAAGGCCCCACCATGCCCCTGCGGCTCATGCCCAGACAAATCGAGACGATTCACTTTCTCCTTTCGCCGGGAGCTTCGCACACCGCCACCACGCTTGCCGGTGAGCTGACCTTTCGCTTTCGGGCCGGCCTTGAGGCAACCTACCTCACGCGGCTGCCGCTGCAAATCGAGGTGCGTGTGCCGCAACCCTATCGTGGCGTCGCGGCGCTCGATTTCGGCACCAGCCACACCTGTCTGGCCGTGGCCGAACGCGACGCTCATCCCGCTTCTCTGCCGCGGTTGCTGCGGGTTGAAAACGAAGCCTTCGTGCCAACTGTGATTCTCTATCATGGCGTTGACCAGGAGGGCGAACGGCGCTATGACATCGGCCAGGCGGCGCTGGCGGCCAGCACCGGCGTCGAGGCAATCATGCACGTCATTCACGATGTCAAGAAACATTTGGGTGTCGAAACCGATCGTGAAATCGTTTTGCGTGAATCCGGCACCACCACCATGATTCCGGCGCACGCCATCGTCGTCGATTTTCTCCGGCGCTTTATCTACGAAGCCGAACACGATCTCGCTGATCAACTTTATCGCCGCCCGCCGCGCAACGGCGAGGCGTTGGATTTTGGCGCGTGCCTGCTGCAAAACATGCTGGTGGCACATCCCACGACTTTCACACCGGCGCAGAAAAACGCCCTGCGCCAGGCCCTGGCTCTCGCCGGCGTCATGCTTTCCGATGATTCCTGGTTGCAGCCGGCGCCGGTGATCGCAGGATTTGAAGGGTTGACCGCGCGCCTGCCGCAGTGGCGAGCCGAAACCGATTCTTCCCTCTCCGCCATGCAGCGGCATCACGTTTTGACCTATGATCTGGGCGCGGGCGCAACCAACATGGCCCTCACCTGTCTGGAATTGCATCCCGAAGCCGAACGCACCCTGGTGGCCAGTTCCGCCATCAAAATGAACCTCAAGGTGGTGAGCGTCGAAGGTGATGAGACCTTCGGCGGCGATACCATCACCATTGCCCTGGCGAAATATTTGATGGAACAAGCTGTGGCGCAACTCGAACAGCGGTTGCCGGCGCCGGTGGTTGTGCCGCTCTGGAACCGGCCCTTCGAGTTGCCCCAGATGAAACTCGAGAAGGCCGGCTACCTGAACTGGCGGCGGCTGCTGCGCCACGCCGAACAACTCAAATGCGGGCTGGCTGAGCTTGCTTCCGAGCAAAGCTGCGCGCTCAGGCACATGACTTTGCAAGTCGTGTCCGATGGCAAAATGAGGGCTGCCACGGTTTCCAACATCGAAGTTACCAATGAGCTGCTGGAAAATTTGGTGGCCGCCAGCCTGGATATGCACGTCTTGCAGTTGCGCCAGATGGTTCACAAGGCCGGATTGGACAGCCCGGACATTCTGCGGCTCACCGGCAAGAGTACGCTGCTCTCCTTCGTGCGCTCGCGCATGGCGAGAGCCTTTGATTCGGAGCATTGCAAAGTTGTCTACAGTCTCGACGGCAAGCCGGCCAAGTCGTTGCTGCCCATCAACGGCTTGAAATCCACGACGGCGGTGGGCGGCGCGTTTTACCTGCGCCATCTCAGCATGGGCGGCTGGGTTCCTGCCGCCAGGGAGCCAGAGCCCCGCCGCGCCGGCGTGCGTCTGGGGCTGGGCTTGCGCGCCGGCCAGGAACTGCGTTTCTGGGAAGTCATTGGCAAAGAGGATCTGCTCGACACGGAGCACATTGTACGCGCTTTCGGCCTCACGCGGGAGACAGTCATCAGCTTTTATGCCAGTGATAAAGAAGGCCCGCTGCGCCTGCCGGAGGAGGCCAGACTGCTGGCCTCCACCCCGCTCGATTTCAGTCCGCCGCTGCCGGGTGATCTGCGCGACCAGGAGCTGCTCCAGCTCGTCTGTACCGGCAAGCTGCGCTTGAAATTGACCACCAATCACGAGCTGCACGTCATGCTGCAGGCCCGCGGCCGCGAGCACGTGATCTACCTCCGACTCTGACCGACCGGTGCCGCCGGTCTCGCCCATGAATCATCGTCTGTTCAGGAGTTGTTATGATGATTGCCAGGATTGCACCTTTGTGTTGGATTTCGCTGCTCGCCCTGCTTGACGGCAGCAGCGCGCCCGCTTTGGAAGCGGGCCGTCTCGTGCTCACGCCCGGTCAAGAACTGCAATTGCCCGCCATGAGCACAGCCACGGACAGCTTCGAAGTTCGCTTCACCCTGGCAGTGGCGGATTCCGTCAAGCTGCAACGTCACCGCTGCCGGCTGTACGCCAACCGCGGCTTCGTCTTGCGCACCACGCCAGCATATCAGTGGGCGCTGCAAGACTCCGCGCTCATCATCCTGTCGGAGTTGGCGCTGACGCTGCGCGCAGTGGCGGACTCCAGCGGGTCATTCAATCTGCGATTCGATTTTGTCAATCTCGAAAAGCCGCAGCAGCCGCCTGCCACGGCGAGGCTCATCATCGGCAAGCCGGAAGCCCTCCACGTGACCGCAAACGCCGCGCCGCTTGATTCCCTGACCAGTGCCTCCGCCGACAGTGACTCGGTGGCCGCCGGCCTGGCCAAGTTTGCTGCCGTAGAAGAACCGACTGCCACTCAGGGCAAGGTGCTGCTTTGGGTGTTGATCGCCATGGTCGTGGTTGGCGTTTTGCTGATGGTCGTGCTCAGCATTCTCAGCAGCAGCAGGAACCGGCAATTCTCGGATCACACCTCCTCCAGCAAGCGCGTCCCGCGTGAGTCTGGCGCCATGCGTTCCAAATCCACCATGGCCACGACGCCACTGGCCGGCACGCCCGGCCCCACCCGGGTTGCTGCTCCGGCAGCACGCAGTGCGCGCCCGGCGACCGCCGCACCCGGCACGACAGACGATCTTCCTTTGCCCGCCAATCGCCTTGCTTTTCTCTACAAAGAGGCCGAACCCAAAGCCGAAGCCCCGGCAGCAGACACCGCAACCACGCCGGACATGGTCGCCAAGCTGCGGGCGGTGGCCGAAGCCACGCAAAAAGCCCTCGCGGCGCAACATGAAATGCTCGATAGCCTGGCCAAGCAGGCGGACCCGGAAAACGGCACTGCCGCCGCTGCTGGCACTGCCGGCAACACTGAGTCTGCCGCGACCGCGCCGCAATCCACTTGGACTGCGGAGGCGCCGGCAAAACGCTGGGATCTCGCCGGCGAACCAAAGATCCGCGCCGCCGGCCTTGAGGAAATTTTCGAAGCCATCGATGGCGTGGTCGCAGCCAGCAGCACCAAGCCGCTGCTCGCGCCGCCCAGCGTCACCGCACTCAAACTCGATTCGTTGCGAAAAGTGGCAGAAGGCCTGCAACAGCTCGCCCGCGCCTGCCGCGAGGCTGGTGTGACCGCCGAAGCCAGCGCCGCGGAGGCGCTGCACCGCCGCACTGTCGATCTGGCGCTCAGTTATGAAACCTGGATCTATGACCACGCCCTGAAACTGTCGCTCAATCTTCCCACGCCCGGCAAAGACAGCGGCGAAACGCGCCGCGAAATTCTCGACTCCCTGCTGGACAGCCTCTACGAGACCCGCAAGATCGCGGTGCAAGGTCCGATCTACTTCGACCGCCGCATCGCGCAACTCATGGATGAAGAGCTGCCCAAGCTGCGCGCGCAAATCGAAGCCTTGCATCAACCTGCCCTCAATCAGCTTTGGCAACAGCTTTCCTGAGATCACACCGCTGTGGCGGAAACGCCGCAGCGCCCGATTTGCCTTGAAGAGCCATGAAGCCTGCTTCATGGCTTTTTCTTTTTCGCGGCTGGGGCCGCCGGGATTTGACTTTGTGCCGGGAAAAACTATATTCATGCGCAACCCGGCAAGTTCAAAACACACGATCTCTGTCCGCAAAATCGCATGTTCTCCTGGCGCCAAATTCCTCCCGTCGCCGCTGTCGTGTTTCTGCTGGCGCAGCCGGCCTTCAGCCGCCAACCGGATTCACCGTCACAGTTGGTTGTGGTGACGCGATGGCAATATCATCCCAACTGGTTGGGCGCGGAAGCGCATCTGCAGGGCGGCGCGATGGCGGCAGCCGCCGGCAGGCCGGCCGCGATGGTGATCAATCCCGCCAGCCTGGCCGCCATGCCGGATCGGCTTTCGCTTTTTCTCGAAGCAGGTTGGGCCTCACGCACCGACTTCTTTCGCTTCTTGAATATCAATATTGCCCCGCAATTTCAGCCGGTGCAGTATGCCGGTGTGGCTTGGCGACCGCGGCCCGAGCTTGCCCTGGGCGTGTTTTATCATCGCCCCACCAACTACGATCTCGATTTGGGAGAAATTCGACTGCATTCGGCGTTCCAGCCGGCAGGAACTAACGCAGTCGAGACCACAAAATTGCGGCGGGAGGAACATGCCCTCGGCGTGGCGCTGGCAACCTCCGTGCATGAGCGGTTTCACCTCGGCGGCAGCGTGCAATGGCGCCGCGCCAGCATGACCGATGAAATTCCGCAAGCATGGGCCGAGGGCAGCGATTCCGCCTGGCGCTTGGCCGTGGGTGCGCGGTGGCAATATCGCGACTGGCAGTTCGGCCTGGCCGCGCAGTCACGATACCAAGCCACCAACGCATTGACGATGCGATCGCCGGCCCAAACGACCGAACGTTTCTTGCAGGAGGAACCAGCGACCCTCCGCCTGGGCCTGACGACGCCGCTCTTGTTCCAACGCCTGCGCCTGAGCGCGGATGCTGAGTTCAAGGACTTCAAGGCAAACTTCCCCATCGAGAAATGGCAGTGCTACGGCGGCGGCATTCTCAGCCTGTCACCTCAGGTGGAGGTGGGCTTCGGCGCCTTCACTTTTCTCAAAGACTACTCTGCATTCGTTGATGGTCCGGAATCTGAAATCTTCTTGACCGGCGGCGCACACGTGCAACTCGGCCGCGTTCGCCTCACTGCCAGCGTTCTCGATGGCGATCTGCTCAACCGAAATTTTGCCGGCCAGCGCGGCGTGAATCTCGCGCTGGGCTGCGCCATGCCCTGAAGCCGCCGGTTTGCCTTTCACTTCAACCAAGGAGGCCATGAATGCCTACTTCGCATGCGCGATGGCAGCCAGTCATCAACCTGCTCGTGATGCTGTTGGTGTGCGCCGGGCCGGCGCGGGCGCAACGCACGCTCATCTACGCTGGCACGCTGCTGGATGGCATCTCCGAGCAACCACAGAGCAAAGTCACTCTCGTCATCACGGCGGGCCGTCTCCGCGCACTGGAAAAAGGCTTTCTCCCTGCTCAAGACAATGATACCGTCATCGATCTCAAGGATAAATTCGTGCTGCCCGGCTTGATCGATATGCACACCCATCTTGCCGGCCAAACCGAAAAAGGCGGCTACCTCAAGCGCTTCCAACTCTATCCTGCCGATCAGGCGCTGGCGGCAACGCCTTATTTGAAGCGGACTCTGCTGGCGGGCTTCACCACCGTGCGCGATTTGGGTGCCGGCGAGGGCGTCGATCTGGCGCTGCGTAATGCCGTCAATCGCGGTGACATCATCGGTCCGCGCATGCTGGTGGCCGGCAAGAGCCTGGCCGTGATGGGCGGCCACGCTGATCCCACCAACGGCTATCGTGAAGACCTTCTCGGCGTGCCGGGCATCGAACAGGGCGTCATCGATGGCGTTGCCGGTGCACGCCATGCGACCCTGCTGGCAATCAAGCGCGGTGCTGATTGGGTCAAGATCACTGCCACCGCCGGCGTGCTGTCGCTCTCCGGCAACGCCGACAATCCGCAATTCACCGAAGAGGAGATTCGCGCGATTGTGCAAACCGCGGCGGATTTCGGCCGCAAGGTGGCCGCGCATGCCCACGGCGCTGAAGGCGCCAAGCGGGCCATTCGTGCCGGGGTCGCTTCCATCGAACACGGCACCTATCTTGATGACGAAGCCCTGGCCCTGATGAAACAGCACGGCACCTACCTGGTGCCGACCATCACCGCGGGAAAATCCGTCGCCGATTCTGCGCAAATCGAGGGCTACTACAGTGCCGTGGTCGTGCCCAAGGCGCTGGCCGTCGGCCCGGTGATTCAGCAGACCTTTGCCAGGGCTTGGCGGGCGGGCGTGCCGATTGCGTTCGGCACCGATGCCGGCGTGTTCCGCCACGGCCGCAACGCCCTCGAGTTTCAATACATGGTGGAAGCCGGCATGCCGCCGATGGCGGCGATCAAATCCGCCACCTATCATGCCGCCAAACTGCTCGGCCGCCTCGATGAACTCGGCACGCTCGAACCCGGCAAGATCGCGGACGTGATTGCGGTCGCGGCGAATCCCTTGCAGGATATCAAAGCCCTGCAGCACGTTGTCTTTGTCATGAAAGAGGGCGTGGTTTACAAGCACGAATGAGCGCCGCACGCCCGCGGTGTCCGATCTGAAGGCGGTTCTGGTAAGTCGGAGAATCTCTGCCATGGACTACCAATTTCTGCTCCTTGAAAAGCAAAACGGCGTGGGTATGCTGCGCTTGAACCGGCCGGAGCGGCTGAACGCCTTTGATGCCAAAATGGTGCAGGAAATTCCCGTGGCGCTGCGCGAACTGCTGGAGGATGAGAGCGTCGCCGTGGTGATTTTGACCGGCACCGGCCGTGGCTTTTGCGCCGGCGCGGATGTCAACTACCTGGAACAACTCGCCGCCGCCAAAGACATTGACCAGGGCCGCGTGCTGGTGATGACCGGCAGCGAAGCCGTGGAAATGATTCACACGGCAGAGAAACCGGTCATTGCCGCGATTAACGGCGCTGCGGCAGGTGGCGGCGCGGGCCTGGCCCTGGCTTGTGATCTGCGCTTGATGGCTGCGGGCGCCCGCCTCGGCTTTCCGTTCATCCGACTCGGTTTGCATCCGGATCTCGGCTGCACCTATTTCTTGCCGCGCCTGGTGGGAACCGCCAGGGCGGCGGAGCTGCTCATGTCCGGCGAGATGATTGCCGCTGAAGAAGCGTTGCGTTTGGGAATCGTCAATCAGGTTTTGCCGGACGAAGAACTGCTGCCCGCCACGCTGCGGCTGGCGCAATCGCTTGCCGGAAAATCCCCTCTCGTGCTGCGCTTGCTCAAGAAGGGCCTGGCGCAAACCCTCGGGCAATCGCTTGAGGCCATGCTCAAGTATGAGATCTACGCGCAGGGTTTATGTTTTGAATCCGCCGAAGCCAAGCAGGCGATTGCAGAATTTCTTGCTGCACGGAAATGACATGTCGCAGGGATTTCTAGAAGAATTGGCGGCTGCCCGGAAAGGAAGAAATCGGCCGCACGCCTGGCCCCGCAGCGTGCACAAGCCGAATGGAACTCGTTCTTGCTCATGACGCCACGCCCGGGCGGCGGTGTTCCTGGACGAACACAAATCCGGCACAGCTTCTCGTGCATCGCAAGATTCGCCCGTATGCCATGGCCAAGAGAAGGCTCACCCAAGGCAGAGCAACAAGGCGCTGCGAACTTGATGGCCGGAAGCGGCGGAACCTGATCGAATTGTTGGGTTCCGGCTGAGCCGAGGTTGGAACATATCTGGACCAGCGCTATCTGATGTTCGGCCGCGGAACGCACGATTATTGTCGTTGCACTCTTTCACTCTGGATTGGCAGATATGATAACCGACCAGGAGTTGCAGGCTCTCCTGACCGATGTGGAATCGGACCGGGTGGAGCGAAAGGCCTCACTCAGCGATCGCAACAAGATTCGGCAGGCAATCTGCGCCTTTGCCAATGACTTGCCGGATTCACGGCTGCCAGGGTTCATCTTCATCGGGGTCAATGACGACGGCAGTTGTTCAAACCTTGCCATCACAGACGAGTTGCTGCGCACAATTGCGGACATGAGATCGGATGGCAACATATTACCGTTTCCCGTCATGACCGTCCAAAAAAAGGTGCTGGCAGGTTGTGAAATTGCCGTCGTCGAAGTGCATCCGGCCGACAACCCGCCGGTTCGCTACAATGGCAGGGTTTGGATACGCGTGGGACCGCGCCTCGCCCAGGCAACCCTGGAAGAAGAAAGAAGATTGATGGAGAAGCGACGCGCCGGCACCCTGTGGTTCGATCAACAGCCGGTGACTGGCGCAACCTGCGAAGATCTCGATCTCGCGTACTTCCGAGTTCATTATCTCCCTGCGGCGGTGTCTCCTGAAGTGCTTGCCGAGAATCGACGTTCGATTGAAGAACAGTTGGCCTCGCTGCGATTTCTCGACCGGAACCTTGTTCCAAATGTCGCCGCCATGATCGTCTTTGGCAAAGATCCTCTTCGTTGGCTGCCAGGAGCATATCTGCAATTCCTGCGGTTGGACGGCACCGAACTGACCGACGCCATACGACACCAGGTTGAGCTGCGGGGCCCCTTGGAAGACCTGATGCGGCGCCTGGACGAGGTCTTAGCCGCCAATATCTCCACGTCGTCTGAGGTGCGCAGCGGGTCAACAGAGACCAGGCAACCGGATTATCCCATCGTGGCCCTGCAGCAACTCACCCGCAATGCCCTGCTGCATCGGACCTATGAATCCACCAGCGCGCCCGTGCGAGTCCATTGGTTCACAGACCGCATTGAAATCCACAGCCCCGGCGGGCTTTATGGCAATGTTAACGAGCGCAACTTTGGCCTGCCCGGAGTAACCGACTATCGCAACCCATTGCTCGCGGAGGCCATGAAAGTCCTGGGTTTTGTTCAGCGCTTCGGCCTGGGCATTCCCCTGGCCCGGAAAGAACTGCAGAAAAACGGCAATCGCGAGCCGGAATTCCATTTTGATTCCACTCGCGTTCTCGTCACCATTCGGAACCGGCCATGACGACCATTGTTTTCTTCAACAACAAGGGTGGCGTGGGGAAGACGTCTTTGACCTACCATCTCGCCTGGATGTTTGCCGATCGCGGCGTGAGAGTCTTGGCCGCGGATTTCGATCCCCAGGCGAATTTGACTTCCATGTTCCTGGAAGAGGACCGCCTGGAGGAACTGTGGCCGGAAGGCGAACATCCGCACAGCATTCTGGGAGCTATCAGGCCAATCCTTCGAGGGACGGGAGATATTGCCACCCCGCACGTGGAGGAAGTGGCAGACAATCTTGGTGTGGTGGTGGGTGATCTTGGCCTGTCCTTGTTTGAGGACAAACTCTCGGACGCCTGGCCGCGCTGCCTTGATGGCGATGAGTCTGCCTTTCGCATCATTTCTGCTTTCCATCGCGTGCTGCTGCAGGCAGCGCAGACACGGGAAGCTGAGCTGGTTTTGCTTGATATTGGCCCGAACCTGGGCGCCATTAATCGGTCGGTTCTCACCGCTGCGCAACATGTCGTCGTGCTGCTGGTGCCCGATCTGTTTTCCCTGCAGGGGCTGCGCAACCTGGGCCCGACGCTGCGACGTTGGCGGCAGGAATGGCAGGAACGGCTGAAGAAAAATCCCGAGCCAAACCTGCAATTGCCGGCGCACAGCATGGAGACGACAGGATACGTGATTCAGCAGCATGCCATCCGGCTGGACCGGCCGGTCAAAGCCTACTCGCGCTGGCTGAGTCGTATTCCCCTGGAGTATCGCACTCATGTTCTGGAAGAACCGGCAGCAACTGCAGTCGGGGTCAGGGCTGAAAATGACCCTCACTGCGTGCATTTGCTCAAGCATTATCGCAGCCTGATGCCGCTGGCCATGGAGGCAAGAAAGCCAATGTTCTTTCTCCGGCCCGCGGACGGCGCCATCGGCGCGCATGTCAAGGCGGTGCAGGATTGCTATCTCGATTTCAAAGCCCTGGCGTTTAACATTGCTGCGCGCTGCGGCATACAAGTGTCTTGAAGCGACTGATTTGACGCTGCTCACCACGAAACCTGCAGGAACATTGCCATGATCAACTTCTCCCTCTCCGAAGACCAGCGGCAGTTCCGCGATCTCGCGCATGAATTTGCCCAAAATGAAATCCGCCCCGTGGCCGCGCAACTCGACGAGCAGGAAAAATTTCCTGAAGCCGTTTGCCGCAAGGGCTGGGAGCTCGGTTTGATGAACGTGCACATTCCCAGGGAATTCGGCGGCCTGGGGCTGGGCGTGTTGGAGGAATGCCTGATCTCCGAGGAAATCGGCTGGGGCTGCACCGGCGTGGGCACGACCATGATCTGCAATACCCTCGCCATCGCGCCGGTCATCGTGGCCGGCAATGACGATCAGAAGAAGAGATTTCTCTCGCCGCTTACCGAAGAGTTTGCCTTCTGTTCCTATGCCGTCACCGAACCCGGCGCCGGCAGCGACGTGCAGGCGATCAAAACCACCGCCAAAAAAACCGGCACGGACTACGTGCTCAACGGCCAGAAGATGTGGATCACCAACGCCGGCCACGCCCGCTGGTTTTTTGTGATTGCCTACACCGATCCCGCCAAAGGCTACAAAGGCATCAGCGGCTTCATCGTGCCGGCGGACACGCCCGGCGTGAAAATCGGCAAGCACGAACCCAAGCTGGGGCAACGGTGCTCGGACACGCGCGGCGTGAGTTTCGAAGAGGTGAAAGTGCCGGCTGCCAACATGCTCGGCCAGGAGGGCGACGGCTGGAAAGCCGCCATGGCGGCCTTCGATCATTCCCGGCCGGTGGTGGCCGCCATGGCGGTCGGTCTCGCGCGCGCCGCACTGGAACATGCCGCCCGCTATGCAAAGGAACGCAAGACTTTCGGCGTGCCCATCGCGGCGCATGAGGGCATCAGCTTCCTGATCGCGGACATGGCCAAAGACATCGAAGCCAGCCGCCTGCTCACCTGGCTGGCCGCGTGGACCATCGATCAGGGCAAACGCAACACCCTGCAGGCCGCGTACGCCAAATGCTTCGCCGCGGACACCGCCATGCGCGTGGCCACCGACGCCGTGCAGGTCTTCGGCGGCTACGGCTTTTCGCGCGAATACCCCGTCGAAAAACTCATGCGCGATGCCAAGATTTTTCAGATCTACGAGGGCACCAGCCAGATTCAGCGGTTGATTATTGCGAAAGAAATTTTTGAAAGAGGGTAACCTCCTCACAGTCCCGAAAACCCACCCTCCTCGTCACAAGGAGAGCAGCTTGATATAACAATGGCAGCGCTGGCTGCGATCGCGCTCACATTCCTGGCGGGCGTTTCCTCTGCCAACTCCGGAGAGTCTTGCGGGAAGCATGAGAATCGCCTGACCCTGCCAGTTGAATTTTAGAATTGCAATTTGCATAGTGGCAGTATAGATTGCCTTCTATGAAATACTTTCACCGCAGAATCGAACCCCAACTTCGGAATGCTGCCAATCAGTTCGCAGTGCTGGCGTTGACCGGGCCGCGCCAGGCCGGAAAATCCACGCTCCTGCAGAACTTGTTTCCACACTACACCTTTTTCACGTTCGATGATCCGGTGCTGCGCCAACAGGCCAAGGACGACCCCGGTTTGTTTCTGCA
This sequence comes from bacterium, assembly GCA_037445455.1. GTDB lineage: Bacteria > Zhuqueibacterota > Zhuqueibacteria > Zhuqueibacterales > Zhuqueibacteraceae > Coneutiohabitans. The sequence continues at coordinate 3,688 of JBBIKM010000117.1, read as the reverse complement.
AAATGTGCCGTCCCATTCCGTTCTTGACGAAGTGCAATACGTCCCCGAGCTTCTGCCCTATGTGAAAATTCGGGTTGACCGCAACCGCCATGAAAGAGGCCAGTTCATCCTCACCGGGTCACAAGTTTTTCATTTGATGACCGGCTTGACGGAAACGCTGGCCGGTCGGGTGGCCATTTTTGAACTGCTGCCGTTCTCCTTTCATGAAGTGAACAGTGATGGCCCAATGGCGCTGAGCGAACTTTTCCAATTCTTGTTCCGGGGATTCTATCCCGATCCCTGTGTCCACCTCGTCGATCCCCGCTTGTTCTACGGCTCTTACGTGCAAGCCTATCTCGAACGCGACCTCCGGCTCATCACCACGGTGCAGGATTTGAATCTCTTTCAGCGTTTTGTCGAGTTGCTGGCGGCACGCGCCGGCAACATCTTGAATCTCTCCGAAGTGGCGCGCGATGCCGGCATCAGCCATACCACCGCACAGAAATGGCTTTCCTTGCTGGAGACGAGCCGTATTGTCTATCTCCTGCGCCCATTTTTCAGGAACGTTGGCAAACGCGTCATCAAAAGTCCCAAGCTCTATTTCACCGACACCGGCCTGCTCGCCTATCTGCTCAAATACCCTGACCCGGCCACACTGCTTTCCGGCCCAATGGCCGGCAGTCTCTTTGAAAATTTCCTGATCATCGACGTTCTGAAGGAAAGGTTTCATGGCGCCGGCCCCTTCGATCTCTATTTCTATCGCGACAGCAACAAGAACGAAATCGATCTGCTCATCGAAACGGCCACGTGCCTGCATCTCGTTGAGATCAAGATGCGCGTGAACGTCAGTCCGGCGGACACCGCCACCATGGATCATTTCGTGTGGCGCGGCAAGGAGCTCCGGCGCTGGCTGGTGAGCTGCTTTGAGCATGACCTGATGATTTCCCCAGCCACCAGAAACCTGCCGTGGTGGCGGCATCGCGCCATTCTGCCGGCATGAGTCGAACGAATGCGACCACCCCGGCGGCTACGGCTTTTCGCGCGAATACCCCGTCGAAAAACTCATGCGCGAGGCCAGGATTTTTCAGATCGACGAGGGCACCAGCCAGATTCAGCGATTGATTATTGCGAAGGAAAGCTCTGAAAGGTAAGGGGAAGTGCGAGGCAGCATCAAGATGTCTCGTCGTTCTGGGCGTCGCGCGCAATGAAATCTTCGATTGCCGCCAGTTGCTCCAACGCCTCCGCGGTCCACACGACTTTCATGACACCGTCCCTTTGCGGCGGCGTTTTTCGAGCTCCTGCTGCAATTGCGGGGTATCAAATACCCTGTCCGCCGAGGCATCCGCGATTCCCCTTTTGAGGGAGTCGAGGAACAACCGGGAATGGCGCAGTTCGTCGAAGTCTTTAGGAGACAAAAGCACGCCTGCCGGCTTGCCGTTTTGTGTGATGATCGCCGCCTGGCCGCTCTGTTGCACGCTTCTCAACCACTTGGATGGTTCGGCTTTGAATTCTCCCAACGGAACGATGTCATTCGAGACGGAAATCTCTTTCATGGTTGACTCCTGCTTTTGGTACTGAATTCGAAGCCAGATATAGACCAAAAATCCCTGCGGAACAAGAGACAAAATGAAGACGGCAAATGATGCCGAATTTTCTGTCGCGCTTTGTGGTTTGGCATTGTTGTATCAATTCTTTTTATGAAGAGGAGGTCATCATGCTGCAACGTCTTCCCCTGGCGCTTTTCGTGCTCGCGCTGGTGGCTGGCGCCGGACTTGCCCAGGAGCCGCTCCGCCCGCTCCACACCTACTCCATCGTCGCCCGCGATCCCGCTACTGGCCAGCTCGGGGTCGCGGTGCAATCGCATTGGTTCTCGGTCGGTTCGTTGGTGACCTGGGCCGAGGCCGGCGTGGGCGCGGTGGCGACGCAATCGTTCATCGATCCGGCTTATGGCCCGCTCGGCCTGCAACTCATGCGTGCCGGCAAGACCGCCAGGCAGGCATTGGCCGCGGTGCTCGCCGCTGATCCCGGCGAGGCCGTGCGCCAGGTCGCCATGATCGACGCGCAGGGCCATGTCGCCGCGCACACCGGCAGCAAGTGCATTCCCGCGGCCGGCCATTTCGTGGGAGAAAATTTTTCCGTGCAGGCCAATCTCATGTTAAATGAAAGGGTCTGGCCGGCGATGGCGGAGGCTTATCAAAACACCAGCGGCGATCTCGCGAACAAAATGCTCGCCGCGCTCGAGGCCGCGCAGGCGGCGGGCGGCGACATTCGCGGCAAACAATCCGCCGCGATTCTGATCGTGAGCGGAACCAATACCGGCCGGCCGTGGGCGGATCGCATTATGGACCTGCGCGTCGAAGATCACCCCGAGCCGCTCAAGGAATTGCGGCGCCTGATGCACGTCCATCGCGCTTATCAGCACATGAATGCCGGCGATCTCGCGGTCGAACACAACGACATGGACATGGCGCTGGCGGAATACGGCGCCGCGCAGAAGATGATGCCGGACAACCTTGAAATGGCCTATTGGACCGCGGTTGCGCTCGTCAACGCCGGCCGCCTCGACGACTCATTGCCGCTGTTCCGAAAAGTCTTTGCCGCCGATCCGAATTGGGCGGCGCTGACCCCACGCCTGCCCCAGGTGGACTTGCTGAAGGTGGATGAAGTTCAGTTGAAGAAAATTCTGAGCGTCGCACCGCAGCCAGCCAAGAAGTGATTTCAGCCCAAACCCATCGTGACGGAGAATGTGCCCGCCCAAGTTTGCCAGCAATGCGAGGAACAGGATTTCGACCCGGCGGCCGTGACGATGCTCCGGAAAATTGTTGCGAGTCGAAAGAACGGCGAACGAACGATTGCGACACCCGCGCCTGATTTGGCGACCGTCCTCTTGACAGAATCGCGCCGGCCAACGAGGTGAATCGCGCCGCTGCCTGAGTCAAGCCCCGAAATCACGCAACAGGGGTTTTTGCATTTTTGCAAAGAAGCCGGCTTTCCTTCCTGATTTCTGCGAAATCTCCACCATGCAGGATTAGCCCTGCCCTGACCCAAGATCAATAAAGTCAAGGGTCTCGCTCGCTGCACCAGGGTCTGGCGCAAAGATTGCAATTTGCCCGTCAGATTCCCAGGCCCTGGAGGCGCAGGAGGCTCCAAGGTGCAGGATTTCCCCTTCTCCCCGTCCCTGACCTGCGGCGGCACAGCAGCCGCCCAACTCTCTAAACCTCGATCGGCGCGGCCGCCTGCTGATTTCGGCTGCGTGGATCGGCGCACCCGCGTGTGCAGCTCTGCGCAGCAATCGCAGACTTCTCCATGCAGTTCTTTCTCGACCAGGCGTGCTAATCACAAGGGCATTCGACTATGAGTAAAGGTCTCGACAAAGAAACCCTCGATCTGACGCTTTCTGCCATCAAAGAATTTGCGACCAGCCATCTTCCCGAAGAAAAACTTCTCGAACTCGATGCCAAAGACGAATTCCCCGTCACTCTCGTGCGCGAGATGTGCACGGGCTTGGGCATTCAACTGCTGTTCATTCCCGAAGAATTCAGCGGCATGGGCGGCGGCGCGTTTGATGTCTATCACATCTGCGAGCATTTGGCTGGCATCGATCTCGGCATCGCCACCGGCGTGTTCGCCACCTTTCTCGGCAGCGATCCGATCATGTTCGGCGGCACACCTGAGCAGAAAAAGAAATGGCTCACTCGCATTGCGGAAG
>JBBIKM010000116.1:0-19167 GCA_037445455.1 bacterium | reverse complement strand
CCCCCCACTCCCTCCCCCCACTCCCGGCACGGCGCTCCTGCCAAACATGAAACAAGGAACAGGCCGGGGAGGCATAACCTGTTCCTTGCTTCTCACTGCGATCAGGGTGTCGTTGTCAGGCTGCGAATACTGTCCGGGGTGATGACCACGGTCACCACCAGCGGTGAGCCGTCGCCGTTGCCATCTTCCACGCCGGTGCCGGTAATCGTGGCCGTGCTGGCGTTGCCGCCACTGATGGCGTAACTGCCATTGGCATTGCTGCTGGGAAAATTGATGCGGCTGAGATTACCGTTGAGGCCGGCGAAGTTCCGCCCGCCGCCTCCCATGGCGACTGGCCGGCGGTACCAGGCTTGCGCCCGCGACGCAATATTCATGATGTCATGAATGACGGCCTCCTGATTGGCCTGGGTTGCACTCTGTGAAAACAAGCTGAAACCAGCCAAGATGGCGGCGGCGACGACACCTGCGGCGAGAATGAGGAGTAAGAGCTGCTGCTGTCCCACGTTGCGTTGCTCCGGTTAGGGTCGGCACGCTCCCTGACAGCACATCCCATCCGTGAATTAATGTATCGCTCGGTCATTCGAAAAAAGGGCGGATGCAGACTGTTGGGGATCATCCGCCCGTTTCCGGCAGACCTTGTACTAGGGCGTGATCGTCATTGTTCTCACGCTGTCTGGCGTGATGACAGCTTGGACGCTCAGTTTTGTACCATCATTGTCAGGATCCTCAACACCCGTGCCCGTAATCGTGAGGGTCGTGGTATTACCTCCCGACAAAGTGTAGCTCCCATTCGCATTCGAACCGGGAAAATTGATCTTGGCCAGTGTCATATTCGCGAAGCTGCGACCGCCGCCGCCCATTTGCACGGGCCGGCGATACCAGGCCTGCGCGCGTGAGGCAATGGTGAGAACATCCTGCATGACCGCTTCCTGATTGGCTTGCGCCGAGTTCTGCGAGAACATGTTGATGCCGAGCGTGATGGCCACGCCGACAATGACTGCTGCGAGAATGAGCAAAAGAAGTTGCTGCTGACCCATGATGCAGTGCTCCTGTGGTTGGGTTGGTTAACCGAAATCGCCCGGCAGGTCAAAACCGCATGGTGATTTGTGAATGGCACAGCGCTGACCGGCCGGCGCCTTCGTTTATGTTGGAAATTGGCGAGAGGTAAAGAAACCGTGATCACTCCCCGGCTCAGCCTCCTTTCAAACGGAATGCTCAATGCGTCACGTCGAAGGAATCCGGGTAAACATCGACGACGATGCTCCAATTGCTGTCATTGTGCAGCCGGCCGATAATGCGCACACTGCCGGGCACGCGGTAGGACAGGTCCACCGTTCCCCAAGGGCTGGCAGGACGGTAGTGGATTTTCTCGAACGAAAAATCCGCGAAGGATTTGCCGCCGCCGCCCAGCAGGGCGGGCGTGTGATACCACGCCTGCGCGCGGGTGGCGAGATTGGCGACCGTCAGCAAAATTTGATCCTTCTCCGCGGCATCGGCCTCCTCTTGAAAACGGTTCATGCCGACCACGATCGTGAACGCGGTGACCAGCGCCGCCAAAACCAGAAGCATCAGTTGTTGTTGTGCCATAGGATCGCGACTCTTGCTACCGTCTCACGATGGTGACGAAGTTGGCGCCTTATAGTATGCCCAGTCCCTTTGGTTTGCAGATTGTCACGGAGCCAGGCGGTAACAAAAACGCCCATCAAAGAAGTCCGTCATCACTCCGTCGATGAGCGTTTTGCACAAAAAGCGAGAAGCATGTGCCTGCAGACGGAGGTCTGTGACTGCCGGCGCCATGCTTCACGCTCGACGATCTGCCCACGCAACATCACGCCATCCTGGCTTGGGACTCACTTCCTGTGAGCTTCATCGGACTGCCTTGTGGGCGCACTGGCAAGGTATTCGCTGTCCCTGTCGGAATACGATGAGCACCATCACCATGAACGCTTCTTGATTTGACAAATTTCATACCACCGTTTTGCGCCCACCACCTCACCCCCTGCCGGTCTGCGGGCTTATCCAGATTTTCAAGCAGTTATCTGAAAACAACTGCTGCGCGGCGGCGCAACCTCAGAAGGCACAGCCAGCCGGCCGCCACGCAACTGCAAAAGATTTTCGCACCGGTGCGCGTTTTTTTTGCAGAGCGATTACGAAACGGATAGTCTGTGCTTACAATTTGGTTTTGTGCCCAGACTCCTGCATCTTCCCGCCGCGGCGCGCGAAGCCATGCGAGTGCCAATTCAGCGCGCGCATTCTACAACCGCGGCCCCGAACGCCGTCAACCCGACACCCAGAAAGGAACGCAGCGTGGTCATTTCCGTCATCATTCCGCTCTACAACGAGCGCGCCACCATCGCAACGCTGATCGAGCGCGTGCTCGACGTGCCGTGTGCCAAGCAAGTCATCGTTGTGAATGACGGCTCCACCGATGGCAGCGCGGAGATCGCCGCCGAGCTGGCCCGCACGCGGCCGCTGCTGCTGCTGTCGCATCCGCGCAATTTGGGCAAGGGTCAGGCAATCAAAACCGGTCTCGCTGCCGCCACCGGCGAGGTGATCATCATTCAAGACGCGGATCTCGAATATCATCCCGAGGATTACCCGGCGGCGCTGGCCTTGATCGAACAAGGCTGGGCCGATGCGGTGTATGGCTCGCGCTTTCTTGGGCCGCACCGGGTGTTCCTGTTTTGGCACTTTGTCGGCAACAAGCTGCTGACTTTTCTGGCGAACGTCATCACCTCCGGCATTCTCACGGATATGGAAACCGGCTTCAAAGTCATTCGCGCCGAAGTGCTGCGCGATTTGGCCATTCAATCCTATTCCTTTGACTTCGAGGTCGAGGTGACGATCAAGCTGTTCAAATACGGCTATCGCGTTTACGAAATTCCCATCACCTACACCGGCCGCGATTATCACGAGGGCAAGAAAGTCACGTGGCGGGATGGCGTGCACGCGCTGCTGGCGTTGTTGAAATGGGGGCTGCTGGTGCGCCGCCGGCGCCCCGGGACGGATGAATCGCAATTCGAAGAAAATTGCCAGCGGAGAAACCGCCCGGGCGGTGCAACTGCAACATGAGGAATTAAATGCCGGGGGCCTTACGGCTGGGTCAAATCAATCGTCAGGCGCGCCGTGTCGCCGGGTGTGATGCCGACCTCTTTGACCTTTTCACCCCAACGCGGGTGGCGGATCTTGACTTCATTGCGGCCGGTGGGCAGCGGCACGGCTGCCGGCAAGGGAGTGGTACCTGTGGAATCGCCATTGAGAAAGACCGTGCCCCAGGGGATGACGCGCAACTCGAGATAGCCGGTTTCAGCCGTGCTGCTGCCCGGCAGTGCTAGCGCCGTTTTGGCTGAGCGCGCCGCGTTGCTGTCATCAAAATAGTATTCCTTGAGGCCTTTGATGAAAAGCACGCCCGCGAGAAACATGCTGGCGCTCATGATCGCGGCCACGCCCCAGCTCAAGGTTGGAATGCGGCGGGGACTGGGCGCCGGCGCACCGCTGGCCGGCGACAGGATGGCGTTCGACTGCAGCACGACTTGGAAGTAGGTGTCGGGCGATTCGAGAAAATAGGCAAGATGATTGCGGTTGGTGCTCAGGCCGTACTTCTTCTCCAGAAAGCCGAGATCATCACTCACCGCCGCGGCGCTGCGATAGCGCTGGGCGGGATTCTTGGCCAGCAGCTTCTGGCAGGTGACGATCAGCTCGGGCGGCGTTTCCGGCCGCAGCTTCGCGATCGGCATGGGATCCCAGTTGACCACGTGCAGCAAGGTCGCCGCCAGCGTGCGATTCACAAACGCGACTTCGCCGGTGAGCATTTCATAAAGCACGGCGCCGAGCGAGAACAAATCGCTCGCCGGCCCCACCTCCTGCCCCAAAATGTATTCCGGCGACATGTAAGCGGGCGTGCCAATGGTCAGGGGATTATTATCCGCCAGTTCGTGCGCCGAGCCCAAATCACCCAGTTTCACGGCGCCGTTCATCGCCAGAAAAATATTCTGCGGCTTGATGTCGCGATGCAGCACTTTGTTTTGATGCACGGCGCCGATCGCCGCAGCCAGCTCCTTGGTGAGGTAGATGCAAAGATCGAGCGGCAGGCGCTTGTGCTGCGTGATCAGCTCGTGCAGGGTGGGGCCTTCGATGTATTCCAGCACGATGTAGGGCTGGCCGTCGAGCGCGCCGGTTTGCAGCGTGCGCCGCAGGTTGGGATGGGCAATTCTGGCGCTGATGCGGCTTTCCTGCAGAAACTGGGTGCGCCAATTTTCCTGCGCCGCCGCTTCCGGCCGCAGCAACTTGATCAGCACCACCCGGTTGTGGCGCACATCCACGGCTTTGAACACGGTGGTGACCGGCCCGTTCTTCAGCTCGGCGAAGACCTGGTAGCCTTCAATTCTTTCCATCATGCCACTGCTTCTGCTTGTATTGAATCCAGCGCCGCGAAACGCCCAGCCGCGTCGCCGCGTGCGTCACGTTGCCGCCGGTTTCGCGCAGCGTTTGTTCCACCAGCCGGCGCACCAACTGCTCGACCGTCATGCCCGCCGGCACGAGGTGGCCGTTGGGCTCGGCCAGGCGCAAATCTTCCACGCCGATGAGCGCGCCCTTGGCGTGCACCACCGCGCGCTCGATGGTGTTGCGCAGCTCGCGGATGTTGCCGGGCCAGTGATGGCGGGTCAACCGGTCGAGCGCCGCGGAGGAAAAGCCGTGAATGTTCTTGCGGTATTTTTCGGTGAACATCTGCAGAAAGTGCTGCGCCAGCAGCGGAATGTCCTCGGCGCGCTCGCGCAAAGCCGGCAGATAGATGTTCATAACGTTGAGGCGGTAGTACAAATCCTCGCGGAAGGAGCCGTCGCGGATTTTCGCCTGCAGATCCTTGTTGGTGGCGGTGATGATGCGCACGTCGACCTTGCGCACGTGATTTTCGCCCACGCGCTTGATCTCGCCCTCCTGCAGCACGCGCAGCAATTGCGTCTGCAGCGTCAGCGAGATGTCGCCGATCTCGTCGAGAAAGAACGTGCCGGAATCGGCGGTTTCGAACAAGCCCTTCTTGTCGCTGATCGCGCCGGTGAAGGCGCCTTTCTTGTGGCCGAACAGCTCGCTCTCCAGCAGCGACTCCGGCAGCGCGCCGCAAAACAGCGCCACGAACGGCTTCTCGCGGCGGCCGCCGTGATGGTGCAGCGCGCGCGCCACCAGCTCCTTGCCCGTGCCGCTCTCGCCCTGAATCAGCACCGGCGCGTCGGAATCCAGCAGGCTGTTGATGGTGTCGAAGATCTGCTTCATCTTGTGGCTCTCGCCGATGATGCCGGCGAAGCCGCTGGCGCGCTGCACCTCCTTGCGCAACTGGCGGTTCTCCTCCTGAAGCTGCTGGTAAAGCTGGGCATTCTCGATGGCGATGGCGGCCTGGTTGGCGAAGGTCATCAGAAAGGGAATGCTGGTCTGGGTGAAGCCGCTGCGGTGGTTGATACTGTCCAGATAGATGGCGCCGATGCGGCGTTCTTTGATCTTGAGCGGCACGCACGCAATCGAGCGGATCTGATACATGATGATGCTGTGCATGTCTTCGAACGCGCCTTCGCTCTGCGTGTCGTAGATCAGCACCGCTTCGCCGGTTTGCAGCACCTGGCGCACCACGCTCGAGGAAATGCGCGCGACGTCTTCGATCTTTTCCTCGGTGATGTTGCGGGCGATGCGCACCACCGGCGTGCCGGTCTCGTTGTTCAGCAGAATGAAACCGCGCTCCGCCGCCACGGTTTCCAGCGCGATGTCCATGATCTTTTCGAGCAACACATCGAATTGCTGGAGCGTGTTGATGACCGTGCTGATGCGCGACAGCGCGTCAAGCAGCGCCTCGCCGCTTTGACCTGTTTCGTTATCCATAAATCTCTGTCAGCGTCCAACGCCAATCCGGGGTGATCAAATGAAAAAGCGCATCTCCGCTTTCCCCACACCGCAGAAAGTCAGGCGATAGCGCCCGGGTCTTGAAGGTTATGCTCCCGCTCAGCAAGGTAGGCAGACGGCTCGGAGGTGCAGCGTGATGCGGATGACTCCAACACAGAATGAAACGCTGCCAGCTCTGCAACCGCACAGACCCGCAGGCCCGAGAAGGCAAAAGCTGTTTCAGCAGACTGCGCTGGGGCCCTTGTGGTGTTGCAAGCCTGACAGGTTCATTGCTGCCCGCAGTGCTTGGGATTTCAGCTACGATATACCGGCAGCGCGGGGCAATCGCTGAAAAGGGTTGTTTCGCTTGCGGGTTAAGGCGGGGAAAATCAAAGACGCAGCCGCGTGCCCACGGATTCAGGTTCCTGCACGGCCTGCAACAACTGCGTGGCGTGGCACACCACCACGCCGGCTGCACCGGCCTGCAGCGCCGCAAAGGATTCGTCCAGCTTGGGGATCATGCCTTTGGAAATCACGCCGCCGGCCTTGAGCTGTTGATAGCGCGCCGGGGTCAGGAGGGGGATCACGTCGTCGTCGTTCGCGGAAGCGAGCACGCCCTTTTTGTCGAAGCAATAAATCAGCGTGGTGTCATAGCGACCTGACAAGGCGCTGGTGAGAGCGGCCGCCAGCGTGTCGGCGTTGGTGTTGAGCATCTGGCCGCGGCCGTCGTGGGTGAGCGGCGCGAACACCGGTACCAACCCGGCCTCGAGGAAAGACTGCACCACCGCCGTGTCCACTCGTTCAATGTCACCGACATAACCAAAATCAATGCGGGGATGCTGGCGCTTGCGGGCGCGCACCACATCGGCATCCGCGCCGGTCAAGCCCAGCGCGCGGCAGCCGCGGCTTTGCAGACCGCTGACCAGCGTTTTGTTGATCAACCCGCCGTACACCATGGTCACGACTTTCAGCGTCTCCGCGTCGGTGAGGCGGCGGCCTTCGATCATTTGCGTCTCGATGCCGAGCGCCGCCGCCAGATCGGTGGCGAGCTTGCCGCCGCCGTGCACCAACGTCTTTTTGCCGGTAAGCGCGCTGAAATCATCGAGAAAAGCAGCCAATGCCGCGGGCGCATCGATGACGTTGCCGCCGATCTTGACGATGAGCAGCCGGTCCATTCACTCCTCCTGCAGCGCGGCAGTGAAATGCTCGAGAAACCGCTGCGCGTGCATGCGCGTGAGCGTCAGCGGCGGCAGCAGCCGGATGACGTTGGGATCATGCGCCGAGCCGGTAAAAACATGATGCTTGAACAGGAGCCGTTTGCGCAGGGCCGCGCTGGGAAAATCCAGTTCCAGGCCGATCATCAAGCCGCGGCCGCGTACTTCACGCACCCGGTTTGGAATCCGGCGCAAATGCTCCAGCAGGTAGTCGCCCACCACGCGGCTGTTGTCGATCAGATTTTCCGCGGCCAGGACTTCGAGCACGGCCACCGCCGCCGCGCAGGCGAGATGATTGCCGCCAAAGGTTGTTCCCAACAAACCGTGTGCGGCTTTGAATTGAGGATGGATCAGCACCCCCGCCACCGGAAAGCCGTTGCCCATGCCCTTGGCAATGGTGATCAAATCCGGCTGGATGCCGCAGAACTGATGCGCAAAAAATTTTCCCGTGCGGCCATAGCCCGATTGAATCTCATCCAGGATCAGCACGGCGCCGGCACGCCGGCAGAGCGCCTGCACTTCCTGCAAAAACGCCGCGCCGGGCAGGCGGATGCCGCCAATGCCCTGAATGCCTTCGATGATCACCGCGCAAATATCCGCGCGCTGAAAAATCCGCTGCAGGGCCGCCGTGTCGTTGAGCGGCGCGAAGATCACTTCGTGACTCTCGTTCAACGGCGCGCGAATTTTGGCGTTGTCGGTGACCGCCACGGCCGCGGACGTGCGGCCGTGAAAGGAATGCTCAAAGGCAACCACCGCCTTGCGGCCGGTGTGAAAGGAAGCCAGCTTGAGCGCGTTTTCATTGGCTTCTGCGCCGGAGTTGCAGAGAAACAAATGATAATCAGGATAGCCGCTCAACTCGCCCAGGCGCAGCGCCAGCTCCTGCTGCAGGGGAATTTGCACCGAGTTGGAATAGAAACCCAGGCGATTGAGCTGATCGGTCAGCCGGCTGATATAGCGGGGATGGCTGTGCCCGATGGAGATCACCGCATGGCCGCCGTAGAAGTCGAGATATTCCACGCCATTCTTGTCCCACAACAGCACGTCACGGCCTTGCACCGGTTCGACTTCATATAGCGGGTAAACTTCGAAGAGTTGCATATGAGAGTTTTCCTCGGGAGTTGAACTTGACAGTGGCGGGTTAAGACGCACTCCCCGGCGACCATAAACCGCAACACCAAGAAACTCGCCACCAGGTTGCAACCAGCCGGCGGGTTTTCTTTATCCGCTGGCTGGTTGCAATCCGTTGGAGCAATTTCCTGCCTATAAGGCAGCGCTTTCACTTTGCAGACAACAGAAAGCCGCCGTGGCACGCCGCGCTCAATAGGCGACCGCCTTCAAGCGCAAGCCCAGCGTTTCCTCCCAACCAAACATCAGGTTCATATTCTGCACCGCCTGGCCGGCCGCGCCTTTCACCAAATTATCGATCACGCTGGTCAGGAACAGCTTGCGGCCGTGTTTTTCCAGATAGAGCACGCAATTGTTGGTATTCACCACCTGCTTGAGATCGGGCATTTTGCGGCTGAGATGCACAAACGGATGCGTGGCATAGTAGGCGGCATACAGGTCATGCACCTGCGCCAGCGGCAGTTCGCAATCCAGATACAGCGCGCTGAGAATGCCGCGCGTGAAGCTGCCGCGGAACGGCAGAAAATTGATCTGCGCCTCCCAGATCGGCTGGAGAAATTTCAGGCTCTGCTGGATTTCTGCGAGATGCTGATGCTGAAACGGCTTGTAGACCTGCACATTGTTGTTGCGCCAACTGAAGTGGCTGGTCTCGCTGAGCGCCTGCCCCGCGCCGGTGGAGCCGGTGATGGCGCTGACATGCACTTCCCCGTGCAGCAAGCCGTTTTGCGCCAGCGGCAGCAGGGCCAGTTGAATGCCGGTGGCAAAGCAGCCGGGGTTGGCGACGCGCCGGGCGCGGGCGATGGCCGCGCGCTGCAGCTCGGGCAGGCCGTAGACAAAGCCATGATCCGGCATGCGCGCCAGGCGAAAATCCTGGCTGAAATCGATGATCCTGATCCCTTCCGGCAATTGCTGCTCGTGCAGGTAGCGCACGGACTCGCCGTGCCCCAGGCACAAAAACAGCAGATCCAGATCGTTTGCCATCTCGGCGGAGAACTGCAGCGCGGTTTCGCCAAGCAGATCGCTGTGCACCTCGGCCACCGGCTTGCCGGCGTGATGGCGGCTGTGGGCGCAGCGCACTTCCACCGCGGGATGGTGCAGCAAAATGCGCAACAGTTCACCGCCGGCATAGCCGCTCGCGCCGGCAATGCCGACTTTAACCTTGACCATTCTTGCGATTCACCTTGTAGTAAGTGGTGTAGGGATTGGCCAGCATCTTGGCGAAGCCGCGGGCATCTTCGCCCGTCCAGAAATGATGCGCTTCGTTGTACACCGAGAATTCCGGCGAGAGCAGATCGTGCGGCGAGCTGATGCCGAGAATTTGAAAACGATAGGGCGCCAGCGACACCGACACCGTGCCGGTGACGTTGTGCTGCGAGTCCGCCAGAAAGCTTTCGATGTTGCGCATCACCGGGTCGAGGAAATGGCCCTCATGCAACATGGTGCCATACCAGTCGGCCAATTGATCCTTCCAGTAGAGTTGCCATTTGGTCAGCACGTGTTTTTCCAGGGCATGATGGGCCTTGATGATCACCAGCGGCGCAGCGGCCTCGAAGCCCAGGCGATCCTTGATGCCGATGGTCGAATCGTCCACATGAATGTCGCGGCCGATGGCATATGGCCCGGCGATTTTCTCGAGCTGCTGGATGGCCTGCACGGGGTTGTCAAAGAGGCGGTCATTGATGCCGGTCAGTTCGCCGCGGCGAAAATGCAGTTCGAGCGTTTGCGGTTCGGGATTGGTGAAGCGCGTGGGAAAAGCCTCCTCGGGCAGCCATTCGGAGGAGGTGTACATCTCCGGCCCGCTGATGGTGGTGCCCCACAAGCCCTTGTTGACCGAGTACTGCAGTTTGGTCCAGTCGAAATCGAGCTGGTGTTTTTTCAAATACTCAATCTCGGCATTGCGGGAAACATGCTGATCACGAATGGGCGCCAGAATCGTGGCCTCGGGCAACAGCGTGCTGAAGGCGATGTCGAAGCGCACCTGGTCATTGTCCAGGCCGGTGCTGCCGTGGGCAATGCTGCCGGCCTTAATGGCGCGGGCATATTGCGCCAGGGCCGCAGCCTGAAACCCGCGCTCGGCGCTGGCGGAAAGCGGATAGGTGTTGTTCTTCAGCACATTGCCGAAGATGAGATACTTGACGCATTTCTGATAGTAATTCTCGGTTTCATCCAGCACGACGTGATTCTTCACACCCAGCCGCTGCGCCATGCTGGCGATCTCAGCCAGCTCCGCGGCGGTGAAACCACCGGTGTTGACCACCACGGAATGCACCTCCAGGCCGAGTTCAGCCGAGAGATACTTGGCACAATAGCAGGTGTCCAGGCCGCCGCTGAACGCCAGCACCACCACGCGATTCTCCCGTTTCTTGATGGTGACCAGGCGAGTGTCCTGCGGATCGAACAACAGGCCGGTGCACAGGCAATGCTTGCGATTGTTGCGGGTGAGAATGTCGTAGTTGCGGCAGGTTTGGCAGCCGTCCCAAAACTCGGCGTCGGTGGTCAATTCGGAGAACGGCACCGGCTTGAAGCCCAACTCGGTGTTCATCTTCATCACCGCGTGGCTGGTGGTGATGGAGAAAATTTTGGCGTTGGGGTAGCGTTTGCGGGACAGTTCGAAAATGGCGTGTTTGATGCGCTTGCCCAGGCCCGAGTTGCGGAATTCCGGATCGACGATCAAACCGGAGTTGGCGACGTATTTGCCGTGCGTCCAGGTTTCGATGTAGCTGAAGCCGATCAGCCGGCCGCTGGTGTGGAAGGCGAGCACGGCCTTGCCCTCGCGCAGCTTTTGCGCCAGGTATTCCGGCGGCCGCTTGGCGATGCCGATGCCGCGCGCCCGCGCACTCTCTTCCAGCATGCGGCTGATTTGTTCTGCGTAAGGCAGATGCGCCTCGCTGGCAACTTCCAGGTGAAAAGGCTCCTCAAGCTCGGGAGGTTCGTTGGTCATCACGGCGGTTTCCCTCGGACACGGACAGGTTCATGCGAAAGCGCCAGCCGCGCACACCGGCGGGAACTGCAACAAGCCGGCGTTTGCCAGGTCTGGCAGACAAAAATTGCCGTAATATAGAACCCCCAGCATGATATGCAAGAACTCTTCTTCGTCCGCAGGTTTCGAAGATTGACCGTAATTGGCAGGCACGAAAGGAATGAAAGGAATTCTTGATGAAAAGGGACTCTCGCGGGCGCAGGCAGGCACTCAACCTCGCGCTCCTGGTTGGCGTGTGGGGCGTTCTTCTAAGCTGTACGCTGCCCACGACGGAGGATCCGTCACCGGCGGTGATTGAAGGCCGGATCATCGAGCAGGGCACCGAGGAACCCGTCAGCGGTGCGTTGATCGAGGCGCTGGGCTATCTCGTCAGCACGTTCACCGATGCCAACGGCAGATTTTCCCTCACCATCGAGCTGCCCGACAGCACTTCCCGGCTGGTGACCCTGGTGATCTCCCGGGAAGGCTACCAGACCGATTCCCTGGCGGCCTTGCTGATCAAGAACGACAAAGTCCTCTCCCTGGGCAGCCATCAGCTCAGCCGCGCGCGGGCGACCAGCTCCGGCCCGGCGTCGAACGTGGTTTTGGTTGCAGTGGAAACCAACACGATTTACGTGAAGGGATCAGGCGGGAATGAGACCTCCGATTTGACCTTTGAGGTGAGAGACGCCAGCGGCACGCCGGTGGATCTGAAACATCGCGTCACCCTCAATTTCAGCATCAAGGGCGGGCCGGGCGGCAGCGAATTTCTCAGCCCTACTGCCGCGGAGACCGACAGCCTGGGCCGCGCCGTCACCACCATCAACAGCGGCACGATCGCGGGCGCGCTGCAGATCGTCGCCGCAGTCACCGGCCTCGCCATTTCCTCCGCACCCATTCCCATTGCGATTCACGGCGGTTTGCCGGATCTGGCGCATTTCTCGGTGGTCCCCAACCGCCTCAATTTTGCCGGTTACAACATTTACGGCCTCACCAACCTGGTGACCGCCTTCGTCGGCGACAAGTACTCCAATCCCGTGCCGCCGGGCACCAGCGTGCAATTTCAGACGAGCGGTGGCATCATCGGCGGCTCGGCCGTAACGGATGCCCTGGGCCGCGCCACGGTGACGCTGCTCTCCGCCAGCCCGCAGCCGCAAGGCATTGCCGGCGCGATTTTCCCCTTTAGCGAACGCGGCTTTGCGCGCATTGATGCGCAAACGGTGGATGCCAACGACCAGCCAATTTCCACTTCCACGGTGGTGTTGTTTTCCGGCCGCACCCAGGTCGATCTCACGCCCCGCACCTTCAGCCTGCCGCCGCAGGGCGTCCAGCTTTTCAATTACACGGTGAGCGACCAGAATCTCAATCCGCTGGTGGCGGGCACGTCGATCAAAGTCGGCACCGACAATGGCAAGGTGGCCGGCATCACCGATTTCACGCTGGAAGACACGCAATCGCGCGCCTACACCAACTTCTCGTTCGTGCTCACCAACTCCCAGCCGGACAGCTTCAAAGTGAAGCCGGCGACCGTCACCATTGAAGTCACCAGCCAGAACGGCAACGTGAAGCTCTATGCCACCGGCGAGATGCTGCCGATCGTGCCGTGAGACTCAGAACAAGCCGGTAATGGTGCCGTGCTCGTCGACGTCCATGTTCATCGCGGCGGGCACCTGCGGCAGGCCGGGCATCAGCATCATGTCGCCGCAGATCATCACCAAAAAGCCGGCGCCGGCGGAAAGCTGGGCATCCGTGACCGTCAGCGTCCAGCCGCGCGGCACGCCCAGCGCGCGCGGATTGTCGGAGAGCGAGGCCTGCGTCTTGGCCATGCAAATCGGCAATCCGCCATAGCCGTGCGACTCGAAGGTTTCGATTTTCTTCTGCGCTTTCTTCTCGAAGTACACGCCCTCCGCGCCGTAAATCTCCATCGCGATCTTGCGCACTTTTTCCGCCACCGGCTGGTTGAGGTCATAGAGAAACCGCGGCTTGGGATTTTGATAGCCATCCGCCTTCGCCACCACCCGTTCCGCCAGTGCGATCACGCCCTCGCCACCTTTGAGAAAGGCCTCGTGCGTCGCACATTCGGTTTCCAGGCGCTGGCAGAGTTCATGAATGGCGTTGATTTCCGCCGGCGTGTCAAAGGGGAATTTGTTGATCGCGACGATCACCGGCACACCAAACTTGCGCATGTTGCGAACATGCACTTCGAGATTGGCCAGACCCTGCCGAAACGCGGCGGGATTCTCCTTGCTCAATTCTTCCGCCCTGTCCGGCACGCCGCCATGCAGTTTCATCGCGCGGCAGGTGGCGACGATGACCACGGCGGAGGGCCACAAGTCGGATTGCCGGCAGACGATGTCGAAGAACTTCTCGCCGCCCAGGTCCGCGCCAAAGCCGCATTCCGTCACCACATAATCCGCCAGTTTGAGCGCCAGGCGGTCGGCGATGACGCTGCTGGTGCCGTGTGCGATATTGGCAAACGGCCCGGCGTGCACCAGCGCCGGGGTATGTTCGATGGTCTGCACCAGATTGGGCATGATGGCATCATTGAGGATCACGGCCATGGCCTTTTCCGCCTGCAGCTCGCGGGCGCGCACCATGTCGCCTTTGAGGTTGTAGCCCACCACAATTTCACCCAAACGCCTTTTCAGATCCGTGCGCGAGGCGGCGAGCGCGAGAATCGCCATCACCTCCGAGGCCGCGGTGATGACAAAGCCGGATTCGCGCGGAATGCCGTTGACGCGGCCGCCCAATCCCACCACGATGTGCCGCAGCGCGCGGTCGTTCATGTCCATCGTGCGGTTCCACAGGATGTTGGTGACATCGATGCGCAGGTCATTGCCCTTGTGCAGGTGGTTGTCCAGCATCGCCGCCAGCAGATTGTGCGCCGCGGTGACGGCATGAATATCGCCGTTGAAATGCAGATTGATCAGCTCCATGGGAATCACCTGCGAGTAGCCGCCGCCGGTGGCACCGCCTTTGATGCCGAACACCGGTCCCAGCGACGGCTCGCGCAGCGCAATGATGCCCTTCTTGCCGATGCGCGCCAGCGCCTGCCCCAAGCCAACGGTGGTGAGGGTCTTGCCCTCGCCGTGACTGGTGGGCGTCATGGCGGTCACCAGAATCAGCTTGCCATTGGGCCGGCCGGAGAACTTGTCGAGGGTTTCGAGGCGGATCTTGCCGGTGTACTTGCCATAGAAATCAAAATCATCGTCGGAAATGCCGAGTTGATCCATGATATTGCGAATGGGATTCAACGTGGCGCGCTGTGCGATCTCAATGTTTGAAAGCATGATTTTTCCTCGTTTCCACGACACGGGAAATTCCAAATAACCCGGCTCAGCCGCGGGTGAAACATTCTCAGACAGACTCCGGGATCATTCCGCGCGAGGAGATGATCACGCGGGCACGGCAGCCGGCAATCCGGAGAAGGCCGGGCGCTCAATCCTGCGCCGGCTCCGGCTCGGAAACATGATATTGCCGCAGCAAATCTGCAAAGTCGGGACGGCTGCCCTCCTGGGCGCGCTGCGCCAGATCTTGCAGGCGCTGTTCATAAGTCGGAGACTGCTTTTGATAAATCACCCCCAGGGAAATCTTGCCCAGCTCATTGCTCACCTGCCAGGCCTGATCGAGCGAGCTGGCATCATAATCCTCGGGCAGATCGACCGCCAACTCGCGAATGATGTCGAATTGCTCCCGGCCGACGAAGGTAACGCACGGGCTGAGCAACTGGATGAAGGCGAAGCCGGGGTGTTGAATACCGCGCACAATGAGATCGACGCATTGCTTGACATTCGCGGAGAAGCCGCGCGCAATGAACGTGGCGTCGTAACTCAAGGCGAGCTTGATGGGATTGACCGGCTCTTCGATGATGCCGTAGGGCATGGATTTGGTTTCCTGGTCGCCGCCGGTGGTGGGCGAGGTTTGCCCCTTGGTCATGCCGTAGATGCCGTTGTCCATCATGATGTAGGTGAGGTCGACATTACGCCGGGCGATATGCGGCAAATGCCCGCCGCCAATGCTGAGGCCGTCGCCGTCGCCTGCCACCGCGATCACCGTGGTTTCAGGCCGCGCCAGCTTTACGCCCTGCGCCACCGGCAGCGCGCGGCCGTGAATGCTGTTAAAGCCGTAGGTTTTGACGTATCCTGGCAACCGGCTGGAACAGCCAATGCCGGAGATCACCGCCACCTCCTCAAACGGCAGTTGCAGCCGCGCCAACGCCTGATAGACCGCGTTCAAAACGCCGAAATCGCCGCATCCCGGACACCAGACCGGCTTTACATCGCTGCGATAGTCTGTTGCAGTGTGGTTTCCCATAGGGCATCGACCTCTTTGATGGCATCCAGAATTTCCTGCACCGTGAATAACGCCGCACCCAGACGCTTGTAAACGCGCGTGCTGTGCGGCAGCGTGAGTTGACTTTTCAAATAGTTGTGGAACTGGCCGTCCGCCATTTCCACGATCAGCAAACCCTCCAGCGGATCAATGAAGTTTTGCAGTTGTGCCAGCGGCAAAGGCGACAGTTGTCGCAGAACCAGCGCCGCGGCCTTGCGGCCTTCCTGTTGCAGCCGCGCCACCACCTCCTGCACCGCGCCTTTGGTCGAACCCCACGCCAAAATGCCGATTTCCGGATCATGATCGCCGCAGCGCCACAACATGCCGGACTCGTGCTGCCGGATGGTCTCGATCTTCTGCGCGCGTTTGCGCGTCATCTTCTCGTCCAACTCGGCGTTGGAAGTGGGACGGCCGGTTTCATCATGCTCGATGCCGGCGGCGGTGTACATGCCGTTCTTGATGCCGGGCGCGGAAATCGGCGACACGCCCGATTCCGTCAATTTGAAGCGATGATACCGCTGCAAGTCTTCCTCTGTCGGCGTCGTGCGCGTGATGACCTGCGGCTTGAGCGCTTCGAAATCGACCTGGGGAATCACTTCCAGGCGCTGGCCCAGGAATTGATCAGTGAGCAGCAGCACGGGCAGTTGATATTTCTCGGCGAGATAGAAGGCGTGCACCGCCACGGCAATGGCGTCCGCGGCATCAGTGGGCGCCAGCACCACGCGCGGCAGATTGCCGTGCCCGCCGAAAACCGCGTGGTACAAATCCGCCTGCGTGGTTTTGGTGGGAATGCCGGTGCTCGGGCCGGCACGCTGGACGTCCACCACCACCAGCGGCAACTCCGCCATCGCCGCCAGTCCGATGGCCTCGGTCATCAAGGAGAGGCCGGGACCAGAGGTGGCGGTCATGGCTTTGACGCCCGCAAAGGAGGCGCCGATCGCCATGGTGACCGCGGCAATCTCATCTTCGGTTTGAATGAAAACGCGATTAAAGCGCGGCAGCTCGCGCGCCATCCATTCCATGATCTCGCTGGCCGGGGTGATGGGATAGCCGGCGAAAAACTTGACGCCGGCAAACAGGGAGCCGATGGCGACCGCTTCGTTGCCGGTGAGCACGAGCTTGGGTTCGTGGTTGGTAACGGCCCAGTCGTAGTGTGGCCGCGCGGATTCCGCCTGGGCCAGTGCCACGCCGGCCTGAAAAGCCGCCAGGTTGCTCTGCTGCACGGCTTCACTTTTCTTGGCGAAACGCTCGCGAATCGACTCCGCAAAGCCATGCTGCGGCAGATCGAACCAGCCGGCAAGAAATCCCAACGCGACGATGTTCTTCGCCTGGGTCACGCCGGTGATTTGTTTGGCGGTGGCCGTAAAGGGCACGGCCACGAAGCGCGCTTTGGCCGGCACTTTGAGGGTGGCGGGCGGCGCATCTTCGCTGTCGTGCAGAATCACCGCGCGTTCCCGCAGCCGCACCTCACCGGCAAAACGATGGAAATTGCTCCAGCTCAACACCACCATTGCGTCGAGCGCATCACCCTGCGAGTGCACCGGCGTTTTCTTCAGGCGAATTTGCGCCAGGCTCTCACCGCCACGGATTTGCGGCCCGTAACTCTTGACCATCATGCTGTACAAGCCGTCTTGCGCCGTGGCATGAATGAGGATCTCGCCGGCGCTCACGACACCTTCACCGCCGCTGCCGACGAGTGCCAGTGTCAAGTCTTCTTCGTGCATTCCGTTATGCCTCCATCGGTTGATTGATTTCGTTTCTCACGGCTTGCCGCTTCGCCATACCGGCCGGCGGCGGGCAGCACATCAAATAGATTTGACAACAACCATACCATCCTGCCGGCAGCGCGGCGGCCGGAAAGAATGGTCAGTTTTTCAAGGGCTTAGAATGCGGGGTTTTCCCCCCACCCGAAGAATTTTTCCAAAAATGAGAAAAGGATCGGCAGGAATTCTCAAGAATCCTAAAGAAAGGCCGAGGGCCAGAGGGCTGTGCCGCGCCCGGATCAGCGGTCAAACTCTGCGAGCTCGCGCTCGAATCTCGCTTCATAGCTGTTATCGGCCGGCGCCGGCCTGGCTGCCGCTGCCGTCACCGCCACCGGTTGCACGCGGCGCAAATAGCGCCACAGAATCCAGCCGCCCACCGGCAGAGCGAGAATCGGCAGAATCCAAACCATCAAATTGAAGCCGGAGGCTTCGGGTGTAGCGAGAATACGCTCGCCGTAAGCTGCCACGAATCCCGCGACAATTTCCTTCTCCGTGTAGCCCTGCTGCAAAGCCGTTCGGATTTGCGCCTGGATTTGATCAGCGGCTTCGGATTGATGCACATCCGCGGTTTGCGACCAGCAGCACGGCGCCATGAGTTTGCTCGCAATCTGCTTGACTTCCTGGTCTGCAACCACGCGCAGTGAATCACCCGGCTTGGCCGGCTGATTCGCAAGGGTCGCAGGTTGCGCCCAGGTTGTCGCGGCCAGCATTCCCAAAAGTGCGGCGGTTAAGTACGCCTGTCTCATTCTGCTCAACATAAGTGCTCCGAAATGGTTTCGTGCCGTGCCAAAAGCAAGCCGTGTGCCGCCGGCGCGATAGACACAACCCGTTATTATTCTTGCGGGGAGAAGTGCAGATGGAGAGCGACCTTCGCTAAAAGTAGAAAAAATGCCGTGAGGATTTCTCAGATTTCGGAAATGACGCAGGGCGGGTTCAGAGTTGATCGCGAGCTGAATTGGAAGCCGGCTCGTGTCGGGTTGGTCTTTGTTCCGCCTTTCCGACTATCAGCGCGATGGCGGTCCAGGCTGCCGACCGGAAAATCATTGCGCCCACACTTTCCGCGGCAACAGACTCGCCCATGACTCTCGCCAGCAGGAGCAGTCCAAGTACGGCAAAGTGGCAAAGGGCAATGCCGCATGCCAGTTTCGCTGCCCAAGCGTGACTGGCCCACAAGCCTGCGCCGGCGACCAGAGCAATTGCACCCATCACGACATTATAGATCACCAGCAGCGGGATCACGGTGTAAGCCGGTTGCGAAACCCCCAGCAACACGCGCGTACCCGCGATCACAGAAGCCAGCCCAACGGCCACACCGGCGGTTCCGGCCAGGCGTTTCCTGGTTTTCGCAGTCATGATCCTTCTGGTTGTGCTGGTTTAGCCACTGAGCGCTCTGGGCAAAAACAAGAATGCGTTCGAGGGCCGGGACAGGCGATAGAGGCGGCGCCAATGCTCAGCCACCAGCGCCGGCCCGCAGCTACCGCTGCAGCACCAACTGTGCAGTCACCGCGTTGTTGGTGTAGTCGTAGAACAAGTCATTGGAGGCGTTGCGGATGCGGTCAACCCTCAGCCCCAGAGTGAAGCCCGGCTGTTTGAAGGTTTTTTCCAGTTGCAGTCCCAGGACCTGCCGGCTGTCATTCCGCTCGGTTGCTGTTTGATTCCCTTCGAGATCATAGGCCGGGCGTGCGGTATAGCCCCTGTCCTGCACGCCGCCGGAGATTTTGAGAACCATTTCTGCCGGCAGCAATTGGGTCAGCAGCACGCTCACCTGCGGACCCTGATAGCCGTAGTGATCGTCAAACAGCTCATCATCGGAGATCACCCCGTCTTCATAAGAAAGATAGCGGCTCTCTTTCTGCAGGTTGAATTGGTATTGTCCGGTCACACTCAAACCGGTGCCGGCAGCCAG
>JBBIKM010000115.1:0-19482 GCA_037445455.1 bacterium | reverse complement strand
CGTCGCGAGAACAACGAGACGGGATTTCATTCCAAACCTCCGTTGGTTTTGTGAAAAAGAGCTTGATTGATTTTGAGTAAAGCGGGCAAGCTTGCAAAGGCTTCGCTCGCTTCAAACGCAAGCATGATGCCATGGCGCGCCGGGCGAAGTGGCGTGGAGCAAGTGCTTGTTTCTGTGGAAAGAGAGTCTTTGAAGTGAATGCAGAGGTGTCTTGGTGAGGCAGGCAAAGCGGAGGTTGAAAAACCACCGCGGTGGTTGGCAGGCTACGGCATGAAGCGAATTACAGAATCAAACTCAGAATGAAATTCAGAATGTTTCTTGGGCACTCACGGATCAAGAAGGCACGCGGAGGAAGCTTTGGGATTTGTAGCATGTGCTTTTGAGCCGGGCGCGGCTCACAACTTTCTGATCACACACAAAAATCAAAAACGCACGCCGAAAAACTTCCGGCTCTTGCGCCTGCGTTCTTGCCCTGGGTGCTGCCGTGCCGCGGCGCCCGTCTTCGGCTTCTCTGAAATCTGGCGTGGCGCGAGTCGCGATTCAAAATCAGAATAAAATTCTGAAAGATGCCCAACCACAAAGCAATCACTTAAACCGCGCAGACGCAGAGAGCGCAGAGTTGCCAAATCAAGAAACCGTTCTCTGCGTTTTCAGCGTCTCGGGTGCGCTTTTGAGGGGAAAGACTTGGCAGTGTGCCTAAATTTTCACCAGATCCTTGCTGGATGACAGTGATGGCGGAAACCCTGTGGCGACAACAGGGTACGAACCGGGCTTATTGCTGCCCTGGGGCTTCAGATTTCAGTTTGTCTGCAATCAACCTGGACGATTACAGGGTGAATCGGCGCCAAATAGGCAAATGGTTTTTCCCATGCGGCTGGGATTACCCACGCGGGCAGAAACTCGACCCGCCACAACCGCGCCCGGCTGTTTCACGGCAGGGAGCCGGTGTCGCCCGTCACCACAAACTGGCCGCCTTCGCGCTTGGCAGGAATCTTGAGAAAATCCGCGCCGATTTCCTCGACCCGCTCACCCAGGCTGGCGAGCAAGCCGTCGGGCATGTTGGTGTGCTCGATGAAGAAATACGGAATGACTTCATAATGCCCGGGCGGCACGATGTTGGGCGTGAAATTGAAGACCAGCCGCCGGCTGCGCACTTCGGTGCCAATGCGATCATAGTCGCGCGTGCGCGCGCTGACGTCCGGCACATCCGCAAAAATCTCACCGGATTCCTTGTGCCGCAGCAGAATCGCGCCCAGGAAGCCGCCCACGCTTTTGGGATAGACCACCGTCACGGAATCGAGCGTGGCCTGTAACGACACCAGCACGTGCACCGGGCCGTCGAACTGGCTCGGCACCACCGCCGGTTCGACGTAGGTGAAAATTCGCAGCATCTTGAACAGCGAGACCTTGTTGATCAACTCACCGTGGGCGTTCAACTCACCGGCGCCATACACGAACCGGCCGTTGCGCACCAGCACCTCGGCCCAGGCGAGCTTGTAATTGGCCAAATAGAAATACAGCCGGTGCCAGCCGCTGGCCTCGGTCTGCGTGACCGCCGGCGGCAATTGCAGGGTGAATTCCCCCGTGCTGCTGGTGCGCGCGCCAACCGTGGTGCCTTCGAGCCAAACATAGACGTCAGCGGGATTGCCGCCGTCGCTCAACTGCACCTGCCCACGCAACTCCCCGCTGGAGACGCTGAGGCCGTCCTCGGAGAGCGGGCTTTTGCTGCAACTTTGCACTGACAGCGCGGCGAGAATGGCGGCGGCCGCACCGAAAGATCGCACTGGCATCATGGCGGTAGCCTGGTATGAAAGGTGATGAGGCTTGCGGCCCGCCGGCTCGGCGTTCCCCTGCAGGGTGGGCGGCGCGCCTGCCGGGCCGTGGATTCTTCAATACTGCGCGCCCAGCACCAGATAGTAGCGCCGGTCGCGAATGGCCAGCCCCTGCAACACCTCATCCGTCCGGTTGAGCAGATTGCGGCCGGAGGCATTGACAAAGAGCTTGAGTTTGTCGATCGCAAAAGTCTTGCTGAGATGCAGATCGAGATTGGCGTAGCCCGGCAGTGTGACCTCGGCCAGGCCGCCAAATGCGGGCGCGCCGCTCGACTGGTCGCCCACCTTGATGCGGCGCAGCCAGCCGACTTGTTCGCTTTCCGTAAACCAGTAGGCCTGGAAGGCATATCCGGCATGATCGACATTGAGCGTGAACGTGCGCTTAAGCTCGGATTTGAAGGGGAACGCCGCCCGCTCGGAAATCGAGTAGCGGGACAGGCCGCTGCTGAGCGTCACTTTCTTGCGGAACAGGAACACACTGGCCTGGGACTCAATGCCGGCAATGCGGGCGTTTTGCACGTTGTCGTAGAACAGAATCGGAATGCCGGGCGTGGCCGCCACGCGGAATTTGTTCGCATAGTGATTTTGAAAGAAGTTGCCGCTCACCTGCCAGCCATAGATGCTGGTGTGCGCGCGTACGTCGCGCATGATCACCACGCCCAATTCCACGCTGCGATTTTTTTCCGGGGCGAGATTGGGCTGGCTGGCGGCCGGCGCGAAAAAGGCGGGCGAGCTGACTTGCTGCAGCAGCGTGGGAAACTTCACATTGGCGCCCACATTCAAATAGCCATTCACCGCGAGATTGTTGCGATATCCCGAAAAACTGAAGGCAAACTTGAGCGTGGTGGCGCGCCAATCATTGCGCTCGAATGCGCCGGCGGCCACCAGCGGATTCTGATCCACCGGATTGCCGCGCAGCACATAGTCGGGCTGCTCATCCAGCACACGATCGTGCCGCATGCTGACATCCACGTCCACGGCTTGAAAAAAATCCGAGCCGCCGTCATTGTGCAACCGGGCAATGGCCACCACGCCGTGATGCTGCCGCGTGAAAGTGGCGGATTGCAAACCCAGGCGCTGTTCGCCGGGAACGTCGCGGTCATCGCGAAACGCCAGTCGCGCGCCCTCGAATTGATACGCCGTCAGCAGATCCAGCCGGCCCAGGGGGAAATGCTTCTCCGCGTTGAGCTGAAAGGCGCGATTGTCAATCAGGCCGCTCACCGACCCGGCGCTCACCACCCGCCGGTCCTCCTTCATTTGCTGCAGCGACGCCGCCAGCTCGAAATCCTGCTGGCGCGCCTGCTCCGCGACATAGCGCACCGTCAGAAGGTGATTGAGATTGTCGGCGCGTTCATCGAAGAAGCGATCTTCATAGTGGCGATCAGTGTGGAGGTAACTCGCCGTCAAGGATTTGCCGCCGGCTTCACGGAAGCGGTAAGTGAGATTGGCGGAATGATGCAATTCGGTGTTCTTCAAGCCCAGCTCCTCCGCGACGCCGGCGAAACTGCGCTTGGAGGCGCCACGCGCGAGATTATAGGAGGCCAGCAGCCGGTTGAATTGGCGAAAAAAATGCAATCCCCAATTGCCGGAGCGATAGGTGCCAAACCGCTGCTGAAAGCGGATGGAATAATCCTTCTGCATCTTGGGCACGGCGTTGATCACGCCGCCAAAGGCATCGGCGCCATACAGCGCGGTGTTGCTGCCCTTGATCACCTCCAGCCGCTCGAGATCCTGCAAATCGAGCAATTGCAAATCGAAGAGGTTGTCATAGACGCTGTTTAGCCGCACGCCGTTGAACAAGATCGCCACTTCATCCGGGTTGCTGCCGCGAATCGACACGGTCTTGCGGCCGCTGAGCTGCTCCTCGATCTGCACACTGTGATCGGTCTTGAGCAGGTCGCCGGCGTCGACAAAGCCGCGGATTTCGAAGCTTTTGGCGTCGATGACTGACACGGTTTGTGGCAAGTCCCGCGCGATTTCCGGCGGCCGCTCGCCGATTTCGCGCACCTCGATTTCCGGCAGCACGATGACGCGCGGCTGCAGATAGATGTAACGCAGATTCTGCAACGCCGTGAGCGGCAGGACGCGAGTTTCATAGGCCACATGTTGAAACACCACGAGGCGGGCGGCGTTGGTGTCTGCCAGTTGCAAGGTGAAGCGTCCGCTGATATCGCTGGCTGTGCCGGTTTTCGTGCCCTGCAAATAGACACTGACGCCGCGAATTTCACGGTGTGTGTTGAGGTCACGAATGATTCCCGAAAAGGAACTCTGCTGGGCGGACAAGGCGGCGGGGAGGAGGGCTCCCCAAAGAATCAACGACTGGGCAAGCCATCTGCAAGACAGCATATCGGCCTCCTCTGTGAGCGTCATGGCGCGTTGCGGCGTGGCATGAGAACTGGCGGAAAATGGAACTCCGGTTGCAGAGATGCAAGCAAAAAGTTGTGAATGGCGCAGCCGATGCCTCCCTTGCCGTTGGCTGCAGACCCATCGCCATCGCGGGCGGGCGGTGTTGCCGGGCTTCGTCTTCTCGGGCGGGCTTCTGCCTGCGGCTGCCCCTTCGTGCAATTGACTTCCTGCCCTTATGCAAAATTGCGCACACACGCTTTACAAAATCGGACTTGTCTCAAGTTTGATTTCTAGACATAAGGTATTGATTTTGAAGCCTGAATTTTCCTGCGCCGCCACCTATTCTGTCAACTTTGCGGCACTGGCATAATTTCTGTTAATGCGGATTCTATTCTATATATGGAAATTCCCCCCTTGCGTTATGGCTTGGTTCTGACCACGTTGATTCCACAGGTTCGCAAGACGGCTTTTCTTTCATTGCGCTGATTCTGTAGTAGACGAAGACTCGATTCCAGCAGGGCAATAGCAGGAAGGACAAAACTTCCGACGGATCGCCAAGAAATTCAAGCGTCGGCAGTGGGTGTGCCAAGTTCTGCGAAATGAGAATCTCAAACTCCCGTCATTCCTACATTTTTGGTATTTCGGCTGCATTAGCCCTCGGCTAGTGGCGCGGCGCGCCATTGGTTGGAGGGCTTTTTTGTTTTTGGGAATGCTCGCTCCCGGAAGGAAAGCGGGGAGCCACGCCTGCAGCCAGGCTTGAGCAACCCGCAGGGTAAGGAAAGGTTTTGGCAACTAAACTCTCATCTACTAACCATCACTGGAGGAGGTAGAGTATGCATCGCAGGTCCATGGCAGTGCTTGCCTCGTTGCTCCTGCTGCCGTGCTTGTTGTTCGCCCAAGACGGTAAGATTCGCGGGCGCGTAACGGCCAAGGACACCAACGAGCCTCTGATCGGCGCCAACGTCGTGGTCGACGGCACGACGCTGGGCGCCGCGGCGGACCTCAACGGCGATTTCGTCATTTTGAGCGTCCCGCCCGGCGTGTATACCGTGCGCGCGAGCTACATCGGCTACCAGACTGTTGTCATCGCCAACGTGCGTGTCAACGCCAACTTGACGACCACGCAGGATTTCTCGCTGCCCAGCTCGGCGATTGCGGTGGAAGCGATGGAAATCGTGGCCGAGCGCCCGTTGATCCAGCGCAACACCACCAACACCGTGCGCCTGACCACGCAGGAAGACATTCAGAACCTGCCGTTTCGTGGCGTGCAACAAATCGTGGCGTTGAACTCGGGAACAGTGCTGCAGGACGGTGATCTGCACGTGCGCGGCGGCCGCGCCGGCGAAGTCGCCTACTATATTGACGGCGCCACCGCCCTGAACCCCTTTAACAATGCCGAAAACGTCAGCGTGATTCAGGAGGCCATCGAAGAAATTCAGTTACAATCGGGCGGCTATACCGCGGAATTTGGCGGCGCCAATTCCGGCATCGTGCGCACCACCGTTCGCACCGGTGGCCAGGATTTCAACGCCACGGTCGATTTCCGCACGGATGATTTTGCCAAACCCGGGGAAGAATTTCTCGGTACCACCGCCTTCGGCCATCGCAACGCCGTGGTCACCGCGAGCGGCCCCCTGCTTTCCAACAAAGTGAAGTTCTTTGTTGCCGGCCAGCATAGCTACAAGCGTGACCGGCAGCCGCTGTTCCTCAAGCCCTTCCGTTTTGACAATTTGGTGACGGACGCGCTCGGTCAGGCGGGCCCCTCGGGCGCGGGCAAACCCCTGCCAGGCCCGGTGGAATTCGAGCAAAACTACGTGCCGCGCAACCAGCGCGAAGACAACTCCGTGCAAGGCACGCTCACCTATGATCTCAACAACTCCCTGAAATTCCGCTTTACGGGCAGCTATGGCGAAGTGAACAACCCGGACGGCGGCCAATGGCCCGCCGGGCTGCAGAATATTTTCAAACGCCGTCTGCCCCAGGAGGAGACCATTACCTGGCTGGCCAATTTGAAAGCCACCCACGTGCTCAGCCCCAAGACCTTCTACGAAGCCGCCATCTTCCTCACCGAGCGCAAATTCCGCGAGTATGACAAGACCTTCGGCGACAACTGGATGCTCTATACGGACAGTCTCGCCAACGCGGAAAAAGGCTACACCGATTTCGTGCGCCGGTATGAGGGCCCCTTCGACCTGAGCACGATCAACAACTTCAATTTCAACCATCCCAACGAGCCGATCAACTCCTACGACCGGGACAGCCAGCAGGATATGGGCGCCTCGCTGGATTTGACCTCCCAAGTGACGAAGAACTGGGAGCTCAAAGTTGGCGGCCGCATGGACCGCTGGACCATGCGCAACTATACCGTCAACAACATCTCGGCCACGTTGCAATTCCTGTACGGCCGCAACGGCAACAGCCCCCGCGTTTTTGCCAGTGAGTATGAGCGCAAGGTATTGATGGCACGCGCCGGCGGCACCCGTCAAAGCCAGATGATCAATTTCTTCGGGTATGACGTCGACGGCAACAAGATCAACTCCGGCCCGGACGGACCGCGCCATCCGCTCTTCCTCGCCGCCTACGTGCAGAACAAGCTCGAGTATCGGGACCTGGTGGTGAACCTGGGCCTGCGCTATGAGCGCATCGCAACCGACGCGCCCGCGCCCAACGATCTCGAAAATCCGGCTTTCGACGAGAAAGTGAACTACATCGACGAGTCCCAACTGACCACCGCGGAAGCCAACGACTACTTTCTGCCGCGGGTCAATTTCTCGTTCCCGGTGACGGACCGCACCGTCTTCTATGCCACCTACGGCAAGTACGTGCAGTTGCCCCGACTGGTGGACATTCTGACGGGCAACCAGGTGCTCAGCATCTCGGTCAGCCCGGTCACGCGCTCGCCCTACGGTTATTTCGGCCAGTATGCCGGTTTCACCGCCAAACCCGAGCGCACCACGCAGTATGAAATGGGTATTCGCCAGTCGATTACCGACAACTTTGCATTCACGGTGACCGGCTTTTACAAAGACCTGATCGAGCAACTGCGCTTTGACCGTGTCTTGTCCGAAGGCAAGGGCACCATTCCGGAAGGCCAAACCGTCTTCTCCGGCCTGCTGAACAATGACTTCGGCACAGTGAAGGGTCTGGAGTTGACGCTGGAACTGCGCCGGGTGAAGCGCCTGTCCGCGAAAGTGAGCTACACGCTTTCTGATTCGCGCGGTACTGGCTCCGACAGCCGCTCCACGCAAGTGGCAGTGAGCGACGGTGGCGCGCGCTATCCGATTCTGACCTACAAGCTCAATTACAACCAGCCGCATCGCGGTTCGGTGGTGCTGGATTATCGTTTCGCCAAGGGCGACGGCGGCAAGATTCTGCAGGGTACCGGCCTGAACGCGATCCTGACCTTCAACAGCGGCCATGCCTACACTCAGATCCAGGAGCCCGAGACGCTGGGACAGGCCAGCCCGTGGAACATCGGCGTGCGGCCGCTCATCGACGCGCGCAGCAGCTATCCGGTGGAGCCGGTCAACAGCTCCTCCACGCCTTTCAATTTCAACATTGATCTCAATTTCAGCCGCTTGATTTCGCTCGGCCGCTTCGATGCGGAGTTCTACATCAACGTGCTGAATTTGCTCAACACCAAGAACGTGCTCAACGTTTATCCCAACACCGGGACTTCAGAGGACGACGGCTGGTTGCGCAGCGAGGCCGCCACTTCCTATCTGGCCATCCCCAACTACGCCGACTTCTATCGTGCCATCAACGTCGATAACCGCTGGGCCTACAACACCGCCACGGGCAACGATCTCTTCAGCAGCCCGCGCCAGATTCTTGCCGGCCTGCGGTTGGAGTTCTAAGCTTCCGGTGCCAGCCCACTGCCCGGCGATATCCCGCTGGCGCGGTTGTGGATGTTGCAAGGCGATCAGCGTTTGACGAGACGCCGTTCCCGACGTGAGTCTCACCGGCTGCCGGCAGTTGTAGCGCCCGTCCGGGTCGAACAAGAACGGCGGCCATCCAAAACCGTGATTCGAGAACGAAAAGGAGTCACACATCATGCAAAAGAGCAGTCTGTTGAAACTGATGCTGGCCGGTCTGCTGCTGTACGGAGCGACCGCCTTCGCTGAGCGGCCGGCGGGCGAGAAGGAGCGCGATAAACAGGCGCTCAACAAGCCCTCAGGCACCCCGCGCTATCAGATTTTGAACATCAACAATATTTGGACGTGGATTCGCTCTGACGGCCAGTCCAACCATTCCCCCCTCGCCGATGACGGCACCTACTTCCCGCGCGGCACCGGTTCGGCGATCTACCAGGACGGTATTATGTGGGGCGGCAAGGTTTACCTGGATCCCGGCTATACGCAGCCGGGGCCGAAGGACCAGTTGATCCGCGTTGGCGGCGCCAACTATCTGGTGGGCACGCGTGAAGGTCGGATCATTGGCGAGGGCGCCGCAGCCGTGGCGGCCAACCCCGCTGATGCTGACGTGCGGGCCTATCGCATCCGCCGCGACTATGCCGTGATGTCGGACACGGAAAAGCGCCGCGATGCCGCGGAATATCACGAAATTCCGGTCGCAAACGTCACCGATGCACAAGTCGCCACCATCATGGCGCGCTATGCGCAGGATTGGAAGGAGTGGCCGGTGCAATACGGCGCACCCTATATCGAGCGCAACGGTACGCCGGGTTATCAGCCCCCGCCCGATTTCAGCGCGAATTTTACGGTCGACGATCTCATCAAAGGCAATTACGATGAGCCGGGTATTGCCGGCGCCGATCCCAATTCCCCGGCTGACCAGGTGGTGTGGACGGTGTTCAACGACCTGGATGCCAGCACGACGCTGCAATTGCAAGGCTCGGAACCTCTGGGCTTGGAAATCCAGGTCACGTTGTGGGGCTACAAACGAACCGACGCCTTGGGCAACATTTATTTCCGCCGCGTCAAGTTGATCAATAAGGGCGGCGTGGATGTCACCAATGCCGGCGGCACCAAAGGCTCCTTCTACATCAACGACATGTACGTGGCGCAATGGTCGGATCCCGATCTCGGCAATGCGGGCGACGACATCGCCGGCTGCGATGTCGACCTGAGCATGGGCTTCGTCTACAACGGCCAGGCGGTTGACAGTGAGTATCGCGGCTTTCGCTTGCCGCCGCCTGCCATCGGCTACGACTTTCTGCAAGGCCCGGCTGTGCCCGGCGATCCCACTGACCGCGCCGTCTTTGATCTGAAGTACAAAGACGGCTTCAAGAACCTGGGCATGACTTCATTCTCCTATTTCTCGGCCGGCTCGCCGATCTCTGATCCGCCGCGTTCCTATGCGCAGGGCACCATTCGCTGGTACAAGATGCTGCGCGGCTTCGCGCCGATCGATGGTGACGATCAATTCTATCCGTTCCCGCCCGGCGTGACGCCCAATCAATATCCGCTCTCCGGAGATCCGGTGACCAAGACCGGCTTTCTCGATGGCCTGGGCCAACAATATTCGTTCGTCCCCGGTGACCGCCGCATTAACCTGAGCACCGGTCCGTTCAGCCTGAATCCCGGGGAAACCCAGGAAGTGGTGGTGGCGGTGGTGGGCGGCTTGGGCGCTGACCGCATCTCCAGCGTCGCCGTGATGAAGTTTAACGACCGCTTTGCGCAGAATACCTACAACGCCTTGTTCCAGGTTCCCAAACCGCCGGCGGCGCCCATCGTCAATAAGATCGAATTGGATGGCGATGTCGTATTGGAGTGGGGCAGCACCCCCAGCCGGGTGACGGATACGGAAAACACGGTGCAGCAACCCGGCGGCTATGTCTTCGAAGGTTACAACGTCTATCAGTTTCCCAGCCGGGGTGCCTCTTTGGCGGAAGCGCGCCGCATCGCGACCTATGACCTGGTCAGCGACCCCACGGTCATTCTGGATGAGCAGTTTGATCTTGCCTCCGGTCAGATCCTCAACACACCGGTGCAATTCGGCACCAACTCCGGCTTGGAGCGGTTGTTCCATTTCAACCGTGATTATGTCCGTGACATCGGCAAGCTTTACAACGGCCAGGAATACTACCTCGCGGTGACGGCCTACAGCCGCGCCACCGTGCCGGGTTACCTACCGGCAGCGCTGGAATCCGAACCGACCATCATCACGGTCATTCCGAAAGTACCGTTCGGCACGGTTTACGAGACGGCCTTGGGCGATACGCTGCCTTCGACGCACGCGGCCGGCGGCAGTGATGGTGCGGCCTATCCGATCGTCGTTGATGTCAGCAAACTCACCGGCCACAGCTATGAAGTCACTTTCAAGGACGACGGCAAGGGTGGCACTACGTGGGATCTGAAAAACCTGACGGCGAACCGGCTCGTGCTGGAAAATGTTGCCAATCAAACCGGCAACAACAATTACTTCTTCACTGAAGGTTTTCAGTTGCGGGTGGTTGGCGCACCCTTGTCCTACAAGGACTTTCTCGTGGTGGCTAATGCCGCTGGGCCGTTGGATCCACCGGAATACGGCTCCTTTGCTTTCAATGACAACGGCTTCCCGTTCCCCACGACGGCCGATCGGCCTGCCGACCGCCAACAAGTTGGTGCGGGCCTGTGGGGCTTTGCGACGGGCGACAACGGCAGCCGCTCCTCCTACTCAGCATTTGTGAGCCGGACCACTCGTGATGGCCGCAACTGGAGCCAAATCGTTCCATATGATTTCGAGATGCGCTTCACCGCCGAAGGCAGCGCGGCCATCTACCCGCTGGATTTCTCCGGCGCCGCGAATCATGTGTTGATGCGCGTGCCCTTCGAACTCTGGCGGGTGGGCGATAGCCGCAAGAATGATCCCAGCGATGATATCCGCATGATCCCCTATATCCTTGACGTTAATGAGAATGGCGTATTCGACCTCTCTGGTGTAGATCATTCACTCTCCGGCGGCGACAACGATCCGGAGACCGATTGGGTGTACTGGCTGCTGCCCAAGAACGCTACGCCGGGTGACGCGGGATATCGCGCCTTCGAGCAGGCGGTCACCACCAATCTCGCCGGATATGTTTATCAAAGCGACGCTGTTGAGGTGATGGCACGCATCGTGTTGGTCAACTGGAATGGCGGCAGCGTCAGTGATCCTGCGTTCCCGGCCAATGTCAATCAGGCGCTGCCGGAACAGGGCACGATCTTCCGCATTATTTCCACCAAGCCCAACACCGTCGAAGATCGCTTCACCTTCACGACCAAGGCGCCAGTGGTGAATGTCACGCTGCAAGAGGAGAGCGTGCAACATATCGGCGTGTATCCGAATCCCTACTACGCCTTCAACCCGGCGGAAACCACGACGCTCAACCGCTTCGTGACCTTCAACAATCTGCCGCCCAACGCCACCATCCGCATCTTCAACATGGCCGGCCAGTTGGTGCGCAAGCTCGAAAAGGTCAATGATCCTTCGCAATTCCTGCGCTGGGATCTGCAGAATCAAACCGGCCTGCCGGTGGCAAGCGGCATGTACATCGCGCACGTGGAGGCCACCCTGCCGGCGAATGGTGCCAAGGCGGTCAAGGTGTTGAAACTGGCCGTCATTCAAGAACAAGAAGTGCTGGAAGTCTTCTGAGCGCTACGCTGACTCATTTTCGCTTTCACAACTCTCTTGCAGAAGGAGAAAATGTCATGAAGAGTAAAGTAGTCATTTCCATGCTTTGCCTCGGCGTGGCGCTGGCGATGTTGCCGCTGCGGCTGTCAGCGCAAGCCCTGGGCGAAGGCATCGAAAATAAACGCATCGGAACGGCCGCGGCGACCGAGTTGTTGATTCCCGTGGGCGCGCGCGACCTGGCCATGGGCGGCGCCAGCCTGGCGACCAGTGCCGGCGTCGACGCGCTGCACTGGAACCCCGCCGGCCTCGGCCGGATGGCCACCACCGCCGAAGGAACCTTTACCACCATGTCCTACATCGCCGACATTCGCCTGAACTACGGCGCCGTGGGCGTGGGCTTCGGCGGCTTCGGTGTCGTCGGTCTCAGCATCCGCTCCTTTGATTTCGGCGACATCCTGTTGACCACCAACGATGATCCCGAAGGCCGCGCCGGCCGGACCTTCGCGCCCACTTTCGTCACCGTGGGTCTGACCTACTCGCGTGCCTTCACCGATGCCATCACTGCCGGCGGTACCGTCAAGATTATCTCGGAGAAAATGGGCCGCGCCAGTGGCGGCGGCTTTGCGCTGGATTTCGGCGTGCAGTATCACACCCTCGCCGGCATCAAGGGCCTGCATCTGGGCGTCGCGATGAAGAACATCGGCCCGCAGATGAGCTTCAGCGGCTCGGGTTTGTTGCGCCGGGCGGTTTCCTCCGAAGGCAGCCGGCCGGAGCAATACTATGAAGTCAAACCGGCAAGTTTCGAGCTGCCCTCCTCGGTGGAGATCGGCCTGGCGTACGAGCGCAGCATGAGCGAAAATCTCAAGATGAACTTCAGCGGCGCGTTCGCCAACAACAACCTCGGCCTCGATGGCTACCGCGGCGGCGCGGAAGCGCTGTATCAAGTGAGCAGCAACTTCCGCCTCGCCGGCCGTGCCGGTATCGAGCTCTCGCCCAACGGTGGCATCGATGACAGCGCCGTGGAAATTTCTGAAGGCGGCGATGACCAAATCTTCGGGCCGACGTTGGGCTTCGGTTTTCTCTATAAGACCGAATCGCTCGACATCACCCTGGATTACGCCTACCGTTCCGTCGATTTCTTCGACAGCAACCAGATGTTTACGCTCAAGCTTGGCTTCTAAGAAGTTCGGCCGTAGCTGAGTTTCGTTGTGAGAAAGGCTGCTCCGCCGGGGCAGCCTTTCTTGTTGTGCGCCGCGCCGCCAGCCGGGAAGATTTCTGCTGCCAGGTCAGGCATGCCGGAGATTTTCTTCTTTTCGAACACCGCCCGATCTGCCCGGCCGCCACCGTGAGCCATGCTGCCCCGGCGCGGCCGCCGGCATTCGAACAAAGCCTGTTGAAAATTGGCACAAAAATCGTTATCAATACGCCATCCGCCGGGCAGCCTTGCAAGCCTTGATGAACAGGCGCGTTCCGGCCCTCACCGCCCGGCGGTGGTGGAATTGCTGCTTTGACGAAAAATGAGCAGAGGGTTCCTGCCCGCGACAGGAGCCAGGCCGGTTGGCTGCAATTCGTCAACTAAAGAGTAAACGCGTTGCCCAAAAAGCAAAGATCTGTTCGGTGGCTGCTTTCTCGACCGCGTATTGATGCGGGGTTTGCATCAATTCTGAAAATCTCCGACTTTTTCCATTTTGGGCGAAAGAATTCACACAGAAACGCAAAGCCGCAAAGGTTTCCCAATCATTTCTTGCGGGCAATGATGAAGGACAAAAGTCAAATCTTTTCTTTGCGTGCGTTTGCCTCCTGGCAGGCGCTCTTGCCTGCGTGGGTTCCGGCTCTTTCGGGCTGGAAATGAACGACTGGCGTGATGTCGATCTGCAGTGTGAATCGGCAAAACCGGTTCACGATCCCTCTTATTTCACCTTCGGCGGAATCACATGTTGCTTTTCGTGAAACGCATCAGCAAGAATCGTCTGATCACGCGTGGTTTACCTGCGCTGCTCTTGGCTCTGCTCGCCGCCTGCGAGCGCACCCCGTCGCCGCAATCCTACTTTCCGGAGACCGGGCGCCGCGCGCTGCAGCAGCGCTCTTTGGAGGCGCGCACCGATCTGCGCGTGCTCGCGCTGGCGCTGCAGCCCGGCAGTGAAGACCTGGCAACGCTGGCCTATTTTCGCCTGGGCCGCGGCGCCACCACCATGAGCGCCTTCGCCAGCAACGGCGAAGCGGGGGAGAGTGACCTGCGCACCGAGTATCCCGCCTACTTGGCGGCGGTGCGGCGTGAGGAAGCGACTCGTGCGGCTGCCCACGTGGGCGCTGAAGTCTATTTTCTCAATCTGCCTGACCTCGTTGCCGCACATGATTCCAGCAGCGTTCGGCTCGTCTGGCCGGCCGATTCCGTGCGCACCAAACTGGCACGGCTGTTTCTCAAGTTTCAGCCGGATATCGTTCTGCTCGCGCCCGAGCCGGAACGCGGCAGCGCCGGCACGAGCTGGCCACGGCAGTGCCTGGCTGCAGATGTTCGCGCGACGGTGCAGCAGCTCAACTCCGTTGATGCCGCATTGCCCGCCAATGGCCTGGAGGCGCCCCGCCGCTGGCGTGTCGATCGTGTTTTTGTGGATGACGGCAGCGGCGTGCGCCCGCCGTTGCAGCAAGTGGCGGCGCAGTGGAAAAAAACTTACGAAGCAATCGGCGAGGAGGCCGGACGCGCTTATGCCTCCCTGGCGCGGCAGCGGACCATCTGGCGCGCCGGGCGATCGGTGGGTTACTCGCTGCTCACCGGCACTGCCCCCGTGCCGCCCACTACGCTCGATGACGGACTGCCGTTGCCACCGAGCAGCCGGCTGGCTGGCCTGGAAAAACGCGTGCGCGACCTGACCAGCAAAACCCAGGAAGGCCGGGACAGCGGTGCGCTGGCTGAAATCGCGAGTTTGATTGATTCCGTCAGCCTCTTGCTGGTGGAGAAGAATCTGCAGGAAACCGAAAGGCGCCGGCTGTTGCATTGGAACAAAACGTTGGGTGATTTGCGCTGCACGCTGTTGGGCGTCGAGGTCAAGTTCACCATGAGTGACACCGCTCTGAGCGAGCGGCAACTCACTTATCTCACGCTCACCAAAGTGACCGGCTTGAGCAAGGGCGGAAACACTTCGGTTTTCTTCGGCAACGTCGATGCCCAAACCGGCTGGATCGTTGACGAAGGCTTCGAGCACAAGCTGCCGCTGCGGCTGAACGATCCCTATCGCCTGCTTTCACCCAAACAGGTGACCTACACGTTTCCCCCGGCCTATCATCAACAGCAATCCGCGGAGCCTTATCAAAAGCTGCTGTTCTTCGTGATTCACCGCGCTGCCAACCGCGAGCACGATTTCACCTACCGTGCGCAAGCCAGACTCACCTTTGGCCCGCGCTTCTCCACCGAGGTGCTGAATCCGATCGTGCGCATGCACGCCCGGGAACATCTGCGCCTGCGCCTCACCAACTTCTCGCGCGACGGCGTGGCCGATGAGGTCTGGGTTGATGACGCGTATGCCACGGCGCGGCCCAGCCGCTTTCGCCTGAGCCAGAAGGGCGCCACCCACCTTGACGTGTTGCCGCTCACCTGGCGGGGCGATCCGCCACCGGGCAATTACTTGATGCAGGTCCAGATCGACAGCATTCCTGAGGCCAATTTTCTCGCGCGCAAATTTCACGCGGCGGCCGATTCAACCAGGCGTCTCGGCCTGCTGGCCGCACTGGCCGACAGTCCGGCTGCCGAAGCCCTGCGCCGTCTGAATCTGAAATACACCGCGCTTTCACCCGGCGCTGATTGGGAGAAACGCCTGGATTCGCTCGAGGTGTTGCTGATCGACCGCCGGGTGCTGTCGTTTCATCCCGGGCTGGCGCAGCAGCGTGCGGCGTTGGAGCGCTTTGCCGAGGCCGGCGGCCACGTGATCATCCTCGCGCAAGAGGCGCCGGTGTGGAACAACGGCCCGTTGTGGGAAGGCTTGCATCTCATCCCGGTCTTGAGTTGGGAGGCGAACACG
This sequence comes from bacterium, assembly GCA_037445455.1. Taxonomy (GTDB): domain Bacteria; phylum Zhuqueibacterota; class Zhuqueibacteria; order Zhuqueibacterales; family Zhuqueibacteraceae; genus Coneutiohabitans. Next base: position 3,734 of record JBBIKM010000115.1, on the reverse strand, counting down.
CCGCTGCAAACCGCGTCGACGCACGCCTTGCTGGTGTCGCCGAATCATCTGGAGGCCGCGGACTGGGAGGGCTGGCTCTTTCGCCGCGCGTACAATTTGATTTCCGGGCCGGCGCTGACCGGCGCAGAGACGCCGATCCAAACAGCGGCGGAATCCGCGCCGCTGCTGGTGACGAAAGCCCGGGGCCGCGGCCGCTTCACCTATGTGGATTTGGCGCTCGCCCCGCAATTGCTAAACATTCATCCCGGTGCCTTCCGCTTGTTCGCCAATCTGATTTCGCTGTGAATTTGCCTGCGGTGAGAACCGAACGCTTTGTCACAATTCCCCCACGGCGGCGCTTTGGGATACCCGGGACTGGAATTGAGTTTGGAAGAATTCTACCAAAGCCTCGGCCCGGCCGAGGCAGAACGAATCTCGCACAGAAACTCAGGTGGTCAGTCATGAAACTTCGACTTGCCCTGCTGGCCTGTCTGCTGCTGGCCGGTGTCCCGGCCGCGGCGCAAGATCTGGCGCCGGCCGCGCCGCTGACATTCAATCTCGATTATGCGCGCTTTCGCAATGACGAGCGCAGCGGTTATTTGGAGGTCTACTACAGCTTCCAGCCGCGCGTGCTCACCTATCACCTGGCCAATGGCCAGTACCACGCCGGCGTGCGGATGATCACGCGCCTGCGGGAACGGCCGGGAGCGCGAGTGGTTGCGGAAAAGCGCACGCTGTTTACGGTCTCCCAGGCTGATACCGCGGCGGCCTGGTACAATCATCCCATGGTCACGCAAGCCGGCTTCGCGCTGCCGCATGGCGAGTATACCCTGGAAGTCATTGCCGCAGATTCGCTGGCGCCCGGCCGTCGCGACAGCGTGGTTTCCGCCTTCGAAGTGCGGGCTTATCCCGGCGGGGTGGGCATCAGCGACATCGAGTTGTGCCGCAGTATTGCGCCCTCCACCAAGCGGGATGATCTCTTCTTCAAGAATGGCATGGAGGTCATTCCCCATCCCCAGATGGTGTTTGGCACGGCCACCACGCCGGTGGTCTTTCACTACCTCGAGCTCTACAATCTCGATCCCCAGGCCACCTATCGCGTCAAGACGCTGCTGGCAGATGCCGACGGCAAACCGGTGCGCGAGGTCAGCAAGGAGCGCAAGTATGGCGCCAGCAACACGATTGAAGTGGGGACCTCGAACATCACCACACTGCCTTCGGGGAAATACCTTTTTCATCTGCTGCTGCTCGATCAGCGGGACAGCCTGCTGGTCGATGCGGAACGCGCATTCTTTGTCTACAACCCGCACCTCACCCCCAAGCCGGTTGCGGCGTCCACGGTTGCCGACAATTTGGCCACCCTTTCGCTGGCGGCACTTGACGAGGAGTTTCAACAGGCGAAATATCTTGCGATCAAGGAAGAGGTCAAAATTTTCGCAGGACTGGTCACCGCCGAAGCCAAGCGCGAATTTCTCACGAGGTTTTGGGGAGAGGTGGAAAAGGGCAGGGGTGATTTCCCGGCGATCACGCGCGCCGAGTATCTGCGCCGGGTGGCCATTGCCAGCGAGCGCTACACCAGCCTCAACAATCCCGGCTGGCGCTCACATCGCGGCCGCGTGTATCTGCTCTACGGCGATCCCAACGAAATCGAGCGCGTGGCGAGCGCCGGCATTGCCAAGCCGCACGAGATTTGGCGGTACTTCGGCATTGAGAACGGCGTGGAATTCGTCTTCATCGACCGCCTGGGCTTCAACGATTTCGAACTCGTTCATTCCAACAAGCGCGGTGAGCTGCGCAATGACAACTGGGAAGATCTGCTGCAGTGACTGCCGGCGCCGAGACTGGCCGACATGAAGAAAATTGACAAGCCCCAGCCGGGCGAGTATGCCCCCTATGCGAGCAGGTACATCGACTTGCTGCCCGATGACGGCCTGGTGCTGCAGCACCTCGCTGCCAATCTCGCGGCGACCAGCGCCCTCCTGCGCGATCTTCCCGAGGAGATACTCACCCGCCGCCCTGCGCCCGACAAGTGGACGATCAAGGAGATTCTGCTCCATCTCAGCGATGACGAGCCCATTTATGCTTATCGCGCCCGGCGTTTCGCCCGCAACGATCAAACCGAGTTGCCGGGCTTCGAGCAGGATGACCATGCCCGCCATTCCGCGGCCAACGCGCGCAGCCTCGCCGGTCTGCTGCATGAACTCACCACCGTGCGCCGCGCCACCCTCTCTTTGTTCGCTGGTCTCGAGCCGCGAGCTTTCACGCGCTGCGGCGTGGCCAATGGCACGCGCATGAGCGTGCGCGCCATGGTCTACCACATTGCCGGCCACGAATTGCATCACTGTCATCTCATCAAGACGCGATATCTGAACTAGCCGGCAAATCTCCTGCCTTTCCTCCAAGCGCGACGTGCCGCGGCCGGGCGCGTTCGCCGAGGCTGCGACGCCAGCGCCTCCTGCAGGAATCGCATGAGAAAGCGATCGGCCCAGTGCCAGTTGTGCGCAGCACGGGGATCAAAGACCGTTTGCGGAAAACCCAGGGTGCAGCCTTTTTCGGCCAGCAAGCGGCAGAATTGCTCGGCGCGATCGCGGTTGCCGCGCATGCCATCGTGCGCGGTGCTGGCCACCCAGAATCGCGTACGGCGGAGACGGCGGAGCGTCGTGCCGCGGGCGCGCGCGATGATATCGGTGGCATTCCAGGCGCGCAGGGCGCGGCGATTTCGCGGCATGCCCAGCGCGGCGCTGAATAACGGCGCAGCCAGCCACACGCGGTCACTCAAGTCCGCCCCGCCCTGCCGTGGATCACGATGGCCCGGCCACATCAACGTGCCGTCATAGATGCCCGCTTCGTCAAAATAGCCGGGCAGCCTGGCCGCCAACAGGCTCACCGTGTATCCTCCCAAAGAAAAACCTGCCATCAGTTTTTTCGTTCCCGGCCCGGCAAAGCGCTGCTCACACTCGGGCAGCAGCTCCGCGGTGAGGTAGCGCCAGTAGCGGCCGCTGCCCAGGCCCGTGTGTTTTGCCGGCCAGGCACCGACCATGTCGATTCCCAGGGAGGGAATCGCATTGTCGTCGGAATTCAAGCCCGGCATCACCACCACCATGGGCGGCAGCAACCCGGCGTTGATCAGCGCATCGATGTCCTCGAGGGCAGTTGATTTCTTGCGCGAAGTATCCTCGTGAAAATTGCACCATTCCCGCTCGTGGCCGCGAAAGAGATAGAGCAGCGCGGCTGCCCGGCCGGGCTGTGGGCGGGGTGGTTCATAAAAGAAGCAAGCTTTCGCAAGCTGAAGGCTGCGGGAGTAGCGCCATTCCAGGCGCAGCGTGCCGTGCAGCGACCCGGCGTGGCGCGCCAGTATTTGGGCATGAATGTTTTCGCGAGTGGAGCCTGGCATCGGGCAAGTGGGGATGAATGGTGGCGGCCGCGGCACTCAACGGCCGGAGGGTGTGACCTGGATTTTGCGTGGGAATTGTTGTCATGCCCACCTGCGGTTGCAGCCACAGGCGAAAGCATGAGGTGGAATTCAGGTGTCATGCTGGAGGTGCATGTGCGCCCCCACGCGCCCGCGCAGGCTGTCATTGCCTCACCGCTGCCGCCCTGCCGGGCACGGCACCGGCTGCCTGCTGCAATGACAGCCGCGGCGCGTCTTCAAGGGCGTGAAGTGGAAACTGCTGGAAGTGACAATTCCGGCATCAACACCGGTGCATGATGGCCTCACCGGCCGGCGTCAGGCTTTGTAGATGCTTCCCACCACC
>JBBIKM010000114.1:0-19497 GCA_037445455.1 bacterium | reverse complement strand
ACCCCGGTCGCCACCATTCCCACAATGCCGCCCACACCATGACAGGGAAACACATCGAGCGTGTCATCCAGCGTCGATTTGGATTTCAGATGCACGGCATAATTGCTCACGATGCTGGCCAGCGTGCCGATGAAGATGCTGGCGCCCACGGTGACGTAGCCCGCGGCCGGCGTGATTGCCACCAATCCCACCACCGCGCCGATGCACGCACCCAGCGCCGAGGGCTTGCGGCCGCGCGCGCCGTCGAACAGAATCCAGGCCAGCATGGCTGAGGCCGAGGCCGTGTTGGTGGTGAGAAACGCCAGCGTGGCGGTCTCTGAGGCCGCCAGCGCGGACCCGGCATTGAAGCCGAACCAGCCAAACCACAGCATGCCGGTGCCCAGGATTACAAAGGGAATATTGGCGGGGGCATGCGGCTCACGGCTGTAATCCCGGCGCCGGCCCAATACCAGCGCGCCAGCCAGCGCCGCCAGCCCGGCGGACATGTGCACGACCGTGCCCCCGGCAAAATCCAGCACGCCCCATTGCCGCAAAAAGCCCGCAGGATGCCAGGTCCAATGCGCGAGCGGCGCGTAGATGAACAAACTGAACAGGCAGATGAAGAGCAAATAGCTCGAAAAGCGCACGCGCTCCGCGAACGAGCCGGTAATGAGCGCCGGCGTGATGATGGCAAATTTGAGCTGAAACAATGCGAACAGCACCAGCGGGATGGTCGGTGCCAGCGCCGGATGCGTGGCCCCGCCGACACCATGGAACATGAAGTAGGTAAACGGGTTGCCCACCAGGCCTGCAATGCTCTCGCCGAAGGACAGGCTGAAGCCCACCACCACCCACAACAGGCTGATCACTCCGAGCGCGATGAAGCTCTGCAGCATGGTGGAAATCACATTTTTCATGCGTACCATGCCGCCGTAGAAGAACGACAGACCCGGCGTCATGAGCAGAACCAGGCCCGTTGCGGTTAGCATCCAGGCCACATCGCCGGCGACGATCGGCCCGCCGCTTTCGGCCGGAACGGAAGTGGGAGTCACAACCCCCAAAACGCTCACTGCCAACAAAATTCCAAACGGGAGGAGCCAGCGCTTTTTTCTCATATTTGCCCTTTCGCTTTGGTGAATTAGATGACTTTTTGAAGATCATCGAGGCGAACACAACTTAAATTAGTTATGCTTTTGGATTTTTCGCATAACTAATTAAAATAATTGCGGCGAATATATGGCAAATTTTATGAGATATCAAGAAAAATTTTTTATGATGTGCGATTTTATTTAAAAAAATAAGCCCAGAAGACGATTTCATCTTCGGGACTTACTCTTTTGACCGACCCTGTCGTCACTCTTTCTTGGATCTTGGAGCTGGCGGTCCCCCGGATTTCAATTTTCTGCATGCCTGAAAAAGCCGCGATCAACCAGATCAAGCTTTTGTTTTTTCACAAGGAAGAAATCCACCTTCGAATCAGCTCCACACCCGCGGTATCCGCCTGGCTCGTGCCGATCGGCGGCATGAACTGGGTGCTGTCCGGGAGCGTGCGCGCCAGCAACTGAAACAAGAGGCTGGCCTCGGGTCTGCCCGGCTTAATGCGCACCAGAGCGGTATCGCCGGAGGCATATTTCTCCGGCCGGACGTTGATGGTGCTTTGCTTGAGATACGCATAACGCAAATCCAAGCCGGTGGTGGAGAAAACCGGAGAATGGGGATTGTGGCAATTCGCGCAGTTGCCGTGCAAATAGCCGATCGCTGCCGCCTCCAGTGGCGGGCCCGGAATGTCCACTGGAGAATCAGGCAGCGGTTGCGCAAAGATATTCCGGGCTGCCAGCAACCGCAGTTGATCTTCGCCGTTGGTGGCGGCAACACCACTCAAGCGGATCGCCTCGAACCCGATGACAAAATCCTTCTGGGGCTGATGGCAGGCCAGACAGCTCAGCCGGCTGGGGATGGTGTAGACATAGCTGCCCAGCGGCAGGCTGAAGGAAAAGCGAATCTCGCTGCCATCGGTGAGGAAGGCTTCATCGCCGGCGCTGTTCCACTGGTACACGCCCACGTGCCAGCCGGTGCTGCGGCGCTGCAGCACGCGCGTCTCGATTTTGCGCCGCGGCAGGTCGTGATTGCCCTTCGCGGTCAAGTAGAACGTCTTGAAGAAAAGCGTGCCTTCGGGGTAAACCCAGTGCTGCGGGTCGTGATTGTCGATCTTGCTGCCCGGCGGCAGGAACAGAAAGCGGCTCTTGTCGTTGTCATCCGAGTACAGGGCATAGCGCACGGTGTAGGGAATGATGCGGCGGTCGGGCATTTCGGCAAGCGGGTCGTCGTACAAGCCGGTTTGCGAAATCTTCGCGGGCAGCGCGGCGGTGGGATTGTCCAGCAGCGTCACTTCCGGCTCGGGTGCCATGGGGGTGCCGCGTTGCGCACAGCCGGCCAGCAGCGCAGACAAACTCAGCAAAGCAATCAGGCTCACAATCATGGCTGCTCACCACTTCATTTTGATGGAAACATAGGCAAAGTTCGAATCATCCGCTTCGGGATTGCCGTCGCGCACGAAATCGCCCACCAGGAAACGGCTGAGGCCCAGGCTGAGGCTGACGCGCTCGCGGAACTCATAGTCCGCCTGCACATCGAGTTCATGGCCGAGCTCGATGCTGGCGCCCGGCCGCGCGGGCAACAGCGTCTCGGCGCGCTGGTCGAAATTGAAGCCGCGCACGACATACCAGGCATCATTGCCGTGCGCGAGGCGCAGATAATGCCACTGCGCGTGCAGCCGCCACACCGGCGCCGGCGCGACCTCCGCGGTCAGAATCACATCGGCAATGTTGCTCCAACTCGCGTAATCCATCGCGCCGAACTGGCCGTGGCCGGCGGGAAAGAGCGCGGAAAAAGTCTCGAGCTTGTTGTCTTTGGGATTGCTGTCGCCCGAGCCGAACTTGTACGCCGCGCCAATCTGCGGTGCCCAGGTTTGCCACAGCTTGACCTGACCCTGCAGCGCCAGCGCGTAGGCGGCAACGTCCAGACTGCCATGCCGGCCGGTTTGAAATGCGCCTTCGGCGTCATAAGCCAGGCGCGACCAGAGGGTGCCCGCCAGGCGGCCGCCCAGCGTGCCGAGCATCAGGTTCTTGCCGCTGCTGCTGCCAATGGGGAAATCGCGATCATCCACCAGCAGCAGGGCATAGAGATCCAACAATCGCGTGCTGATCTTGCCAGTGGTGAAAAAGGCGCCGGCGAGTTCCTGATTGCCATCAACACGGGTGGCGTTTTTGTCGCGGATTTGCGCCACCCACACATCGAGCGCCAGTTTGGTGGGCCGGTAGAGCAGGCGCGCGGCTTCGAAGGCGCGGCCGGTGTTGCCCCAGTCCGGTGCCGCCACCAGCCGCCGGCTGCCCAGATTCAATTCCTGGCGGCCGAGCCGCAAACTGAGCGGCCTGCCGGCGAGCTGGCGCAATTCGAAATAGGCCTGATACACGTCCGCATTGCTGAGCGGCTGCGTCGTGCTGCCGGCCTCACCCCACAGCCGGCTGTCCTGAAGCTGCACGAAAGCTTCCAGATTGTTGGGCAAACGCCAGTGCAAACCCAGCCGCAGGCGCTGCAGCACGAACACTTGCTCATCACCGAGTTGGGAATCGAAATCCGCATTTTGGCGGTACTCCGAGCGGTTACGAAGCTCACCGGAGATCTCCAGCGGCGCCTGCGCCGGCAGCACATGCGGCAGCAGGCAAACGCCCAAAATCAGCACCCAGGACAAGGCCCTCATCGTTCTCATTGCGTCCAATCCTTTTCTGTTTGAGTAATGGCACCATTGACGCTCGCGTTCATTTTGACCAGGAGAGCGGCGCCGGGGTTGTGCACGGCAGCCGCAACTGGAAACACGTGCCGCGGCCCACGGTGCTGCTCACTGTGATGGCACCCCCGTGCTCGGTGACGATCTGCTGCACGACTGCCAGTCCCAAGCCCATGCCCGACTTCTTGGTGGAGAAATATGGCTCGAAAATGCGCGGGAGATTTTCGGCCGGGATGCCCGGGCCGGTGTCTGCCACGATCATTTCCACATGGTGTGCTGCAGGGCGCGTCTGAATGGTGACCTCTGCCTGCGGCGAAGATTGCAGCGCATTCTCGAGCAGATTCAACAAAACCCGCCGCATCGCCTCCCAATCGAATACCGTCACGGGCAGGCTTTGATCCAATTCCAGTTTCAGCACGCGCCGGGGGTAGAGGCGGGCGACTTCCAAAACGAGCGCATTCAGTTGCGCCGGCGCCGGATGCAGCTCGGGCAGCCGCGCAAAATCCGAAAATTCGCGCACCAGCCGGCGCAGCTTGTCGATTTCCTCGTTGATGATGCCGCAGCTTTCACGCAGGGTTGCCCGGTAGTTTTCATCGTCGCCATGATAGGCATCCTGAATCTGCTGCACCAGCAACTGCACCGGGGTGAGCGGGTTTTTGATTTCATGCGCCAACACCCGCGCGATTTCCCGCCATGCCGCCATTTTTTCCAGCGCGATTACCTGTTGCTGCTGCCGCCGCAAATCCTCCACCATCGTGTTGAAGGCGCGGGCCATCGCGCCGATTTCATCGCCCGCGCGCACCGGCACGCGATGCTGCCAATCGCCCTGTGCAATGCGCCGCGCGCCCTCGCCCAAATCCTGCAGTGGTGCGGTAATGCGCGCCGCCAAATACCAGCCCACCGCCACGCTCAGCAGCAGCACCGGCACATACGCGGCCAAAAACGCCGCAATCAAGCTGCGCTGCAGATGCGTCCTTTCGAGGTCGATGATGTTGAAGAACTGCGCAGCACGCAAGACCGCCACGGTTTGCCGGCGCAGTGTTTCCGGAACCCGGCGCTCGCCCACGAGCAGCAGACCATCAGCAAGCGGCAGCGCGAGCCGAATCGCGAGGGAATCGCTGCCGGCCTCGCTCAGAGAATCGCTGGGCAGTGGTGGCGCGGGCGGTGGCGGCAGTTCCTGCCGGGTTGCTGCGGCCGGCCAGTGGCGCGCAAGGTTGCCGTGGTCGTCATACAGCGCCAGGCGATGTGCCGGATCAGGCGAGGGCGGGCCGGTTGCCTTCTCCCTTCGCAAGGCCGCGGCGACCTGCTGCAGATCCCGGCCAAGCGCTTCGCGTTCCTGGTGCGTGAGCTGCTGCACCGCCTGCAGCGCGGCATTGAGGCCCTCGGCCGTCTGGCGGTGCAATCCAATGGCGAGCGCCTTGTCCAGCAGATTCTTGGCGAGCCAGGCGACCGTGACCGCCGGCAGCAGGGTGAGCAGTGCAAACGTGAGAATGAATTTCGAGCGCAACCGTTTCATGGCTTGCCGGCGAGCTGAAGCGGCGGCGAAGTCGCCCACGCCGAGGCGCCGTGCACGCGCTCCTGGCCGCCGAGAAAAAATGACAACAGCCGGCTGACGTTCACGCTGAAACCGGAACGGCCGGACTCCGAGGCCGCCGCGGCCTCCTGCAAATCCGCGGACTCGATGCGCTCACGCCACTGGTGATTCTGCCGGCTGCTGATGGGGACGACGGTCACTTGCAGGCGCACGCGGCAAGTGGAAACGGCTGGAAGTTCGGCCAGCGCCAGCACCGGCAGCCGCGTGAGCGTGCTGCAGATTCTTTCCATTTCTTCAAACGAGCTGCCGGTGCGGCGGCTGTGATTCAAGACGACGTGATAACGCTGCGCCCAGATGTCATAGCTGATTTCCATCACCTGCCGCGCCACCGCCACTTCCCGGTCGCGCTCGTTGATGACACGGAAATCGCAGCGCACCACGGTGGGCAGGCCGCTGCGAATGGTGTTGGCGATTTTGGTGGAGAACAGATCGGCCATCTGTGCGTCGACCAGCAGGCTGTCACGTTCCAGGACTGCCGTGAGCGCGGTGATGCGAGGCACCTGTGCGGCAAGCGGAAGGGCGTGCGGCCACGGGAGCAGGAGGATTGTCAGCAGCAGGCGGCGCATGGCGAATCAAAAAGTCTGTCCCAGGGCGATATGAAAACGGAAATCGTCGCGGTCGAGTGGATAGGCGAAATCCATTCGCAACAAACCGATGACCGGCACTCTTGTTCGAAAGCCGAAACCGGCGGAGGTGAAAAAGCGGCCGGCATCGTCCGGAAGGTTGGAGGTACGAATGCGGCCGGCATCAAAAAAGATCGCGCCCATCAGCCCGGGCCGGGGCATTTCGCCGGCCACGGGGAAGCGCATTTCCGCCTGCGCCAGCAGCAACTCCGTGCCCCAGCCCGGCGGGGTCAGGCCGCGCTCGGGGAAGCCGCGCAGGGCATAGGCGCCGCCAAGATAGAATCGTTCATAGAACGGTGCCGCTGACGCGACGCGGCCGGCCTTGCCATGCACAGCCAGCACACTGCTGCCGAGGGCGCGGTACCAGCGGCCGTCGAGCACGATGCGGTTGAAACGCTGCGTTGCGCCCAGCGCGGCCGCCGCGCGCTCAAATGACAGCGCGCCCCACGTGCCGGCGCGGGGAAAATAGTGATCGTCACGCGTGTCGATTTGCAGCCGCGCGAAGAACGTGTTGATCTTCTCGCTGGCCAACTGCGCCGCCAGCGCGGGCGGGAAGTCCGTGCGCGTAACGTTCTTCACTTTGAATTCCGCTTCCGGGCGAACATTTTCAAAATGAATTCCCGCAGAAAAGAAGCGCGCCCAGCCGCGACTGCCGAGCAGCGCGATTCGCGCCGCGCCCCGCCTGACTTTGTGCAGCGCCTGGCGGCCGTCGAGATAATGAATGTAATCCGTGGCAGAGGAACCGGTTTCGAGCTGCAGGTCAAGACCCGAGGCCAGGAGGTCGGGCTGGCGAAAATGAAAAAAGAATCCGCCGGTGCGGTCGCCGATGACAAGGCGCGCGCCGGCAATGCTGCCGCCGCCAAAGAGATTGTCGCAGCGCACGCCGGCCGGCACCAAGTACCAGCCCTGCAATTCACTGAAGCCGCCGGCGAATTCCAGCCAGGGCCAGCGCCGCTCGGTGACTTCGATCACGAGCACGATCTTTCCGGGCTCGCTGCCGGGCTTCGAGCTGAAGTCAACTTGCTTGAAAAAGTGAGTGGCAGTGAGTGCCGCATAGTCACGATCGATCATCTCGGGCGTGACGGCGTCACCGGGTTTGAGCTGAAGATAGCGGTTAAAGACGTGGCGGCGGGTCTTGGTGGCGCCAAGAATTTCGATGCGCTCCACGAGGAGAGCCGGCGGGCGAGATTCAGAAGGGAGCGGGACAGCCGTGGAATCCCGGTTTTGTGCGCTGGCTGCCCCCGGCATGCCGCAAAGCAGGAAAACGCTGAGCGCGGATGCAGCCAAAACCTTTCGCAGCGTGGCAACCATGATGACTCACTCGCCTGAAAACTGCGCCACAATCTCCCGGCGCCGGGGCCGGTTGTCGAAATCAACCAGGACGATTTGTTGCCAGGTGCCAAGCAGCAGTTTGCCCCCGGCAATTGGCACCACCAGGGAAGGGCCGAGCAGCGCCGCGCGCACGTGGGCATAACCATTGCCGTCATGCCAGGTGTGATCATGCGCATAACTGGCGTGCACCGGCGCGAGTTTCTCAAAGGCCGCGGGTAAATCCTGCAGCAGGCCCGGTTCGAATTCGATGGTCGTGATGCCGGCGGTGGAACCGGAAACGAATACGGTCACAGTGCCGTCATGCAACTTGGCTTCCTGCAGCGCCGCGCGGATTTGCGGGGTGAGGTCGCGAATGTCGGTGAAGCCTTTGGTGGAGACGGACAGGGTGGTGGTGTAGATCATGGCATCACCGCTTGCGTTTGCCAGCGGGGCGGCGGGCCGTCGCACCGTTGCGCAGCCAAAGATCCAACTCCTTCACCGTGCGCATGTTCAGCAGGGCCAGGCTGAGTTGATCCAACCCCGCATTGTCCATCTTTTGCAGCCGGCGCTGCAGTTCGAGGGGAAGCCGGCCGAATTTCTGCTTGAGCATTTCGTGCACCAGCGAAAGCCGGGCCTGATGCTCCCCTTCGAGCTTGCCTCTCTCGAAGCTTTCTTTCAACCAACCTTCGACAATGCTGGTTCGCCTCAGCATATGAACCTCCTTTTGAAAATGATCCTGCACCACCGCCATCCCAAACGAGCGAATATCGACGATCATGGCCGTGGCAAGCAGATTCGCACGCAATTGGGGATCGGCAACACGCTGGAGCAAATCCTTCTGTACCGCAATGAGCTGCGGATCGGGTTTGCGGTGAAAGAGAGGCAGAAAGGGCGCCAGTTCTCTCAGTTCACCGCTCAGGATGCGGGCTTCAGACTCCCAAAGCCGGACACTCGCCAGCCGAAATTCATTCGCCAGCGCGCCCAGCCGGATTTCAAATTGATCCGGGAAGACAGCATGCCTCTCCTTCTCCAAGTAGACAATGACCACCAATGCCGGCACCTGCAAGAGGTATTGCAGCGCCAAGGCTTTCAGGGCAAAAGTCGGCAACTGCGGCCGTTTGGGATGCAGCATCGCCTCCAGGATCACGGCAAAGACCCTGCGCCCTTCCCGCACCAGCAGCACTTTGTCGCCGCGCAACTCAGGCAGATTGATTTGCGGGTCCGCCAACTCCTTTAGCACAATCTTTCGCTTGCGGCCGAAAAGCAAATCCAAAAAGCAGCCCGGCGTCAGCGCGAGCATGGTTTTGAACGCCCGGTCGATGTCGTGCAATCTGCCCTCCCATTGTCTTCCCTGCGTTCACGGCAGTTCATTCTGACCGCACGCAGCGGCGCGGCTTGAGCCAGTGCGCTTCCCGTGAGGCCCCGCGCCCTGGCATCGCGCGCAGCGATCAGGCCTGCTCGAGTTCCTGCTTGACATTCGCCACCAAACCGCCGCTTTGGATGATGCGCCGCATCACCGGCGGCAGGATCGCGGCAGAGTAAGTGATGCCGTCCAGCGTGACGGTGGCCGCAGCCAGATCAAGCTGCAGCAGGTCGCCGTCTTTGACGCGGCGATAGAATTCCTCGTCACGCAGGATCAGAAACGGCAGCGCTTCATTCACCAGATTGCGTTTGTGAATGTAGGCGAAGCTCCTGGCGATCACAGCCTGCACGCCGGCGCCCTTGAGCGCCCACACGGCGTGTTCGCGGCTCGAGCCGCTGCCCCAGCCTTCGCCGGCGACGAGGATGTTCTCGCCCGCAGCCACGCGCTGCCCAAAGTCCGGCCGGAAATGATGGAAGGCCTTGGCGCCAATTTCCTTCAGGTCGGAGAGGTGGCAGAATTCGCCGGCAATCATGGCATCGGTGTCAACATGATCGCCGAACAGTTGCGCACGACCGGTGAGCACGGCGGGCTGTTCCTGCCGGCCGGCGGCGCGGGTTTTTCCGGCAATGGCGGCCGCGGGTTGCGGCTGTGGTTGTGTGTGCACCACGGCGGGCAATCCACTCTTCGCCGCCAGGAGCCGGCTGCAACGATCGCGGTCGAGGCGCGCAATATACGGCCGCGGATCAGAGATCTCCAAATCAAATGCCGAGGCCGCCACCGTCAGCGCCGAGGCCAGCCAGGCAATGCTGCCCTTGCCCATGCGATTGGGGAAGTTGCGATTCTGCGAGGACAGCCAGACTTCGCCGGGCTGCGCGCGATCACTGGCGATGCCGAGGCACATGCTGCAGCCCGGTTCATTCACGCGAAAACCGGCGCGGCGATAGATCTCCAGCAGCCCGTTATCCTGCAAATGCTGCGCGATTTCCAGGCTGCCGGGAACGACGATGCGATTGGCGGAGGGTAGCGGTTGTTTGCCCTCCGCCAATGCCGCCTCCAGCACCAGGGCGGCAAGGATCAATTCTTCTTCGGTGGTGGTGCAGGCGCCGATGAAACAGCCGTCGAGGCGCTGGCCGGCCGCCTCCGTCACACTGACGACGTTGTCCGGCGAATACGGCCTGGCCACTTGCGGCAGCAGGCCGGCCAGTTCGATGCGAAAGGTCGCGACATACGAGGCGTCGGCGTCGGCAGCAAACCACCACCCGCCTTCCCGCATCTGGGGATCGCGGCGCTGCAGCATGGTTTGGCGCACGCGGCCATCCGCGGGGAAGATGCCATTCAGGCCGCCAAACTCGGCAGTCATGTTGGCAATGGTAAAGCGAAAGTCGGTGGAAAAATCCTCGAGCTGATCGCCGCTGAATTCCACCGTGCGCTCCATCGCCACCGTGTTGCGTCCCAACTGGCCGAGGGTGGCGAGAATCACATCCTTGCCGGTGATGCCAAAAGGCAGGGCACCGGCGTAATGCACGCGAATGGCTTCGGGCACCTGCAGCCAGGAATAGCCGCGCACCATGGCCGCGACGATGTCCGCGCCGCCCAGGCCGATCGCCAGTGCGGCCATGCCGCCGTGCGAGCTGGTGTGAGAATCGGCGCCCAGCACAATCTCGCCCGGCCGCACCAGTTGCCGGAAGAACTCGGTGTGCATGATGGTCTGATTGGCGTCGTAAAAATACTTCAGCTTTCTCTCGCGTGCGAAGCCGCGCGCGAGCTGCACGAGATTTTGCGTACGCGCGTCGGAGGCCAGCGTGCCGGCGTCAACCGTGTGGTCCAGCGCCAGGTAGAAGCGATCCTTGTTGAACAGCGGCGGCCGGCCCAACGCCTCGTAGGTCATGTTCATGCCGTTCCAGGCCAGTTCGCTGGCGATGGTCCAGTCCACCGCGATGGCAAGAATATCGCCGGCCTGGACATAGTTCTTCTCCCAGCCCAGCGCATGCTGCAGGAGAATTTTTTCCGTAAGCGTCATTGGACGAGGTGGCGTCATACTCGGCACCCAAAGAGAAGTGTTTGCAAAGGACGAGAGATTGGATTGCGCTTCACCAGAACGATCGTGCGGGGTGACTGGCGTGCAAAACGCGAAGGCAATATAAAATCGCCCGCCGCCGAATGCAACCCCGTTGTCATCCGGCCGGGCTGCAGCCGGCTCATTTGGCAGCCTCACCCGGCCAGGCGGTGCCCAGCCAGTCCGTGTAGATTTGTTTCTGCAAGTCCGTGGGATTGCTGCTGTGCCGCACGATGACCTCCGGTACTTCCGGAGCGGCCAGTTTCACCAGGAACTGGCGCAGTTTTTCATGGCGAAAGACCGTGAGCCGGATTTCCTCGCCCGCTTTGGAATCCGCCAGCCGGTCGGTCAATTGTTCGGCGCGAATGCGGTAATCATTGAGCGCCACCAGCTCATCGCCGGTGTTCAGGCCGGCGGCGTAGGCCGGCGAGCCGGCAGTCACAGAAGTGATCAAGGTGCGCCCTTCGCGCTCGGCGACTGTGATGCCAAGCCACGGCTTGGGCGGATTGGCCGGGATCTCCTGCACTTCGAGGCCGGCGTGGCGCAGGAACGCGGCAAAATCAATCTCGGCGGTGCCGCGCACATACTGCGCAAAAAAGTCGTCATAACTGCCCTCGCCCACTTCCTCCACCACGCGCTGGAAATCATCCGGGGTGAAGCCCGGCCCGGAAAGCGGAAAGGCGCGATACATCCGGCGCATCACCTGGTCCAGCGAACCGCGGTTTTGCGTGCGCTGGCGGATTTCAAGATCGAGAATCAAGCTCACATCGCCGCCCTTGTCATAATAGCTGACTTCGCGATTCTGGCTGTCCTCGGAGTTGCGCCAGAACTTGATCCAGGAATCGAAACTGGATTCCTCCAGGGACTGCAGCCTGCGCCCCGGCCGGCGGCGGTCGTTCTCGATCATCCTGGCGAGTTCGGTCAGCAATGACGCACTCGAGCGCAAGCCGGCGCGCCGCAGCAGAATCGTGGTGTAGTAGTCGGTCATGCCTTCACTGATCCACAGCGAGGGCGAGTAGTTCTCTTTGGTGAAATCGAACGGATGAATGCCGGCGGGCCGCAGTTGTTTCACGTTCCAGGTGTGAAAAAACTCATGCAGCGCCAGGCCGGTGAAGCGATCGTAACCGGACTCGTTACGGAAATTGAAGGGATTGATTCCCATGATGGTGGAGTTGAGATGCTCTGTGCCGCCTCCCATGCCGGGCGCGCTGTGCACCAGGAAAGTGTAATGCTCATAGGGCAGGTCGCCCCAGAATTTGAAGCAGGCCTCCACCACCTGGCGCAGCCGGTCGATCAGCCTGTCCTTGTCCCAATTGCCCTCCCCGAAAATGCTGAGCACATGCTTTTTCCCCTGCACTTCAAAGAGAAAATCCTGCTGCGTGCCGATCTCCAGCGGGCAATCAATGAAGTAATCGTAGTGCGGCGCCTGAAACCGGTTTGGTTTGCCGGGCACGCGATCCAGCCCGGTGGTGACGTGCCAGGTGCCGAAGGGTTCGACCTGCAGCGTCAGCGGCAGCCGGCGGAATTTTTCCACGTACATGAACACCGCCGTGCCGCTGACAAATCCGTGCTGATCATTCAAGCCGCGGGTGCGCTCTCGAAATTCATTTGCATAAACTTTGTATCGAATGGTCACCGCCGACTGGCCTTTGGTTTCGACGCGCCAGGTGGCTTTGTCGAGCTTGCGCCAGGGCAAAGGCGCGGCGCTTCCCGCGCCGGCGTGCGCGGAGAACTCCTGCACGCCGCCGGCGAAATCGAAGATCACGTAGCGGCCGGGCCGCCACGCCGGCATGATGAAATCAAGAAAGAGATCATCCCGGGCAATTGACGCGATGGTCATCTCAACTTCGAAGAGATGGGTGTGCGGTTGTGGCATGCCGAGACGATAGTGAATGGTTGGAGACGAGGCCGCAAGCGGCGTGTTCATATCCGCGAATCCCATAATTGTGATCAGAAGCAGAAGGCGCTGGGCGATCATTCTGTTCCCTGTCCGTTGATGGTGTACATGCGGGGAGGCGACGGCAGCCTGGACTTGATCAAACACCGCGGCGTCACGGCGCGGCACCGCAGGCATGCTTGCCGAATGATAATCCAAAATCGCTCCAGAAGCAAGCCTCGGGTGCCTGCTGGTGAAGCCCTGCTGCGGGATTTCGTCTTTGCTTTTAGAGCTCAAATTCTTACATTGCGCCGCAAAAAACCGCGCATCAGACAACCGGGCAAGGCATGGCACAACGGATCGCTGCGATCGGAACGTTCATCCGCGACACCATCATCACGCTGGCGCAACAGGAAGTGCAGAGCATCGGCGGGCTTTACCATTCCTGCGCTTTTCTTGCCAGCCTGACGCAGCCTCCCACCGTCATCCTGCCGTGCTGCCGGATCGGCAACGACTTCCACGACACCGTCGTTGCGGCGCTGGCACGCTTCGGGCCCCACCTGCGCTTCGAGTTGATGCAACGCGTGACGCAACGCAACACCAGGGTAACGCTGGTATACCGCAGTGCCGAGACGCGCGACGAGAGCACCTCGCCGCCGATGCCCGCTCTCGGCCGCGATGAACTTGCAGCCACGAAAGACTGCAGTGCGGTGTTGGTTAATCTCATCACCGGCAGAGATGTCGAATTGCCGGCGCTGCAATGGCTCAAGGCGCAATCGCCGCGGCCGCTGATCTACCTCGACGTCCATTCACTGGCGCTCGGCATCGCGCCCGGCGGCGGGCGGTACTATCGCGAAATTCCCCAAGCCGAAGGCTGGATGCACGCCGCCGACATTTTGCAGATGAACGAAAAGGAAGCGGCGACCCTGCTCGGCCACGGCGGCGGTGACGCGGATTTGCTCGCCTTCGGCGAACAGGTGGTGGCCAGCGGCCCGGCGATATGCCACATCACGCTGGGGAGCCGCGGCTCCCTGCTGTGCTATCGCGCGCGCGGCGCCATTCAACGGGAATTCATTCAACCGGAGGTGCCGGTGAAAGCGGTTGACATCATCGGTTGCGGCGACGCATTCGGCGCGGCGTTTCTCGTCCACTATCTCAAACACCAGGAAGTGCCGGCCGCGACGCGCTTTGCAAACCGGGTGGCGGCGTTGAACACGACGTTTCTCGGCTCGCTGACGCCCGACTTGTTCCGTTCGCATGTGCGGCCGCACCTGCCGGCATGAGTCTGCGGCCCACGCCGCACCAGGAAAGGAACCAACCAACATGAGATGCCTGAATTGAGCAATAATCAGGAGGATCCTTGACGACCATGAAACTGATGCGCAAGCGCGTCCTGATTACCGGCGCCAACGGCTTGCTGGGACAGAACCTGCTGCATGCCTTTGCGAACGATTACGATCGCATCGCTTGCGACCGCAGCCCGGAGTTTGTGGCGGAGCTGCCGGACGTGAGCTATCAGCCCTGCGATATTACGCGGCGCGCCGACGTGATCAAACTCGTGCGGGAGGTGATGCCCAACTACATCATCAATGCCGCGGCCTTCACTGATGTGGACGGCAGCGAGCAACAGCGCGAGGCCTGCTGGCAGGTGAATGCCACGGCGGTCGGCTACCTCGCGGAAGCAGCCCGCCAGGTCGAGGCGCGGCTGGTGCACCTCAGCACCGATTATGTTTTTGACGGCACCAGTGGTCCCTACACCGAGGCGCATCGCCCCAACCCGCTGGGCTTTTATGGCCGCGCCAAACTGGCGGGCGAAAACGCGCTGATCGGCAGCGGCGCTGCTTATGCCATCGTGCGCACGATGGTGTTGTACGGGCACGGCCGCAAGCTCAGGCCGAGTTTTGTCACCTGGCTGATTCGCCAATTGCAGAACGGCAATCCCGTGCGCATCGTCACCGATCAATTCGGCAATCCCACGCTCGCCAGCGAGCTGGCGGCGGCGCTGCGGGTTTTGGCGGAATCGGGGCGCGACGGCATCTACCACATTTGCGGCACGGAGATCATCGACCGCTATCATTTTGCCTTGAAAATCGCGGAGGTCTTCAACCTCGACGCCAGGTTGATCACCCCGATCCGCACGGCGGATTTGAAGCAGCAGGCGCTGCGGCCGATGAATTCGGGATTCGATATCACCAGGGCGATTCAGGAATTGGGGATCTCGATGTCCAACGTGACCGCGGGATTGCAGAAGTTCAAACAGGAGAGCGCCGGCGGCCCAGCGGCCTAAGCGCGGCCGCGACGCTGTCCGTTGGGCCGGTTTCAACCCGAGCCAGGCAGGATCAACAAGAGTGCAGTCCGGACTCCCGGCGCGACCCGGCGGCGAGGAATCCGAGACGGCCAGCGGCTTGACATTGCATGAAGGAGTACGAACTGAACCCTCCCACCCAGCAGCATGTTCTGGTGGTGATTCCAACCTTCAACGAGGCCGGGAATATCGACATGCTCTTGGACCGCCTGTTCGGTCTCAATATCCCGACGCTGCACGTTTTGATCGTCGACGACAACTCTCCGGACGGCACCGCGGAGCTGGTGGCGCGGCGCAGCCGCCATGAACCCCGTCTGCATTTGCTCTGCCGCGAGAAGAAAATGGGGCTCGGCACCGCCTATGTTGCGGGCTTCAAATTCGCGCTGCAAAACGGCTTTGATCTGATCTTTGAGATGGATGCCGACCTGTCGCACAACCCGGAAGACATTCCCCGTTTTCTCAGCAAGACCGGCGAATTCGATTTGGTGATTGGCTCGCGCTATCTCACCGGCGTCAACGTCACCAACTGGCCGCTCTCACGGCTGCTGCTCAGCCTGTTTGCCAATGCCTACACCCGCATCATCACCCGCATGCCGATTCATGACTGCACCAGCGGCTTCAAATGCTTTCACCGTCGCGTGCTGGAGTCCATCACCCTCGATCACATCGTTTCCAACGGCTACGCTTTTCAAATCGAACTGCACTACAAAGCCTGGCGCAAAGGCTTTCGCATCTGTGAGATTCCCATTGTCTTCACCGAGCGCCTGGCGGGCAAGTCAAAAATGTCGCGTCAGGTTCAACTGGAGGCCGCCAAAATGGTTTGGCGCCTGAAGCTGCACGACTTGCTGGGCAAGCTCAACCATTGAGTCCGGCCCGGTCCGCGCGCGGCGGGCGCGGCCCGCGGCAAACGACTTTCAGCTCATGCACACTCCGACCACGTCACCGGAAAATCTCGACCAGTATCGCCGCGCCTCCGGCACGGCACTGCGGCCCGTGGAGCCGGCAACCGCACCGGAATTCTCGATCATCATTGTGAGCTATAACGTGCGTGAATTCCTGCGGCAGGCCCTGCTGTCATTGCGCCGGGCGCTGGTGGGGCTGTCGGCGGAAATCTTCGTGGTCGACAATGCTTCAGATGACGGCTCTGCCGCCATGGTGCGCGCGCAGTTTCCCGAGTGCCGGCTGATCGAGAATGACAGCAATCTCGGCTTTGCCGCGGCCAACAATCTCGCGCTCCAGCAGAGCCGCGGCCGTCTTCTGGTTTTGCTCAATCCCGATACCGTGGTTCAGGAGGACACCTTCAGCGCGCTGCGGGATTTTATGCATGCCCATCCGGCAACCGGCATGGCCGGCTGCAAGGTGTTGAATCCGGACGGCTCACTCCAGCTCGCCTGCCGCCGCAGCTTTCCAACGCCGTGGGTGGCCTTCACGAAACTCTCCGGCCTGAGCGCCCTGTTTCCGCGCAGCCGCTGGTTCGGGCGCTACAATCTCACCTATCTGCCGGAGG
The DNA here is from genome assembly GCA_037445455.1 of bacterium. Taxonomy (GTDB): domain Bacteria; phylum Zhuqueibacterota; class Zhuqueibacteria; order Zhuqueibacterales; family Zhuqueibacteraceae; genus Coneutiohabitans. Next base: position 3,096 of record JBBIKM010000114.1, on the reverse strand, counting down.
ATGAAACCTGCGAGGTGGAGGCGATTTCCGGCTCCTTCATGGTGGCGCGGCGCGAGGCGGTGGCGCAGGTGGGTCTGCTCGATGAATCCTTCTTCATGTATGGCGAGGATCTCGATTGGTGCTACCGGTTTCGCGCCGCGGGCTGGCAGATCCATTATTTCCCCGGCACGCAAATCGTCCACTTCAAAGGCGAAAGCTCGAAACGCAGCAGCCTGGACAGCCTGCATGTGTTTTACCAGGCCATGGGGCTGTTCGTCCGCAAGCATTTTCGGCGGCGCATGTTCGTCATTTCCTACTGGCTGCTGCATGCCGCGATTTGGATGCGCGCGATCATGGCCTTCGCCAAATCCGCATTCGACCGCCTCGCCCTGCCGTTGCTCGATTTGCTGATCATGCAAGTCAACCTCGGCGTGGCCATCTGGCTTCGCTTCGAACGCAGCTCCGTGCTGGCCAACTACTTCATCGTCGACCTTGTCTATTCGTTCGTCTGGCTCACTTGTTTGGCGCTGTTCGGCTGCTATCAGCGCGCCCGGTATTCCTCCTATCAAGCATTGGCGGCCACCTTCACCGGTTTTCTGATCAATGCCAGCCTGACGTATTTCTTCAATCAGTATGCCTTTTCACGCCAGGTGGTGCTGCTGGCAGGCGGCCTCAATCTCCTCACGCTGGCGGGCTGGCGCCTGCTGGTGAAAGTGCTGTACCATCTCGGCATCGGCACCTTCACCGGCACGCTCGGCCGCACGCTGCTGGGCGCGCGCACGCTGATCGTGGGAGATTTCACTTCCGATGTGCCGTTGGTGGAGCGGCTGAAGCTCAACTTCGGCGGCAGTTATGAGCTGGTGGGATTGGTGAGCCTGGATCCGGCGCAAATCGGGCAGACGTTCGCCGGCCTGCCGGTGATCGCCTCGTTGCAGGAATTGGATGAGCTGCTGCAATCCGGCGCCGCGCCGCGGATTCAGCAGGTGATTTTCTCCACGCAGCGCGTGCCGTTCGACCGCATCATGCGTGCCATGGCGCGCATCCGCCGGCATCAGGTGAGTTTCAAACTGGTGCCCAGCCATCTCGACGTCATCATCGGCAAGTCCGGCATCGACGACATTGCGCACGTGCCGTTGATCGAAATCGAAAACCGGCTCGGGCACCCCCTGCCCCGCCTGAGCAAGCGCCTGTTTGACCTGGTGCTGGCGGCGCTGGCACTCGTGCTGCTCGCACCGTTTTTCCTGGTCCGGTTGCTGCTGGTGCGCCGCTGCGAGACGGTGGTGTTTGCCATGCCGCAACAACCAGCGCTGCGCTTGTGGCACGTGGCGGGCCGCAGCCGCATCGATCGCTGGCCCTGGCTGTTCGCCGTCCTGCGCGGCCGGCTCACCTGGGTGGGGCGTGAGCTTTGGGCAGACGCCGCCGAATCCGAACGCGCACGCGGCATTGGCTTGCTGCCCGGCCTCACCGGCCTGGCGCAGGTGAGCAAGCGAAAAATCCCCCTTTCGCAAGAAGAAAAAGATAAGTACTATCTGTACTACGTCACGCACTACAGCCCGCTGCTCGACTTGGAGATTCTGTTTCGAGCTTTCTTTCGCATCTAAAACCAGCGCGACTGCAGTTGTTTCCGCGCCGCCGTGCTTGCGCTGCCTGCGCACGGCAACGCGAAAAATCCCTTACCGAAAAGGAACCCTGACCATGAGCGGCTTTATCCTCGAATTTGAACGCCCGATTGCGGAACTGGAAAAACGCATTCAGGAAATGCGCGAATATGATGCCGCCGCCAATGCCGGGCTGGGGGACGAAATCCGCAAGCTCGAAGAAAAGGCCAGACGGCTGCGCGAAGAAACCTACGCCAAGCTCACCCGCTGGCAGCGCGTGCAGCTCGCGCGCCATCCCCAGCGGCCCTACACCCAGGACTATATCGACCGCATGATCGACGACTTTGTCGAGCTGCACGGCGATCGCGCCTTCGGCGATGATCCCGCCATCATCGCCGGCCTGGGGCGCCTGGGGCCGCACCACGTCTTCATCGTGGGCCAGCAAAAAGGCCGCGATACCAAACAGAAACTCTACCGCAATTTTGGCATGCCCCATCCCGAGGGCTATCGCAAGGCGCTGCGCATCATGAAGCTCGCCGCGAAATTCCGCCGGCCGATCATCTCGCTGGTGGATACGCCCGGCGCCTATCCCGGCATTGGCGCCGAAGAACGCGGCCAGGCGGAGGCGATCGCGCGCAATCTGCTCGAAATGTCACATCTGCCGGTGCCGATCATTGTCGTGATCGTGGGCGAAGGCGCCAGCGGCGGCGCGCTCGGCATCGGCGTGGGTGACCGCGTGTGGATGCAGGAAAACACCTGGTACTCCGTCATTTCGCCCGAAGGCTGCGCCGCCATTCTCTGGCACGACAGCACCAAGGCCGAGCAGGCCGCCGAAGCCATGAAGATCGGCGCCAGCGATCTGATCAAACTCGGCATCATCGACGCCATCATCGAAGAACCCAAAGGCGGCGCGCACCGCGATTATGACGAAGCGGCGCGCATTCTCAAAGACTGCCTGATCTTCGAGCTGGACAAACTCATCAGGATTCCGCCCGACGAACTGATTGAGCAGCGCATCGCCAAATATGGCCGCATGGGCTTCTTTGAGAAGAATTAGGTTGCGTTCCCTGAATTGGGAGGAAGGCGCAAAGGCGTGCTTCAACAGAAGTCTTGTGGCGCACAAGGCGTCCTTCCGGGGCATTGGTGGGACCTGTAACAAATCATTTAACGGGTAAGCTTCCAGCCGGCTGAAGAAACCCACCGCCCGGGCGCTCGCGATTCGAATCAACTTGTATTGTCGCATGCACTCGTCGAACGGGCTACAGCAGGCTCCCAGTTTCCGGGCAGTTCTTCAAACGATGGAATCTGCAATTTTGAAGGAAAACCTCATGCCGACACACATCAAAGGCCCCACGCACATTCAAGCCGCCGGCAACAAGCCCAAACGCATTGAGGAATTCATCGGCCGGGTCAATTCGAACACCGCGGCTGTCAGTATTGCGCGCATGCGCAGCCCTGCCGGCTGGATCGAGCCGGGCCAGACTCCCGAGTTCGATGAATACACGGTGGTGCTGTCCGG
>JBBIKM010000113.1:2374-19588 GCA_037445455.1 bacterium | reverse complement strand
AGGACTCAGGATTTTCGATCCTGCAGCACGGGTTCGAATCCCGTAGGGGACGCTTTTGTTTTTGTCTCCGCGTGCTCTTCGCCTGCCGGCGAATCACTTCTCCGCGCCACCCCGCCTCAATTTTCAACCCTGCAGCAACACAAAAAAACTCGTTGCCGGTCGCAGCCGGTCCTGCGCAAACAGGGCAAAACATTCATTGAACCAGCGTACGAAGCGATCGGCATGTTCCGAGGTGTTGATCGGGTATTGCCGCATTTTCCAGCGATTGTATTTGCTGCCATTGTAGTAGATGTTGCCGGCGTTGTAGGCGCATGCCACCTTGGGCGGATCAAGGCTGGTGAGGCCTGCTTGCTGCGCGAGGTAACTCGTGCCCGCGCGAATGGAATTCGCCGGCTGCAGCAGCCAGGCACGATCGATGGAATCGTCACCCAAGGCCTGGCGCGCGGTGGAGATGAGCGTTTGCATCAAGCCAGGAGAAACGCGATGCGGCGTCTGTTCATCGGAAACATAGCCGGGCTCGAAACGCAGGGCATCGGCCTGGCCGCGTGTTTCGGTGCAAATCGTCGCCAGAATCAGCTCCACCGGCACGCCCAGGGTCGCGGCCCAATCTTCCACCGGCACACGATAGGTCTGCCACACCCGCCGCACCACCGGATGTGGCGCGCTGCTGAAGCGCTCGGGCGTTGAGCTGTTGCCGATCAAAACGCCGCTGCTGCTCAGCCGCCACGCCACACTGTCACGATAGCGATGCGATTTCTTGAGCGTCGTCACCAGCGTCTTGAGGTTTGCCCAGACGCCGGGGGCCGGCGTGGGATTGAACAGCGCCGCCCAAGAGCGCGGCCCCACCACACCATCGACCGCCAGGTTGTGGGTCTGTTGATAGCGCCGTACCGCCGCATCGGTCAGCGCGCCAAAATAGCCGTCCGGCGTTCCCACCGTCAAATAACCCAGTTCCAGCAGGCGTTGTTGCAACGCGCGCACATCTTCCCCAAAAAGCAACGGTGTTTGATAGCGCAACGGCCGGCTGTAAGTGGCCATGCTTCTGTCCTTGTTTTGAAGGTGACGTTCTCAGGCCGCGGGCGGCGTCCACGGCAAATAGACTTCGAAGGTCGTGCCCTCGCCGAGTTTGGTGCTGTAGGTAATCCAGCCACCAAGCTTCTGTACCAGGCCATAGACCACCGCCAAGCCCAGGCCGGTGCCCTTGCCTGGCTCTTTGGTGGTGAAGAATGGTTCAAACATGCGCTGCTGCACTTTTTCATCGATGCCGGCGCCGGTATCCGCGACCGTAAGCCGGACGAAAGTGCCGGTGTGCGCCTGCGGATTCTTCTGACAATAGGCCTCGTCGATTTCGACGCACGCGGTGCGGATGGCGATGCGGCCGCGACCCGCCGGAATTTCGCCGTCCAGCAGCAGCGCATCATGCGCATTGACGCCGAGATTCATGATCACCTGCTTGAGCTGCAGGGATTCGGCCGCCACCGTCACCGGCTCTGCCGCCGGCTCGAACTCAAGCTGCACGCCCTGCGCGAGCGAGGGGCGCAGCAAGCTGATGACCTCGCTGATACAGGCATTCAAATCGACCACCGGCACTTCAACCGGGGTGGGCAGGTGGTCGAGATGGTTGCCGGCCTCGGCATGACTGCGGCTGAAGGCCAGCAGTTTGTGAATGAGATCAGCGCCCTGGTCAGCGGCCAGCTCGGCATCGCGCAAGTACTTGGCGGCCACGCCCTCCCGCGCCGACAGGTGTTCGCGGACGAGGGTCAGGTTGTTGATGATGGCGTTGAGATAGTTGTTGAAATCATGCGCCAAGCCGCCGGCGAGGCGGCCCAGGCCCTCCAGCTTTTGCGCCTGCAGCAACTGTTCGCGCAGCGCCTTTTCCTCGGTGATGTCGCTGACGTCGCCTTCGACCTGTTCGACCGCCTGCTGGGCATCACTCACCTGCCGGACATTGATGCGCACTTCGAGGCGGCTGCCATCGCGGCGCTTGAACTCCGTCTCGAACGCCGAAACGAACTTGCGCTGTCGCAGCAGGCTCATGAGCGTATCGAAATCTTCCCGGCGGCAGAACAAATGTTCCGGCATGTTGAGCGCCAGCACGTCGGCGGCAGTTTGATAACCCAGCATCTTCACCAGCGCGGGATTGGCGGCGAGCAGGTGGCCGTCAATCGTGGCGCGATAAATGCCGACCGCAGCGTTCTCGAACAGTGAACGATAGTTTTCCTCGGAGCTGCGCAGCTTTTGATACAGCCGCGTGTTCTGAATGGCGGCGGACAGTTGCTGCGCCACCACGCGCAGATAGCGGATGCTCTCCTCGGTGAAACGATTCTTGTTGTGCGTGTCATCGACGCGCAAGACGCCGATGGGGCGGCCGGCGGCGAGAATCGGCACGGCCGCGGTGGATTGCACGCCCGCCATTTGCAGCCATTGCGGATCGACCAGCTCGCTGGTGCTGCAATCGTTGATGATGAGCGGCTGGCCGGTTTCGAAGCAGCGTTGCGAAACCTGGTGGCCCGGCTGGGCGGTGGCGAGGCCGCCGGCGGCGCCATTCTCACTCACCAGCATCTGCAGCCGGTCGTGCCACAGCGCGATGTCGGTGTGCTGAATGCCCATGGCTGCGGGCAGAAACTCGTGCACGAGCTGGAACAACTCCTCCTGACCCACTGTGGATTTGAATTGCTCGCCGAGTTGCGTCATGAACACCAGCTCGGCATTGCGCTTTTGAATGGCCTCCACCGCACGCCGGCGCTCGGTGATATCGAAGGCCACCAACAAAACGCCGTTGACGCTGCCGGACTCTTCATAGAGCGGATCGGCGTTCATCATCAACAGCAGATATTCGCCGCTGGACTGGCGGAAACGGAGCTCATAATTGCGCAGCGAGCGTTCGGCGCGCATCAGGCTCAGAAAGGTCTCCTGAAAAGCCTCGGCTTGCTCGGGCGGCAGGTAATCGGAGAGCTTGCGGCCCAGCACCGAGCGTTCGCTGTATTGCATGGTGCGGTAGAAGGTGCGGTTGGCAAAGGTGATCTTGCCCTGGGCATCGATGGTCAGCACCAGCTCGTGCATGGTTTCGACCAGCGAGCGAAACTTGCCGACCGCGCGGCGCACCGCTTCCTCGGCTTCCTTTTGCCGGCTGAGATCCGACACCGCGCCGATGACGCGCTCCACCTTGCCCTTCTCGTTGCGCAGAATCGTGAAGCGCGACTGCAGCCAGCGCGTTTCGCCGCGGCGCGTGCGAATGCGATATTCCACCACGCCTTCCTCCTCCCGCTGGGTGAAGAGATTCAGCAGCTCGTCCTGCACACGTTGCTGGTCTTCGACCAGGATGATCTTGAACCAAAACCAATTGTCGTTCAGGAAAAAATCGGCAGGATAGCCGGTGACGCGCTCGATCACCGGCGTGCAAAATTCGTATTTCAGGCTGCCGTGCTCGACGCGCGCGCTGAAGAGATAGTCGGAGATGCGCGCCACCATGTCTTGAAAGCGCGCTTCGATCTCCTGGCGCGCCCTCTCCGCGCGCGTGCGCTCGGTCAAGTCCGTCACCAAGGCCACCACGCTGCGGACTTTGTTGCGCCGGTCGCGCACCGGAAAGAGCAAATGCGAAACGATTTTCACATTTGCCTGGGCGCCGGCGCCATTGGCCGCGGCAGAAGCCTCCGCCAAATCGACGGCCTGGCGGCGCTGCACGTCGATGGCAATCGGTGGAATCTCCACCACCTTGCCTTTGTAGGCCTGCACAAAATGCCGGATGAGATCGGTATTGACGTAGACCGGCTCGGTGAAAACATTCAGCCGGCCGGTCAAATCATTGGCGGATTCCAACCCCATGGCGCGCAGGAAGAACCTGTTGATGTGCTCGGCCACGCCCTCCTGATCAAAAACAATGATGCCGATCGGCGCTTCTTCGATCAGGCTGCGCAGGAACTCCTGCGAGGCCGCCAGCGATTCATCGATCTGCTTGCGCTGTGTCACGTCGCGAAAGGTGGCCAGGCCGCCGCGCATGCGTTGCCGGGAATCGAGCAGCGGCGAGGCATTGATCGAAAGGATGCGCAGGCTGCCGTCATTCTGGCGAATGCCCAGCTCGACGTTCTCGTGGGCGCGGCGCGTGCGCAGCACTTGCAGCATGGGAGAATCGCCGTAGGGAATGCGGCTGCCGTCCGGGTAAACCATGCGCAACAGCGGATCATCCAGGCGCAGGCCGGTGAGCGGCTGGCCGAGCAGCCGGACCGCCGCCGAGTTCGCGCGCGTGATCCGGCCCTCCGCGGAAAACAGGATCATGCCGTCGACCATGGTCTCCAGGATCGTCTCCATTTCGCGATCCATTTCCGTGACCCCGCCGACGACATCGAAAACCGGACGAAACTCCGCCTGCTGCGCCGCCTGCAAGCGCAGGTTGCGGCCGATATACCACGCCGCGCCCGGCGTGAGCACCACGGCCGCGAAGAATTTTGAAACCACCTGGTTGCGCATGGCATCGGCGTAGAACGGCTGGCCGGCAAAAGCCAGGGTGGTGAACAGCAAGCCGTCGGTCAACAACACCACCGCCAGCACCAGCCCGACGCGAACGCCGCGCGGCAATTTGGGAAAGTAATTGGTCAGCAGTTGAAACCCGGAAATGACCATGAGAAAGGAGAGCACCAGCGCGACCGCTGCCGCCCCCGTGGCGCGCCAATTACGCTGAAAAAGCAGATCGGCGAGCGAAAAGCGGTTGCGCACCGCCTCCATCCTGTGCGCCAACGCCGCCAGCTCTTGAAACACGATGGTCAGCGCGCACACCGCCAGCAGCACCAACAACAGCCACCGGGTGTAGCGTGTACCGTCGCAGGCATAAACCACCAGCAGGAAGGCAAGCAGATTGGCGTAGACAATGAGGGAGAGCAGGGGAAAACTGAAGGTGTTGGAAACGAACAACACCGGCACACTGTTGGCGAACAGCCACACGCCAAACATGCTTGCGCCGGCAACTGCGCCCAGCGCCATCGTGCCCGCCTGGCGCTGTACGTGATGCGCCAGCAGAAACACAATCTGCACCGCCACCATCGCGCCGATCAAGCTCAGAACCAACAGGAATGTCTGCATGGGAAGAAGTGGCCTTGCAATACCGTGCCAGGAATTTGATCAAATTTAACCATTCTCGTTCCAAATGCAAGGCAGGAGATGGCGCGGCCGGCCGGAGTCGTCGCGGTCGTCGCTGCCAATGTGTGCTTGAACATGCCGGGCGCCAGCCCCAAGCGCGGCGCGGCTCCGCCCCAGAGGGCACATGGCGAGGCAGCGCCCGCAGGGTGCGATATCACTCGCGCAAGAAAGCGGGCAGATAAACAACTGCCTGTCGGTCGAATTCCCCTCCGCTGCGAAAACTTTCGAAGCCCAATTCGAGTCTGACTCTCCACCGGCCGGCGCCAGGCAGCAACCGGGAGTGGCGCCGGCAACTCTGGCCCGGCCTGCTGAGGTTGGCGCAACGGCGTTTTCCATTTGATCATCACCGGCAAGATGTAAACTCGACGTAAAATATGCCGGCTCGCGGGCAGTGAGCGACTGCGAACCGCGTGATTTGTTCTTACAGGATGCTGCAAGCGGACGGGCAGCTTCTTGGCCGCCGCACGGAGGTTGTGCTGGCATGTCGCGGGATGATTTTGTATTCTCGTCAAAGCGCGCCCACCAACACGGCCAGCGAGGGCAGCAGGACCTGCCGGTGCGCCCGTGCGTGAAATGGAACCGGTGACTCGACAACGACAGGAGAAGACGCGATGAGGAAACACGTGCGCGACCAATTGGTCTGGCTGCTCATGGCCGCACCGCTGGCGTTTTCACAGGACCAGCAGGGCGTGATCTCCGGCAGCGTACATGATGCCACCACCCACCTGCCGATCGAGTTTGCCAATGCCATGCTCTTCACCCAAAAAGACAGCACGCTGGTGACCGGCACCACCACCGGCACCGACGGCACTTTCATGCTCAACCGGATTCCGCCGGGAGCGTATCGCCTGCACCTCCAATTAATCGGTTACGAGACCCGGCGCGTGGACAACCTCGTCATCCGGCCGCCCCAGTGGGCGATAGATTTGGGCAAATTGGCGCTGCGGCAATCAGCGCTGCAGATGGACGCCGTCGAAGTGCAGGCCGAAGCTCTGCCATTGACCTATCAGCTCGACAAAAAAGTGATCACCGTCAGCCAGCAGCACACCGCGATTTCCGGCACGGCGGTGGACGTATTGGAAAATGTTCCCGCCATTACCGTGGATGTCGAGGGCAATGTCAGCTTGCGCGGCAGCAGCAATTTCACCGTCTTGATCGACGGCCGGCCCTCGGTGCTGGAGGCGAGCGAAGCGCTGCAGCAAATCCCCGCAGCCAGCATAGACAATATCGAAATTATCACGAATCCCTCCGCGAAATACGATCCGGAAGGTGCCGCCGGCATCATCAACGTCGTCTTGAAACGGAATCAACGGGAGGGCCGCAGCGGCATTGCCAACCTCAACGCCGGCCTGGGGGAAAAATATGGCGCTGATGTGCTATATGACTATCGCAGCGGCGGCCAGCACGCCACGCTGAGCGTGGATTTCAACCGCCGCCAGTTCACCGGCGATGAGCGCGAAGAAAATCGCACCACGCGCGCCGGCCTCACTTCCTTGATCCAATCCCAGGGTGATTCCCGGCGGCGGGACGAGGCCCTAGGTGTGCGCGGCGAATACAAACTCGAGCTCGGACGCAGGCATCTGCTGAGTTGGAGCGGCCGCTACGGCACGCGCAACTCGCGGCGCGGCGCCGATCAGACTTTCACCTCCTGGCCGGCGGCGGCAGTGACGCCCGCGCGCTATGCCAGTATCAGCGACCGGCAGCGCGACCGCGTTTTCGGCGCCACGCATCTTTCCTATCTTTATCGCTTCGCCCCCAAGGGTCATGAGCTGAGCGCCGAGGTGTTCTACCGCCGCCGTGAAGGCGAGGAAGCCACGGTCAACGGTTTGTGGCCAAACGGCACGGCGCAGGTGAGCGGCCGCCGCACCACGGAATCCGGGCCCTCCAGCGACGTGCGAGTTCGCCTCGATTACACCCTGGCCTTCAGCAAGCAGGCCAAATTCGAAGCTGGTTATCAGAGTGATTTTGACCGCGCCACCGATGCCATCGGCAACTATGAATTCGACGCTGCCGCCGGCGAGTATCTCTATCAGCCGCAATTCAGCAATCGCACACAGTATGACGAAGACACGCATTCGTTCTATGCGCTCTATGCCGGAGAAACCAGCGGCTGGGGTTATCAAGGGGGATTGCGCGCGGAATACACCGGCCGCGACATTCGCGTTGCCGGTGCCGCCGAATCGTTCACGATTGGCCGTTGGGATTACTTTCCCACGCTGCACCTCGCGCGGCAATTCGCCGCCGGACAGCAGGCGATGGCCAGCTACACCCGCCGCATCGACCGGCCGGGCGGCGGGGAGCTCGAGCCGTTCCTGACCTGGACCGATGCCTACAACGTGCGCGCCGGCAATCCCGCGCTGCAGCCGGAATTCATCGATTCCTACGAGCTGGGCCTGCAATCTCCGCTGGGTCCCAGCCTGGTTTCGCTCGAGGTTTACTATCGCAAGACGCACAATCGCAGCGAGCGGGTGCGCTCGGTTTATGCCGACAACGTCACGTTGCACACGGTCATCAATCTCGGCACAGAGGAGGCGCTGGGTAGCGAGCTGGCCATGAACCTTGCTTTCGGCAAGAAATGGAGCGTGCAGGCGACCGGCAATCTCTACCGCTATCGCCTCGCGGGCGAGCTTTTTGGTGAATCGCTGGCGCGCGAGAGCTTCAACTGGAATGCCCGGCTGAGCAACACCTTCAAGCTCGGCCGCCTTGCGCAAATCCAACTGGACGGCCTTTACAACAGCCCTTCGGTTTCCACGCAGGGCCGGCGCGCGGGCTTCTTCACCGCCAACGCCGCGGTCAAATACGAGCTGGTGCCCAAGCTGCTGTCCGCCACACTGCAGCTCCGCGATGTGTTCGCGTCGGCGAAGCACGAGTATACCGCACAGGGAGTGGATTTCTACACCTACACTTATTCCACTCGTGAAGCGCCGCAGGTGATGTTGAATCTCAAATACAATTTCAACAACTACAAGCCGGAGCGCGAGCGCAAACCGGCGGAGGATGAACGCAACGAGGATGATTTTTGACGGCGCGGCGGCATTGAACAGAATGCCGCAGCGGATGTCCTTTTCACGGGTGCTGAACGGAGGGCGGGCGATTCCGCCCAATCTGGCGGCAACAACCGCGACGCCCGCAGCCGCGGGTGGGCGGGCAGCCGCACTCACCGCAGCCGGCGGCCGCAATGCCGGTTACCTTGTAATGGGAATTCATGAGAACACTGATCAACGGACTGATGTGGTGCTTTTGTATGCTGCCTGTTTTTGATCTCGGCGCGCAGGCCGTACGCACCGCGCATGCGGAAGCCGAGTTGATTGCAGAAGCCGCCTGGCTGACACCCGGCCGGCCGCTTTGGGTGGGTCTGCGCTTGAAGTTGGAGAAGGGCTGGCACACCTACTGGCGCAACCCCGGTGACGCAGGCCTGCCCGTCGCAATTGCCTGGGACCTGCCGGAAGGCTTCACCGCGGGCGAGATCCAGTGGCCTTATCCCGAGCGCATTGCCGATCCGCCGCTGGTTTCCTACGGCTATCATGGTGAGACCCTGCTGCTGGTGCAGGTGCAGCCGCCGGCTTTACAGCCCGGCACAACGGTCGAGTTGCATGCCAGGGCAAGCTGGTTGGTGTGCCGGGAAGAATGCCTGCCGGAATCGGCGCGCTTGCGTTTGACCTTGCCGGTCAAGGAAAGCCTGCCGGCAGCGGCGACCAAATGGGCGCCGCTGTTTGCGCAGACCCGTACCAAATTGCCGCTGACTTCCACGGCCTGGCAGGTGGCCGCTTTCCTGCACGAGAACAGCCTGGTGTTGACGCTCACGCCGCCGCCGACTTTCAAACAACGATTGCATTCGTTGATTTTTTGCCCCACAGAGGAGATGATCATCGACAATGCCGTTGCCCCGCGCTTCACGGCCGCGGCCGGCCGCTACCAGCTCGAATTTCAAATCTCGACGCTGCGGCAAGACCCCTTGACCCGAATTGCCGGCGTTTTAATTTCGGACAAAGGCTGGCGCGGGCATAACACGGAAAAGGCGCTGTGGGTGGAGGTGCCGGTTCAAGCGAAAGGCGTCCCGCGGTGAGGCGGTCTCGCGGTGCCGAAAGCTGCACAACCGGCGGCGGTGAGAGCTGATGCGGTGAGATTCGATTGCTGGCGAACTTGTTTCAAACGGCGGTGCCCGAGACGGGCGCCATGGAACCCCTCAGGTGATTCACTTTAACGGAGATGAAGCTTATGAAAATGTATCTTCCCTTTCTGCTTGCGGTGCTGGCTCTGACGCTGCCGTTGGCGTTTGCGGGAGGCCTTGAGATCGACAAGCCTGCCCCCAATTTTACTTTGAAAGATGTCGAGGGCAAGTCGCATTCGCTGGCGGATTTCAAAGGCAAGTTCGTGGTGTTGGAGTGGATCAATTTCGATTGCCCGTTCGTCGGCAAGCACTATCACAGCGGCAACATGCAGAAGCTGCAGCAGACCTACACGGCAAAAGGCGTGGTGTGGCTGGCGATCTGCTCCTCGGCGCCGGGCAAGCAGGGCCATTTCACCACCGAAGTGATCAAGAAACGCCTGGCCGAGGCCAAGGCGGCGCCCACGGCCTATTTGATCGATGCAGATGGCACTGCCGGCAAGCTCTACGGGGCGAAGACCACGCCGCACATGTTCATCATCGATCCCAAGGGCACCCTGGTTTATGCCGGCGGCATCGATGACATTCGCTCCACCGATGTGGCCGACATTGCCAAGGCGAAGAACTATGTCGCCGCGGCGCTGGACGAAGCTCTGGCCGGCAAGCCGGTGACCGAAAAAGTTACCACACCCTATGGCTGTTCCGTGAAGTATTGATTGCCGCAGCCTGGGGTTGTCACGCGCGGCATTGCTGCAAAAAACACGGGCAGGGCGAGCCGCAACTCGTCTTGCCCGTGTTCTTTTTTGCGGCAGCGCTCTCGTGTGTGCCGCGCGGCAGCCGGCTGCCTAGCCGCGCCCTCCGGCCAGACGGAGGGCCGCCGGTGAGCGTCGCAGCGCCCGCATCGCCTGAATGCCGAGCAAGGGTCCCACCGCCAGCGCCGCAAATGCCCATCGCCAACCCACTCCCTCAACCAACAACGGAATCAAACGAATCGAGGCCAGCGTGAGCAGGAAGCCCAGGCTGGTTTGCAGCGTGAGCGCGGTGCCCACGTACTCGCGTTCGGCCAGTTCGCTGACCGCCGTGCTGAACTGCGCCGAGTCAGCCACGGCGGCAAATCCCCACAACAAGGCAATGGCGCTCACCAGGCAGGGATGGCCGCCGAAGCAGAATCCGATCACCAGCGCACAGCCGCCGCTGACCATCATGCTTACGATGGTGATGCGGCTCCGGCCCCAGCGGTCGGCCAGCCTTCCCGCCCACAAGCTGCCGAGCCCGCCGCTGGCAATCACGGCGAAGGCGGCGAGTGCGGCAGCCGTTTCAGGAGAGCGCGCGCCGAAATAATTGCCGGCGCCGGCAGCGCGATAGGATTCCAGCAAGAAAAGCGGAATCCACGTCCACATTGCATAGACTTCCCACATGTGGCCGAGATAGCCGAGATTCACCAGTCGCACGCTGCGATCGCGCAAGGCGTCGAGCGCATAGCGCCAGCGAAATTCCGCCGGCCCTGCGCGATGCGGCCCGAGTTCGCCGATCCGCCAAACCAAAATGCCGCCGATCAACGCCGAAACGGAAGCAGTGCAAAGCAAGACGCGCCAATCCTGAATGCCCTCCCACGCGCGCAACAAATGCGGCGAGGCCGAGCCGACAGCCAGGGCGCCGACCAGCAGGCCGAGTCCCAGACCACGATCTTCCTTCATCCAACTTGCCATGATCTTCATGCCCACGGGATAAACCGCGGCCAGCGCAAATCCCGTGGCAAAGCGCAAGGGCAAAGCCATGGCCAAGCCCTCGGCAAACCAGGCGATGCCGGCGTTTGCCAGCGCGGCTGCGGCCGCACCCCAGGCAAAAACCAGTCGCGGCGGCCAAAGGTCAGCAAGGTTGATCAACGCGCTCACCAACGCGCCTGCAACAAAACCGATTTGCACGGCCATGGTGAGCCAGGCAGCGTCAGCGCGGCGCAACTGCCAGCTCTCGGTCAGCGCGGGAATCACCGCTGAGACGGAGAACCACAGGCTCATGGCGAGCAGCTCGGCGAAAGCGAGCACCCAAACGGTTTGCCACTTTTTGTTCATGCCGGTGCACCGGTCTCCGGTCCGGCCGGCTTGAGGCCCTTCACGATCACAAATTCTCCCGGCAGATGATAGCCGTGGCCGTTGCGATAAGGCGCGATGGCAGCAAGATATTCGGCGTATGCCTCCTGGCGGGTGGTTTCATCGAAACGGGAATGCGCCAGTGCCACCGGGCCGCCGAGGAAGGCCGCGCCGCACGCCTCCTCAGCGGAGGCATAATGGAGAATCGTGGAAATCCTTGCGCTGACAATCGCAGTGAAGCCGGCCGCGCGGAAGGTGTGTGCCAGCAGCTCACCCGTGCCCAATTGGAAAAACAGCGGGCAGACTTCACTTTGCACGCGGCGGTCCACGATGGCGAAGATGTCAGCCCAGCCGCAGCGCGAGCGGTGCCCCCAAACCGCCGCCACCGCGCGGCCGCCGGGACGCAACGCGTGTTTCATCTCGCGCAGCGCTTGCAAAGGATCGGGAAAGTACATCATGCCCAGGCCGCACAAGGCCGCGTCAAAAGAGGCACCGGCAGGCTGCGACTCTTCCGCATCGCGGCGATGGAAAGCAACGTGGGTGATTTGGCGCTCTGCTGCCACAGCACGTGCGCGTTCGACCATGCCCTCGGAAATATCGGTGCCCACGACTTCGCCGGTTGCGCCCACCGCGGCAGCCGCGCGCAGGGTCACCAGGCCGGTGCCACAGGCCACGTCGAGCACGCGCTCGCCCGCCCGCAGATTGGCCAGCTCCAGCATCTTGCTTTGTGCCGGCTCGAGTTGATCCTGCCAATAGCGCTCATAAAAACTGGCGGATTTGTCCCAGCCATAGCGCTGCACACGCCGTTGCAGTTTGGGTTCCATGCTGATTCCCTGGTTGACCGCGTTGACAAAGCGCAGGCTCGGACAAGCGCTCTGCCGCCTTGCTTCACGAGGATGAGTTCTTTGGATTGCATGTCTGATTAGTTTGTTTAACGCCCGGCCTTGCGCCCTCTCCCCGCCGGGTGCCGGCGGGTTGAATGAATTTCACACCCTCTCCGCCGTTCACTGCATGCCCGCCTCGGCCTCCTGCCCGGGTCGAAGCAAGCGCACCTCGCGCTGCATTTTCTGCGCGCGCTGAAAAATGTCCACAAAAGAACTGTGCGCATCAGCCCTGTCAAGCAGGCGCAAAATTTCCTCCTCCGGCGCCGGGCTGGTGATCGTGACGAGATAGCGGACTTCCAAATAGCCGGCCGGCACCTCGGCGAGCGCATACTCGCCGCGCACGTCCATATCGGCCTGCACCTCGACTGCCAGACGGGTGATTGGCACCTCAAGCTTGGCCGCCCACATGAGGTAGCCTATCGCCAGGCAACTGCCCAGCGCGCCCCGGCCCAAAATGCCGGGATTCGGGCCGCTGTCCGCGCCGCCGCGATTTTCACCCACATCAGCGATGATCTTCCATTTGCCTTCGCTGATTTCGCAGCTCAGGCCATCGATCACGGTGACTTTGGTGACCGCGGTCTTTCTGCCCAGTGTGGGGCGGAGCTGCAAGGCTTTTTCGTTGCGCTCAAACGCGGTTTTGATCCGCTGCGCGATGGTCATATCGCTCTCCCGAGTATGATAACAGTCCACGCCCAGTTTTCAGGCAAGTTGAAAACTGGGCCGCTTCACGGCAGCTCCTGTTTTTGACAGCATAACAGGATTTCCCTGAAATCTTGTTAATCCTGTTATCCTGTCGAAAAGCAGTTCTCTTGAGAACTGTACCTTTTGAAAATCGCAGCCCCGGGGTCTTGCTGCTTTGATTTGCACAAGTCATCCCGAGGGCCAGGCAGAAGGAATCTTGTGAGGCACCCGGCACCGTGCTCAAATTTTCACAGGATTCTTGCGGGATCACACTGGTGGTGGCTGGACATTTCAAGGTGACAGGACACCAGCGTGGCGCAAAGGCGTTTGGCAGAATGATGGCGCGCCAGCGTGATCACAGATCAAGGTTCAGCCCGGGACTTTCCGGATTTTTTTCTGAGTTTGGTTGCCTTGTCCGCGTGTTTCAGTTGGATGGAAGATTTTGTCGCTTGGTCACTCTCGCCAAAATTCTTCCCGGAACTCAGCGTCGACCCGGAGTGAATTGCACACCCGGCGCAAGCAAGCTTTGGCGGAACGACAGCAAACGGAGTGCGGATCTGGCAACAAAACATTGCTGCGGAGACCAGTCATCATTTCACCGGCAGCGAGGTGCGGCTTCAGACTTTGCCTGCGGAACACGCCGCTGGTTTCCCAAAAATCAAACTGTAAAGATAGGAGGGGAGGCAGAAGTCAATCAGCACCGGCAGCGAGGCGGCGGCGACGAACATGGCGCCCAGCACGTAACCCAACGTGGTGGCGCCGCCGGCAAAAGCCCAGCCGGTGCCCGTCATCCACAAGGAAGCCGCGAGACAGCAAATGCGGCGGGCCAGGTGATAGCGCGGCAGAGGCGGCCGGTGCAGCAGAAAACGAATGCCGAAGTTGTAAAACACGTCGAACGGATGGCCGGGCAACACCGCGCCCAGCAGGGAGAAGGGTATCATCGCCCACATCAGCTTTGCTGAAGCGAGCAGCGTGGCCATTGCCATCCAGGTTGCCGTGAGGGCGGGCGAGAGCCGCAGCCACGGCCGGATCTCAGTCAGGGCTTCATCACTCAGGCCGACAAAACCCTGGATTTCCAGCCGCCGCCGCGTTTCCGGTGCAAGCGTTTGCAAGGTTACGGCTCCGTAGCTATGATTGCCGTTCTGTTTCCCGCTTGTGACGGTGAATGAGAGATCAATACAGGCTGAGCAGGCGCAGCGCCTCGGCCAGCGAACCGGGCGCCGGCTCGGCGGCCGGCGGGTTCAGCTCCCGGGCGACAGCCGCTTTTTGCTCAGCCTTTTCCGGGTCGAACACCTCAAACAACTCCTGCAGATCTTCTTCGGAGAAGTAGCCGGCAGGCAACTCAAAGAGATGATGCAATGATTGCATGACTCACTTCCGGTTAGAACAATGCTTGTGCCAGGTACAAAGGCAGCACAATGTAGAGCAGCGTGTCACGCACCAGATAATAGGCGCAAATCACGCCGAAGAATTTCAATCCTCGTTTGCGAATCAGCATTTTCACGCCCTCTTCCCTGACGATGGCAATGCTGTCGAGAATGTAGTACTGATACAGCCGGTAAAGCAGATGACGCCGCCGGGCCGCGGCCGTCACTGTGGTTGTATACATGATTCACCTCGGGGTGCGACGTTCACAATGTGTCGGTTCTGTGTTGCTGCGTTTCATGGGTTTGCCGGTCTGCGGTGCGGGAGCGGGAACCGCGGTGCGGCTTTGCTTCCGCCGGCGCAACCGGCAGAGCGTGGGAGATCACAACTCCTTCCCACGCGCTGCCAGCCGGCCGTCTCATGCTTCCTGCAGAGATTGATTGCTTCGCAGGGCGGGAATCAACATGGGCACGCGGCGGCGATAGCTGACGTAGACTTCGCCGTGCTCGGCTGCCAGATCACGCTCTTCGAAGCGAATCGCAACGAGGATGTAGATCGTGGTGGCGAGCGCGAGCACCAAATGGGCGGCGGTCATGGTGGGCGTGGCCCAGAAGATGATGAACCAACCGAGGTACAGCGGATGGCGCACGAACTTGTAGAACAGCGGCGTCTTGAATTCCAGCCGCTTGTACTCCCGGCCGCGCAAATTGAGATACACCTGGCGCAGGCCGAACAGATCGAAGTGGTTGATTAAGAACGTGACGAACACCAGCAACACCCAGCCGAAGCCGTAAAGCGTGTAGAGCACGGCCCGGCCGGCAGCATCCTGCACGTGCCAGATGGTTCCGCCCAGCGGCTGCCACTGCCAGAAGAGCAGGATCAACGCCAGGCTGGAAAGCAGGCAGTACGTGCTGCGCTCGGCGGCCGCGGGAATGATCCTGGTCCACATGCGCTTGAAAGCCGGCCGCGCCATCACACTGTGTTGCAGCGCAAAGATCGCGAGCAACGCCAGGTTGATCAACAGCGCCTGTCCCAGCGGCATCTGCGGCGCCGAATCGATGGCTTTGGGCACGAGAAAGTTGCCTACAAAACCCGCGAGGTAGGCAAAGGTCGCCATGGTGACGGCGTAGCAAATGACGCCGTAAACGAAAATCAGGATGCGCTTCATTCTGTTCTCCTTTGGGTGTAACAGGGGTGTGCGCCGCGGCCGCGGTCATACGTGTTTGATTGCACGAATCTACGCAATTTTGCTCGCGGTTTCGCCTGTCTCTGCAGATGGTTTTGCCGGTGTTGCCGGCAGCGTCGCCGCCCGCCCTGCCGTCGATTCGTTGCGCACAAGATACGGCAATTGCCGCGCGGTTTCTACTATCGCTCGGGATGGTTTTGCTGAGGGCGCAAACCGCGCGTCGCTTCCATGACGCAAGATGCTGCTCTGCGACACAAGCCTGACTCGTTCCTCGCAACCTCTCGGGGTTGTCATGCACATCAGCGCCGTTGGAACGCCAGCCGCAGCCCAATGGCGACTGCTGGGGGCTTCCCTGTCCCAAAGTCATGCCAAAAACAAAATGCCACCTGAACGATACGTCCAAGTGGCATCAAAACGAGTGGATGATGCAATCTGCCGGTGACCGGCGCGAGTTCAAAATTTCGTTCGCAAATGCCGAAAGATGAGCCTCGCGTTCACATATGGGCAGTTGGAGGGATAAGCTGACCGGCGGTCGTGGTTTTGATCAGCCTTCGGTAATTTCGGTGCTTGTGAGCCTGCATGCTGTGATGCGACTTGACTCGATACCCAACTGTGATGATGACATCATGATTGACGTGCGCAACCTGATCGGTTTTGCCGTCCGCTTAGAGTTCGCTTCAAGGCAACAAACCTGCAATCAGCGGCGCAGTTCTGGTTACAAAACGCGGCCCAGTGAGGGCGTTCGAGTGCTTCAGGCTGGCTTTCTTGGTAACGGGGTAAGACGGATACGATGCTCTTCAACAACGGCAAAATGGCCGGCCCAATCTTCCCGGCTTTCAAGCGCTGCAACAGCAGCGCGAGCCACATATGCAGATGATCGCATGGAGATGCGAAAAAGAATGATACCACTGAGCGCGGGAAGCTTCAGGCGAAACGCCAACTCGCCAAAATCCATGTCGGAATGTAACGACGATCCGCTTTTCGCGCTGCGCCCGATCAAGAACCTCCACATCGCTGATTCCTGGTGAATCCGTACGCACCCACGCCACGTCGTGGCCGCGTTGTCGCAATACCGTTACCGCATCACCCGGAAAATTTTCGTTCGCTAATATTCGCATGTCTCAAGCGGTTGCCATTTCAAACGGATAAACTCTCCCGGCGCGCAACGTTTCGCTGGCATAGCTCAAGCCAGCCTGAATATCCTCGCGGGTCAATCCCGGATAGTTTCGCAAAATTTCTTCTTCACGCCATCCCTGCGCCAGAAGATCGGTAATCAGCTCCACTGCCAGACGCGTGCCTCTCACAACCGGTTTTCCCGCCAAGACCGCGGGATCGATGACGATTCGTTCCTGCCAATTCATAAAGACCTCTTGGGTTTATATGTTCTTGTTTGTAAGCAGAAATCAATATACGACATTCCGCTGAATTCTTTCAGATGCCGCTCTTTCATATACTCCTCCGGCTGGTCATATAAACATGGAACTCCTGGCGGAGTTGATATGTCTTGGCGCTGAAATTGAAGAAACGATTGCGTCTTGCTGCACGGCCTTCACCGCTTTCGCCAATTCAGTGGGATCACGGACGCCGGACGCGAATCTTATTTTCAGTGACGACAACAAAACAAGAGCGCCACGCCTCAACATTTTCCGTCTCAAACAAGTGCTGTATCCTGCTGGTCAATGCTTGACGGCCTGGCTCACGCAATCGAATCAGCAAAATGCCATGATGCATCCCTGGCACAAACCGTGCGGATGTCTGAAAAATCCA
>JBBIKM010000113.1:0-2355 GCA_037445455.1 bacterium | reverse complement strand
ATCAGAAAACTGCCCGTGTCTTGAGCGGCTTTCCATACTCTTGGGTCATCACTTCCCGCCAGATTCTCATCAGGCACGGTGTCAGCTTGGTGGCCGAGGCGGGTTAATATTCTGGCAAGGCCTGCCGGCAGATTTTCATCGAGTTTGATCTTCATGAGATCACCGGCACGCTTTGAAGAGGCAGATCTTCCTCGGCCGAAACGGCGGCAAAGGCAATGACGGCACGAACGTCATCTTCGGTCAAAGTTGGAAAGTCTTGCAGTATTTCTTCGATGCGCGCGCCTTCGGCGAGGCTGGCGAGTATCGTTCTAAGAGTGACACGGGTTCCTTTGATGACGGGCTGCCCGCCACAGATTTGCGGGTCTCGAATGATGAAATTCCGGTAATCCATAACGATCTCTTTGGCTTATATGTTCTTGTTGGTTGACAAAACAATATACGACCTCTCGCTTATTTCTTCACGCTTTTTCACAGAGCTTTATCATTTTTGTTTTTGTCGATATTGCCTCTGTTTCTCCGTCCCCGGATTCTGTCCCAAAAGCCGGTCAACTTCCGCCATATTGCCACCGGGTTGTAGCCTTGCCCTTTCGCGGATTTTGTCAATTTAATCTTTCAAAGAAATGGGCAACGGCAAATCCGGTAATTCATACATTTCCTCATCACGCCTGGTGCTCGAAATGAACTTGACAGGCAAATCTTTCAAGGACAACTCGCCTCCCTCAAAACGCCGGCAAAGCTTTTGAATCCACTTTTCCAAAAAGAGGATGCGGTTGTCGCATTGCTTCAGCAAAGCGGTGCGATCCTCCGTCGCGCCGGTAAATGCGCCCTTCCTGTGCCCAAATAGCTCGGAGAGCAGCAAGGTTTCCGAGAATGCGCCGCAATCGAAAGTGGTTAGCGCTTTGTCTTTTTCACGGTGCTAAAGCCGTCAAATCGCCTCGGCCACCACCTGCTTTCCAGTGCCCCGCTCGCCCAAAATCAGCACGTGGGTTTCCGCATCAATGTCTTTCAGGATTTGCTCTTTGATTCGTGAATCAGCCTGGACTGTCCGACAAGCTCGGAATCTGTCTGTCCAGCTCGGAAGCGTTGAGCCGCTCAGCGAGCCAAATATTCTCCCGTCTGACAATCGTCAGTTGCCTTTTCAACCGACTCATCCCGCTGAAAAAGCAGCGTCGCCTGATTCAGCCTCAACCAAACGGTTTCGCCCAAAAACCGCACTTCCAGGCGGGTTTTGCCGTCTTCGGTCTGATAGAGCAGAATCTCTCCGCCGCTTCCTCCGGAATCTCCGGACTTTTGCGGCAGTCTTTGAGTTATTCTGATCGCCTTCCGGCAAATCGGCCGTTCAACAATCTATGCCAGCTTTTCCTGCATCGCCTTGATCACCGCCTCGGTGCGGGAGTTGACGTGCAGCTTGGCATAGATGTTCTTGAGATGAAAGCGCACCGTCGGCAGGCTGATGAACAACTGCGCGGCGATTTCCTTGTTGCTCAAACCGTCGGTGAGGGCGCGCAACACCTCCAGCTCGCGCTCCGACAGCTCGGCAGTGTATTTCACGTTCCTCTTCTGGCTCTGGAAGTAGGCCAGCACCTTTTGCGCCACTTCGCCGGACATCGGCGCGCCGCCGTGATGCGCTTCCTTGATCAGCTCGGAGAGTTTCTCGATCGAAGAGTTCTTGAGCAGATAGCCCACGGCGCCCACGCGCAGCGATTCGAAGATGCGCTCGTCGTCACTGTAGTTGGTGAGCATGAGGATTTTCAACTCGGGATACTCCAGCCGCAGCTCTTGCACGCAGTCGATGCCCGAGCGGCCCGGCATGTTGATGTCCATGAGCACGACGTCGGGCGGATCGTCCAGCATGCGCTCCAGCGCGTCATCGCAACTGGTGTAGGCGCCGGCAAAGTGCAAACCCTCGGCTTCGCCAATCAACGCAGCGATCATGCTGCGCACGGTTTCATCGTCATCCACCAGGGCGACGCTGATGGCGGTCGGATTGTCTGCCATGGCAAGAAAGTGAAATTGGTGAAGCAATCACGGCAAAGCCGCGTCTGCAAGGGCAAGAAGTGGGCAGGCGCAGCCGGGAATTGATGGTTGGGTCAAAGTATAGAAATTTTCCCGCCCAATGAAAGAGGATTTTTGCGATAACGCTTCCGCCACCAACAAAAAAAGGCCGGACTTGTGATCCGGCCCACAAACCAACACGGCACTTCGCGCCTGCCGTATTGCCAACTGGTGTCTGTTACCACAATCTTAAGTCGAATTCTACTGCACAGCCAACCAGCCTCTACGGACTACCGAGCCTGCACGGCTGGACGCGACAAATTCGATTCATAAAGCCAGCCAGCTCCACAGGGGCAAAAT
>JBBIKM010000112.1:17506-19600 GCA_037445455.1 bacterium | reverse complement strand
GCACGTCCGCAGACCACCCTCAGCGATGCGCTGGAGAATATCGATATCGGCGGCGTCACCCTGTTGCGCGCGGCGGCCAAGAATTTCCCCGGCGTGGCGGTGCTGTCACAGCCGGGCCAGTATGCCGCGTTTTGCGAGGAGTTGCGCCAGCACCACGGCGATGTGAGCGAAGCCACGCGTCGGCGACTGGCGGTCGCAGCCTTTGCCTGCACTGCGGGGTACGATGCCGCGATTCAGGATTATCTGTACCGTCAGATGGGACAGGACGATTTGCCCACGTCCTTGATCTTGGTGTTGGACCGGACGCAGGAATTGCGCTACGGCGAGAATCCCCAGCAGCGCGCGGGCTTCTATCGCAATCGCGCTGCTCCGGCCGCCGGTTTCTTTGCCGCACGGCAGTTGCAGGGCAAGGCGCTTTCTTACAACAATATTGCCGATGCCGATGCGGCGCGCGCTCTCGTACGCTGTTTTGACGAGCCGGCTTGTGTTATTATCAAGCACGCCAATCCCTGCGGGGTGGCGGTTGCTGATTCGCTGGTGGAGGCTTTCCGCAAGGCCAGGGCCACGGACCCGGTGTCGGCGTTTGGCGGCATCATCGGCTGCAATCGCATGGTCGACGGCGAAACCGCCGCGGCGATTGCGGAGAACTTCACCGAAGTGATTCTGGCGCCGGGCTTCAGCGCCGAGGCGCAACGCCTGCTGGCGGGCAGGAAAAATCTGCGGCTGCTGGAAATGGATGGTATCAGCCAGCCTGCGCCCGTTGCCTTCGAATGCAAGACGGTTGCGGGCGGCGTGCTGGTGCAGGAGCCGGATACCGGCACCGACGATGAAACCGCGTTCCGCGTCGTCACGCAGCGAGCGCCGGAGGAGGAGCAATGGCGCGCGTTGCGTTTTGCCTGGAAGGTGGTGCGCGCGGTCAAATCCAACGCGGTGATCTTTTGCGGCGCGGACCGCACGCTTGGTATCGGCGCCGGGCAAATGAGCCGCGTTGATTCCGCCTGGCTGGCGGTCGAAAAGGCCCGGCGCGCCGGCCTGGCGTTGCAGGGGTCGGTGGTGGCGAGCGATGCGTTTTTCCCGTTTGCCGACAGCGTGGAACAGGCTGCGGCCGCCGGGGCGCGGGCCATCATTCAACCGGGCGGCTCGTTGCGCGACGCGGAGGTCATCGCGGCGGCTGATCAGCATGGAATGGCAATGGTGTTCACCGGCGTGCGGCACTTCCGCCATTAGTCCGGCTTTTATAACAGAAAGAAGGCAAAATTGACTGACAGCGCACCGGCCCAAACGCATGCGGTATGCGCCGCAACCCGATTTTCCGCCGTGGCGGCGCGCTCGCCAACCGGCTCATGCCGGCAAGCATGCAGGCGAACTGAACAGGAGAAGGGAGTTGAATGAGTTCACCGGACGGGAAGAATGGCGTGAGCGGCTGCAGCGTCATCAAAAAAACAAAAACAACTGAAGAGATCAACGTATCTTCACCTCATTGTAAGACACGTTGCCGTGAGGAAAGGCGAAGCGCGCATGAATTTTTCTTTGCAAAACTTCTTGTCAACTGACATTGCCATGGACCTGGGCACGGCCAATACCCTGGTTTACGTGCGGGGTCGCGGCATTCTGGTCAACGAGCCCAGCATCATCGCCTTGCGCAAGATCGACCAGGAGATCGTGGCCTATGGCCATGCCGCCAAGGAGATGCAGGGCCGGACGCCCAACGAGATTGTGACCGTGCGGCCGATGAAGGACGGCGTCATTGCGGATTTCGAGCTGGCCGAGGCCATGATCCGCCACTTCATCCGCACCGTGCAGGTGACGCGCATCTGGCGGCCGCGCATGGCGATCAGCATTCCCAGCGGCGTCACTGAGGTGGAAAAGCGGGCGGTGCGCGATTCCGCGGAACATGCGGGCGCGCGCGAAGTTCATTTGATCGATGAGCCCATGGCGGCCGCCATCGGTATCGGGCTGCCGATCGATGAGCCGGTGGGCAGCATGGTGATCGACATCGGCGGCGGCACCACCGAAATCGCGGTAATCTCGCTGTCGGGCATCGTCAACCACAGCTCGATCCGCATCGCCGGCGACGAGATGAATGAAGCCATT
>JBBIKM010000112.1:0-17477 GCA_037445455.1 bacterium | reverse complement strand
AACCTGCTGGTCGGTGAAAATACCGCCGAGCAGATCAAAATCACGCTGGGCTCCGCCGCGCCCTATCAGGACAAAGCCACGATGACCGTGCGCGGCCGCGACATGGTCGCCGGCATTCCCAAGACCGTGGAGATCAGCTCGATGGAAGTGCAGGAGGCACTCGCGGATTGCGTCAATGCCATCGTCGAAGCCACCAAGCACTGCCTGGAGCAGACCCCGCCGGAATTGTCCGCCGACATCCTCGACCGCGGCATCGCACTCTCCGGCGGCGGCGCCCTGCTCAAGGGGCTGGACGAGCGTCTGCGCCGCGAGACCAGCCTGCCCATCATCGTGGCCGAAGACCCGCTCACCGCGGTGGTGCGCGGCACCGGCAAAGTGCTGGAAGCGATTCACAAATACCAAAAAGTGCTGACCAAGGTCAAGCGCTACTGAGCCGCCCCGAACGTGACACGGACCCTGTCGGGAAGCCATGAAGACTGCGTTGCTCGATCGCTCGAACGAATACCTGATTTCACGGCGGGAATATTTCACGCTGTTTGCCGCCATCGTGGCCGCGATCGCCATTCTCTTCAACAATGATGCGCCCCAGATCGATGCCCTGCGCGGGCTGGCGGTGGACCGGCTGGCCCTGCTGCAGGAGAAACTGAGCTGGTTTTCACGGCTGACGCAATCCGCCGAGGAGATGAGCGCGCTGCGCCAACGCGCCACCCAGCTCATGCTGGAGAACAGCCAACTGCGCGAGGCCTACCTGGAGAATTTCCGGCTGCGGCGCCTGCTGGAATACCGCGAGCGTGTGCCGCTGCAGTTTCGCAGCGCCCGGGTGCTGTTCGCCGAGCGCAGCCGCACGCCCAACACCGTGGTCATTGACCTCGGCGCCCGGCAGGGCATGCGCGTCAACATGCCGGTCGTGACCCCGGAGGGCCTGGCCGGCAAGATCTACCGCGTCAATGAGCGCACCAGCCTGGTGCAATTGATGCTCGATCGCAATTTCAGTGTGAGCGCCCGTTCACAAGGCGGCCGTGTGCTCGGCATTGTGTCGTGGAGTGACACGCGCGGATTGGAAATGACCGGCGTGCCGCGCAATGCCGTCATCAAGGCGGGCGACATGGTGGTCACCTCCGATTTCAGCGCGCTGTATCCGCCGGGCTTGCGCATCGGCAAAGTGATTGCCCCTTCCCTCGAAAGAGGCGAACCCTTCATGCGCATCCCGCTGGAGCCGGCGGTGCGCTTCGATCGCCTGGAAGAATTGTTTGTGATCACCACGCCGGCTGAGAGTTTTCATGTGACCGTCACGGATTCCACCAGCGGAGACTGAATCAGTTGGCAAAGCGCGTCCTCAAATATCTGTTGACGTTCTCGATCTTCCTGCTGGTGCAGGTCGGCCTGGTTCCGTTGCTGACGATTTATGAAGTGGCGCCGGACCTGCTGGTGGTTGGGCTGGTGCTCTCGGCCGTTCGGCACGGCGCCGTTGCGGCGATCGTCACGGGTTTTCTTGCCGGGCTGGCCCAGGACGCTTTCGCCACCCATCTCTATGGCCTGCAGGCATTGGCCAAAGCGGTGGCGGGATTTGTGGCCGCCTACCTGGCGCGCGACAAACTCAAGTTCGGCCTGCAGGTCACCCTGGGCATCACCCTGGCCACCGCGCTGGTGCACAACTTGATTCGCGACGGCATCTACTATTTCGATGCTGATTTCAGCCTGCTGCATTTGATCGTTCGCTATGTGATTCCCAATTCCCTGTACACCCTGGTGCTGGCAGCCATCGCGCATTTGCTGTTTGCCAAGAGTTTCGAGCGAAAATAGAAACGCCATGGCCGCCGCATCGCAACCAGCCCTGCCCGTATGGAACTGAGTTTGGAATCCAAACGCCGGCTCTTCACCGGCGGCCTCGCGCTCCTGTTTCTGGTTCTGCTCGGCCGTTTCGCCTACGTGCAACTCTTGCGGGGCGAGCAGTTCCTCGAGGAGGCCAACAAGAATCGCGTGCGCGTGATCGAAGTCGATCCGCCGCGCGGATTGATTCGCGACCGCTTCGGCGAAGTACTGGTGGAGAACAGTCCGGCCTACGCCATCTATGCCGTGCCCATCGAGATTCGCAATGCGCCGCAGGCCTATGAGATCATCTCCGCGGCGCTGCGCACCACGCCCGCCGAGCTCAAGCAACAAATTGACCGCAACAAGCGCGGCAACTTCGTGCCGGTCAAAATCGGCCGCCAGGTTGATTTCGCGGCGTTCAGCCTGCTCAATGAACGCCGCCTCGAGCTGACCGGGGTGGATTTTCGCGCCGAGTCGCGCCGCACCTATGACCATGGCGTGAAAGCGCCGCATTTGTTCGGCTATCTCAGCGAAATCAGCGACGCCGAGCTGAGCCTCTACGGCGACAGCTACAGCCCGGGTGATTTGATCGGCAAGAAGGGCATCGAGCGCCAATACGAGAGCGTGATGCGCGGGGTGAAGGGCCATCGCTTCATCGAAGTGGACGCCTTGGGCCGCGTCATCCGCGATCTCACCGAGCAGGACGGCGAGCGCTTTCGCAACAATCCACCGGAGCCGGGCAAGGACGTGCTGCTCGGCCTCGATGCTTCGTTGCAACGCATGTTGGAGACCGAGCTGACCGGCAAGAACGGCGGCGCCGTGGTGTTGAATTGCAAGAACGGGGATGTCCTGGCGCTGGTGAGCAAACCGGATTTCGACCCCGAGCTTTTCTCCCGCACCCTCACGCCCGAGATTTGGAACCGCCTGCTCAATGATCCCAACAAGCCGCTTTATGATCGCATGGTGCAGAGCGTGTATCCGCCCGGTTCGACTTTCAAAATGATCACCGCCATCGCAGGCCTGGAAACCGGACTGATCAATCCTCATGAGACCGTGTTTTGTCCGGGTTACTATGTTTTCGGCGGACGGACCTTCGAATGCCACAAAAAGGGCGGCCACGGTACGGTCGATCTGCTCGGCGCGCTGGAGCAATCGTGCAACGTTTACTTCTATCGCATGGGGTTCCGCGTCGGTTTGGAGCATTGGTCGGACTACGCCGAGCGCTTCGGATTTGGCCGGCCAACCGGCATTGACCTGGGCGAGGAAAACGCCGGCCTGCTGCCGAACGCGGCCTATCTCGACCGGCGCTACGGCAAGGATCGCTGGAGCAAGGGCATGATGTTGAATCTGGCGATCGGGCAGGGCGACCTGCTGGTGACGCCCCTGCAGATGGCTGCTTTTGCGATGGCACTGGCCAATGAAGGCCGCAGCTTCAAACCGCGCCTGCGCCGCAGCATCCTGGATCCGTTCACCGGCGCGGAGGAAGTCGTGGAACCGGATTCAGTGCAGGTGAAGGGGATTCAGCCGGAGACGTGGGCATTGGTGAGACGCGGCATGTTTTTGGTTGTCAATGGCAGCCGCGGCACCGCGGTCCGTTCCCGGGTCGAGGGCTTGGTGAGCGCCGGCAAGACCGGTACCGCGCAAAACCCGCACGGTGAGCCGCATGGCTGGTTTATCGGCTTCGCGCCGTTTGAGGACCCCCAGGTCGCCTTTTGCGTGTTCATCGAGAACGGCGGCTCGGGCAGCGGCGCAGCGGCCCCGATTGCCCGCAAGATTTTGAGCTTCCTGGTCGAGAACAACAAACTGACGCCGCAGTCGGAAACGGAAGAGTCAGCGGACTGATCATGCTAGCACGTGCCAACATCAGTTGGAAGGACATCGACAAGGTCATCATCGTTTGTGTCCTTCTGCTCGTCACCGTCGGGCTGATGGCGATTTACAGCACCACCAATTCGCCCATTGCTTCCGCGGCCATTCGGCACAGCTTTGCCAAACAAATCATCTGGTTTCTGGCGGGCGCGATGATCGCCTCGGCCGTGGTGCTGACGCCGGTCAAATATCTCAAAGGCGTGGCTTACAGCCTTTACGGCGTGAGCGTGGTGCTCTTGATTCTCGTGCTGTTTGTCGGGGGTGGCAAGGGCGTGCATCGCTGGTTTATTCTCGGGCCGGTGCACTTTCAGCCCGCTGAAGTGGCCAAAATTGCGACGCTGCTGGCGCTGGCGCGTTATCTTTCCGATGAAGCACGCGATTTGCGTTCGCTCAAAGATATAGGCGTCTGTTTCGCCATGGTGCTGGTGCCCACTGCCTTGATCTTGAAGGAGCCTGATCTCGGCACCGCGATCGTGGTGAGTTCCCTGCTGCTGCCGGTTTTGTTTTGGGCGGGATTATCGCCTTTCATTGTGTTTCTGGTGGTCAGCCCAATCCTCACGTTGCTCTCGGCCTTCAATGTTTACACGTTTGGCGCCGCGATGATTCTGATCATCGTCGTGCTGTTGCTCTCCAAGCGCAAGCTGCCGGTGCTGCTCGCCGTGCTGGTGTTGAATGTCGGCGTCGGCGCGCTCACCCCCAGCTTGTGGAACCGGCTGAAGGATTATCAAAAGACCCGTATTCTCACCTTTGTCGGCCTGCAGCAGGATCCGCGCGGCACGGGCTATCAAGTCGCGCAATCGCAGGTTGCCATCGGCTCCGGCGGCTTCTGGGGCAAAGGCTGGGCGCGCGGCACGCAAACCAAACTGCGCTTTTTGCCGGAGCAACACACCGATTTCATTTTCTCGGTGGTGGGAGAGGAGTTGGGTTTCTGGGGCGTTACCGTGGTGTTGCTGACCTTCTTCGTGCTGCTCTGGCGCGCCCTCGGTATTGCGGTGTCCGCCAAGAACAAGTTTCTGACCTTGATGGTGGTGGGCTGCGTGACGTTGATCGGCGTGCACGTCATCGTCAACACCGGCATGACGGTGGGCATCATGCCGGTCACCGGCATTCCACTGCCGTTCCTGAGTTATGGCGGCTCGTCGCTGTGGACGAACATGACGCTGGTGGGACTGATCCTCAACGCGGGGTTGCGGCGCTTTCAGTACTGATTGCCGCGCCAGCCGCTGGCGCGCCAGGAAGGAAGGCTTGACATTCAGGGTGAACTTTCATACCTTAATCGCGAAATTTTTACAGTTTTGATACGGGGCTTGACCTTGTGAAGACATGCAAGAGAGGTTGGCTGCTCTGGGGCATTTTGGTGATGATCGCGGCCGTGCCGGTGCGCGCACAGGAGTCCAAATTCGGTTTTGGTTTGCGCGGCGGTGTGGGGCGCATCGAAGGAGATGTCAAGGAAGCGGTTCTGCGGCCGTTTGGCAGCGCCCTGGCCTATTATTCTCCGGATCCCCACCTGGCATTCGGCCTCGAAGCAGGCCTGGGCGAATTCCTGACGGACGATGACACGCGCCAGGACTCCGTCGCCATCGCCCTCCCCATTGAGTTTGACGTAACGCTGCGCTACTCACCTTACAAAACGTTCTCGCCGTTTGTCACTCTGGGCGCCGGCGGTTTGTTGTGGTACAATGTGCGCAAAGACAATCGCGAACCGTTTCAGGGCGGCTCGCGCAAGGAAGAACGCGCCTACCTGCTCAAGGCGGCCGGCGGGTTTGAGGTTTCACTCTCACGGCGCTTTAACTGGTCGGCCGGCGCCGCCTTCCGCTACACCTTCAGCGACAAGCTTGATTTGGATTTCAGCGGTGACGAGCATGACGGCCTGATCACCCTCTTCACCGGCCTGACGGTGAAGCTCGGTGGCGGAACGCCTGACCGCGATCGCGACGGCGTGTGGGACCGGTATGATCTGGATTCCCGCGCCCGCGAAGACCGCGATGGCTACATGGATCATGACGGTGTGCCCGACACCCAGATCAGCACCAGTTTGCTCGCCTTCACCGGCAGCGGCGCCACCAGCAGCGCGGATGAGATTCCGCCCATCGTTATTCATCACCCGCTCAAGCGGGCCACCGCCGGCAGGGATTTGCGCATTCAGGCAGAGATCTACGAAAATCGCAACTTGTTGAAAGCCGCGGTGTTGCACCGGCCGGTGAACGTGCGGCGCTGGCTGGTGGAGCCGATGGCAACCAGCGACCGCGAGATCTACGAGGCCATTATTCCGGGCCCCAGCATTCCCAACGGCGGCCTGGAGTACTGCGTGGTGGCGGTCGATGAGGCCATCAGCGGTTTGGGCTACAGCGGGCTGCCCAACCGGCCGAACTACATCATGGTGCATGGCAGGGAAACCTGGTGGCGCGTCGCCGCATTTTTCGCGGCAGCAGGTGGCTGGGGCGCCGCCGGGTACGTGGTCAACCGTCATCAAAAATGAAGCTTCACGGTATTGGTGCGTCAATGGTACGCGTGGCGCCAGGACATATCAGCGGGTCCATCCTAGTGTGACCAGGAGACGGTAATGAGGCAAAGAGTTTTTCGTTGGGCAATTTCACGGGCTGCCCTTGCTCTGCTGGGGGTGCTGCTGTTGGTCTTCATGACCGCCTGCGGCGGCAGCCGGAAGACCACCCAAACCGAGGGTACGCCCGGAGAAGAAGTGGATATTGATCGTTTACTCGAAGGCGGCGAGCCATCAGCCCAACCCGCCACCACGGACGACGAGAACGAGGTGCTGCGGCTGCTGGGCATCGTGCCGGAGGCCAAGAAACCACAGGCCGCAACACCCGACACCGCGGAACCGGTGGCGGCGCCGCAGCCCGAGACCAGCACCGAATTGTCACGCCTGCAGCGCGAATTGCAGGCGAAGAACCAGCAGATTTCCTCCTTGCAGGCGGATGTCAGCGAGAAGGAACGCCGCTTGCAGGCATTACAAGCCGAGCTGGAGGCCGCACAAAAGCGCAGCAGCAGCAACAGCCGGACAGTCACGGTCAGCGGCAACTATGCCCAGCGCTACGCCCAGGCACGCGAGTTGTATGAGCAAAAACAATATCGCGATGCCATCCAGGTGTTTGCCGAGTTGCTGGCGGAAGACGACAAGAACAGTCTGGCGGACAATGCGCAGTACTGGATCGGCGAATGCTACTACGGACTCGGCAACTTCGCGCAATCCGCCGCGGAATTTCAGAAGGTGCTCGCCTTCTCGCGGTCAGACAAGCTGGATGATGCCCACCTGAAGCTGGGCCTCTGTTATTTGCGGCTGGGTGATCGCGCCCGCGCGCGCAGTGAGTTGGAGCAACTGCTCGCCATCTACCCCAACAGCGAATATGTTGCGAAGGCCAGGCGCTATCTCAGCCAGATGTAGGCCGGTCCGTTGCGGAAAGAAATGCGCTCAGCATCGCGCCGCTGTCGATGTGCCCACGGGGTGGCCTAGTGCCACCTTTTTCATTACACACGAGTAAAGCGGGTTTCCAGCCCGCACCCGCGAAATCTCTGCAGCCGCCACCGCAGCCCGCCTGGAAAAACCCGGAAGTGCAGCCGCAGCGAGGCCAACACCGACAGGCGCCTCGCCCAACGCTGCGGCACTTCCGCGAGGCTTCCCGGCCTGCCGGCGGGCCATGCTGCCGAGTCAGCAACTTGACCAGAATCTGAGGACATAAGAACCACGCATGCCGGAGTTACGCAAGGATCCCATCACCGATCGTTGGGTGATCATTTCGACCGAACGGGGAAAGCGGCCCGGCGACTGGTTTGTCGAGCCGAAGACGCGGTCCGGCGGCTTTTGCCCTTTTTGTCCGGGCAATGAAGACAAGACACCGCCCGAGATCGTCGCCACCCGTCCGAACCATTCCGCCCCCAACACCACCGGCTGGAACATCCGTGTCGTGCCGAACAAATTTCCCGCGCTGCAAATCGAAGGCGACCTCAATCGCCGCGGCGAAGGGCTCTATGACCTGATGAACGGCGTGGGCGCCCACGAAGTGATCATCGAATCGCCCAATCATCTGGCCGAGCTGTCGGATCTGCCCGTCGAGCACGTCAAAGACATTCTGTTGACCTACCGCCAGCGCATCCAGGATTTGAGAAACGACACCCGCTTCCAATACATTCTGGTGTTCAAGAATCGCGGCACGGCCGCCGGCGCCTCGCTGGAGCATTCGCATTCGCAGCTCATTGCCACGCCCATCATTCCCAAACGCGTGCAGGAGGAGCTGGAAGGCGCGCACCGGCATTTTGAATTGAAGGAGCGCTGCATTTACTGCGACATTCTCCGGCAGGAACTGCATTCCGGCAAGCGCGTGGTGGTGGCGCGTGAGGACTATGTCGCTCTCGAACCGTTTGCCCCGCGTTTCCCCTTCGAAACCTGGCTGCTTCCCACCCGGCATGCCTCCCACTTCGAGGCCACCGAGCCGGAGCACCTTCACGGTCTGGCCGTGACATTGCAGGAAACCCTGCAGCGCATCAGCAGCGCCCTGGATGATCCCCATTACAATTTCATTCTTCATACTTTCCCAGTGCAGGAGCAGGCCTCGCCGGAATACCACTGGCACCTCGAAATCATCCCGAAGCTGACCAAGGTCGCCGGGTTCGAGTGGGGCTCCGGGTTCTACATCAATCCGACGCCACCGGAGCTGGCTGCCCAGCACTTGCGCGATGCTCGCCTCTGAACCCGCGGTGCGGCGCGCAGCGCCCGCCGGCAGCAGCAGTGAACGAGTTATAGAAGCAGAAGAAACAGGAATGGCGTAATGAAAAACAAATTCAAGATTTTCTATGTGGCAGCGGAGATTTCGCCCTTTGTTGGCACCAGCCTGCTCGCGGATACGGCGAATGCCCTTCCCAAAGCGCTGAAGGAGTTGGATCATGACATCCGCGTGATGATGCCCAACTACCGCAGTGTCAACGAACGCAAATACGTTCTGCGCGACGTGATTCGCTTGAAAGACATGGCGGTGTCGTGGGCGCGCGAAACCCACGTCGCCAACGGCAAATCGGCGTTCCTGCCCGACTCCAAAGTGCAAATCTATTTCTTCGATCAGAAGCCTGCTTTTGACCGCCAGGGTCTTTACCTTGATCCCAAAACCAAAAAGCCGTATACCGATAATGCCGAGCGTTTCTCGCTCTTTTGCAAGGGCTGCCTGGAAACCCTGAAGCTGCTGCATTGGCAGCCGGACATTATTCACTGCAACGACTGGCAAACCGCGCTGATTCCGGTGTTGCTCAAGACGGCCTACCGTGACGACGCCTTTTTCAAGAACACCAAAGTCCTGCTTACCGTGCACAACTTCGCGGAGCCGGGCGTATTCTCCGCCAGTCTCCTGAAGGCCGTCGAGGGCGCCGACTCCCTGCACTACCCGGAGAGCCAGATTGCACTCAACGGCCAGTTCAATTTCCTCAAGGCCGGTCTGCTGAGCGCCGACTTGATCAACGTGATCGGCGAGGGCTACGCCAAGCAACTGCTGCAGAGCGGCAGCCGCACGCAAGGCCTTGAAGAAGCCTTGCAAAAACGGCGTAAGCTGCTCACCGGCACGCCGCATGGCGTGGATCGCAAACTCTGGAACCCGGCCACCAATCCCCACCTCTCCCAGCATTTTTCCGAGAGTGATCTCTCCGGCAAGCTGCGCGGCAAGAAGGAGTTTCTGGAGAGTGTCGCCTGCAAGTTCTCGGAGGAAACGCCGCTGCTCGCCATGTTGGATCAAGGCGAGGGCGCGGAGGTGCTCGATCAAATCGACGCGATGCTCGGCGAGGCGCTGACGCTCAATTTCAATGTCGTCTATCTCGGCGTGGCAAATCCCAAAACCGAGAAGGTGCTGGCAAAACATCGCAAGAAACATGCAGGCAAGCTGGCGGTGCAGCTCGGTTACGATGTGCCTTTGCTGCATCGCGCGCTCGCCGCGAGCGACCTGGTGTTGCCGGCGTCGGGCATGCTGCTGAAGTCTGCGCTGCCGCTGCAAGCCATGTCTTACGGCGCGGTGCCGCTGCTCATGGAACACGAGGGCTACACCGAAGCGCTGCAGGATTGCCGCAAGGCGGGAACCGGCAATGCGTTTCTGCTCGCCAATCCCGAGGTCAAGGAGACGGTGAAAGCCCTGAAAGGCGCCCTCACCCTGTTTCATGACAAGAAGCGCTGGGCCAGGGTGGCCAAGTCCGCGATGACGGCAAATCCCTCCTGGGAAACGGTCGCCGAGGAGTACACCCGGCTCTACGCCAAGCTCATGACGCGGGGCAAGAAGTAGCCGGTCTCCGGCCGTCCGGTCGTTCTGGTTTGCCCATTTGCGTCTTAGGATGATACGCCGGCTGTTTCAAGAGTGAACAAATTCTCGACAAGTGTCACAATTTTGCCTGCCCAACGCGTGGGCGAATGCTGGGCGTCAGGAGGTTGATTCTCCGCGTTGCGCTCCGGAGATCCTTTCCGCCCCCAAATTCAAGGGTTACGTCAACTCAAAGCCACCGGCGGACAGCCCAGCCCTCACCACCAGCGCACCGGCGCCGGCGCGGGGCGAAGGCGGTGGTTGTGCCGTTTGCGGCATAAAATTTGAAAACTAAAAAGGATGCCAGCACTGGCAAAAGGCTCAGTTGATGGAAGGAATCGAGATTTCAATCACTAAGGTCGGCACCCGTCGTGACATCGCCTTGTTTCGTGTCAAGGGATATATCGACACGCAGACCTGCTCAGAAATGCTGACTCAGATCACCCGGGTGCTCCGCGAGGGCATCTATCATCTGATCGTGGACATGAGCCAGGTGAACTATGTCAGCTCGGCGGGGTGGGGTGTGTTTGTGGGCGAGATCAAGGGCATCCGTGAAAACGGCGGGGATTTGAAGATCGTGGAGATGATCCCCGAGGTTCACGACGTCTTCGAAATGCTGGAGTTCAACCGCATTCTGGATGCCTACGAATCCCTCGAGGAGGCGATTGACGATTTTGATCTGTCGATCGGCCTGGACCTGACGCGCAGCATCTCGCAATCCTACAGTCCGGCCGAATTGACCACAGGAGAGGTGGCGGTACTGGATCCGCCCAAATCTGTTTCGCGCCTGCGCGAAGCGGAGGGGGCGCGGACCAAATCACGCTCGGCATTCACCAAACCGAAGATTGATGAACGTGTCCTGCCGCTCACGGAAAAGGTAAAAATCATCATCATTGAGAACCCTGCGTTGGGGGTGCGCAAGATCGCGCAAAGCCTCAACACCGACCGGTTCGGCTTCGTCAAGATCGGCTGGTGGAAGCTCTATCAGCTTCTCCGCAAACTGAACCTCGATACCCAGGACAAGCGGTATCGTTTCTATCGCTCGCGCTGAGGTTGCAGGGCCCCGGTTTCCTCTTCCTTCCAGTTTCTGCTCCGGCAGTCGTTTTCCCAACAACCTCTGCTTCGCCCGCCTGAGCGCTGGTACAGCAATTGCTGGTTCCAATTGCGTTTTTGTATTTGCAGGCATGCGGCCGCCTCGCGCAGGCCGACCGGCCCGATTTTGCGCCGGCGCCATGCTCAAACGATGCGGTTGCGGGTAATGTACTTTGTCGCGTACTCGTTGCGGTTTCGCCGGCATTCTTCAGGTTCAACGGATTGAATTCTTGCCACCTACTTCGGGAGTCTCAGTTATGCACACCAATTGTTTCCACCTCCGCGCCCAAGTGGTTACCCTCGCCACTGCGATTTTCCTTGGCTTGATCGGTGGTACCAGCCAGGCGCAATCCACCTACTACTCGCGCGACAGCCAGGGGGCACGCTTCCGCGCGGGAGAGGGCGTGCGCGTGATTGTGTTGGAGAAGACCGACGGTCGCGACATGGGACGGCGACAGGACTTGAACATCGCGGGCGACTACCTCATCGATCAGGGCGGCTACATCTACGTCCCCTATTTGCGTGCGCCGATCAAGGCCGCGGGCCTGCCACCGGACAGCCTGGCGCGCCGGCTGCGCGACGAGCTGTTCAATGACCTCACCATCAAACCGCCGATCGAACAAATTTTCTGCATGCCGTTGATCCGCGTGGCGGTGATGGGCGCGGTGCAGCGGCCGGGCTCCTACTTGATTCGCGCCAAGGATTCCCTGTGGGAGCTGATCAACCTCGCGGGCGGGCCGGCCAACGGCGCCGACGTGCGCAAGATCAAGGTCATGCGCGGCGGCCGCACCGTCAGCAAGAACCTGCTGGAAGGTTTCGAAAACGCGCATTCTCTCGAGCAGCTCGGCGTGCGCTCCGGCGACCAGGTGATCATGCCGACCTACTCGCGTTTCACGGTCGACGACGTGGTACGTTACACCTCCTTTGCACTGTCGGTCGCAGTGTTCTATCTGCAAGTGTCCGACCGCAGCAATCGTTGACGTGCAGGTTTTGTTGCGGACCTGGCTTCAAGACGCAGTCGTTTAGCAACGGAGTTCGGGAAGAAAATGGGTATCGACACATTAGCCTTTGAAGATGATGGGGCGCTGGAAGGTCAAAAGCTGGATCTCGGCCGTTACGTGCAGGCGCTCAAACGCCGCTGGTGGCTGGTGCTGCTCGTCGCGGCGGCGGTGGCGGTGCCGTGGGCGATTTATGTCAAGCAGGAAAAGCCGATCTACGAGGCCACGGCCACCATTCGCTACCGCAATATCAGCGCGATGAAAAATCCCGAGACGATGATGCAGGAAATCGTCGAGGTGCTCAACAGCCGCACCTTCGCCGAGCAGGTGGTGGCGGCGCTGGGCTTGGCGGTCACCCTCGAACAGGATTCGGAGAACGGCCGGTTTCTCATTCGCAACCGGATTTTTGCAAAGCTCTCCAGCACCTACAATCCCCGCGTCGGCACCTATGTGTTGCGCATTCCCGGCGATGGCCAGTTCACGCTCGCCATGCTGGATGAAGACTCGGACGAGGAGATTCCCCTGCGCACCGGCGACGTCTTCCGCGCCGCCAGCGATACCATCTCAGTGAATGGCATCTCGTTTCAATTGGCGGACCCGCAGAAACTGCCGCCGCGCGTCACCTTCAAAGTCGAGCCGTTCAAGTCCGCCGTCTCTTCGCTGCAACAGCGCGTGCAACCGGGCCTGAATCAAAGTCTGACCCTGATGTCGGTGAAACTGACCGACAACGATCCCTATGTCGTTACCCAAACCGCGAACAGCCTGGCGCGGCTCTATGTCGACCGCAGCAAAGTCGAAGGCGCCAGCTCCGATGAAAAGCAACTGGAGACGCTGCAGGAGCAGGTGCGGTGGGCGCAGCGCGACTACGACGAGATCGACCGGCGCTACACCGAGGCCAAACGCCGCGCCGGCGGCAACTTGGGTGGCAACCGTTATGAAGTAACGGTCGCCAAGCTGGCGGAAGCCGAAAAGAAGCTCGAAACCTTGAAGCAACAGCGCGACGGCTTGAAGGAGTTGCTCGACCGCGCCGCCGGCACGCCGGTGGAGAACGCCAGCGCGGCCGCACGCGAGGCCATCAGCTACGTTTACAAGGGCATCGCCAACCACCAGCTTTTTGACAACAACGCCTCGATGGTGGTGGCGCGGCAGCGCTTGAGTGATTTGGAAACGAAGCGTACCGAGGAGCTGCGCAGCAAGACCGAGCGGCATCCCGACGTGGTGGCGCTGGAAAACGAAATCGTGCAACTCTACAATCAGATTCAAGCCGCGGGCCGTACCAAGCTCGGCAACCTGGCCCAGGAAATCAGCCGGCAGGATCGCGAAGTGGTGATGCTCAATGCCCAACTCGGCGGCCTGCCCGAGCAGGAGTCTACCCTGTGGGCGCTGGAGCGCGAGTGGAAGCAGAAGTCGGACTATCTGCAGACACTGCGCGAGCAGTTGCAAAAGGGCAAGATCGCGGTCACCTCCGACAAGTCCGACATCGAGATTCTGGATCCCGCGATCGAGCCGGAATTCCCGGTGAATCGCAACAAGAAAGCCAAGGCCGCGGCCGGCGGCGTGGCCGGCCTGCTGTTCGGCATGTTCGTGGTTGTCGCGCTGGAGGCGCTCGACCGCTCGATCAAGACGGTGGATGACATCAAGGGCACGCTCAAGCTGAACGTGCTGGGCGCCATTCCGCAGATTGACTTCGGCGAGTATTACGAATTTCAAGATCACGAGAAGGCCAAGCTCGTGGACCAGCAGTTGGTGACGCACGA
This sequence comes from bacterium, assembly GCA_037445455.1. Classification (GTDB taxonomy): domain Bacteria; phylum Zhuqueibacterota; class Zhuqueibacteria; order Zhuqueibacterales; family Zhuqueibacteraceae; genus Coneutiohabitans. The sequence continues at coordinate 3,662 of JBBIKM010000112.1, read as the reverse complement.
TTACTCGCCCACGCCCATTGGCGAGGCCTATCGCTCGCTGCGCACCAACATTCTGTTCTCCAAGACCGCGGGCCGCATTCAGACGCTGGTGATCACCTCGACAGCGCCGGGTGACGGCAAGTCCTTCACCGCCGCCAATCTCAGCATCACGATGGCGCAGCAGAAGAGCAACACCCTGCTCATCGATACCGACTTGCGGCGCGGCGTGTTGCACAATACCTTTGGCGTGCCGAAGGAACCGGGCTTCAGCAACTACCTGACCGGCTCGATTCTGGCGGCCGAGATCATTCATGAAACCCACATTCCCAACCTCTCCGTGATCAGTTGCGGCTCGCTGATCCCCAACCCCTCGGAGATGCTGGGCTCCGTGCAACTGCGCCGGTTTCTCGATGAGATGCGCCGGCGTTACGACCTCATCATCTTCGACACGCCGCCGTTGAATGCGGCGACCGATGCCGTCGTGCTGGGCACGCAGGTGGACGGCGCAGTGATCGTGGTGCGCGCCGGCAAGACCAACAAGGACGTGGCGCGCAAGAAGATCGAAATGTTCCAGAATGTGCAGGCCAAGATTCTCGGTGTGATTTTGAATGGGACGACGGTGGATTTGGCGCACGAGGGCTACAGCTACTACCACTATTGATCGCAAGCACTCTCACAAAAGGCGGTGTGATGAAATGTCTCCTGACCGGCGGCGCCGGCTTCATCGGCTCACACCTGAGCGAGCGCCTGCTGGCGCGCGGCCATACCCTGGTGAACCTCGACAACTTCAACGACTATTACGACCCTGCCATCAAGCGCCGTAACATCGCGCCGCTCCTGGCGCATCCGGCCTACACTTTGTGTGAAGGCGACATTTTGGAGCGGGACAAGCTGGAACGGCTCTTTCAGGAGCACCGCTTCGATGTCCTCATTCACCTCGCCGCGCGCGCCGGCGTGCGGCCTTCCATTGCCCAGCCGTTGCTCTATGAAAAGGTCAACATGGAAGGCACGCTCAATCTGCTCGAAATGGCGCGCCAGACCGGCGTGTCGAAGTTCATCTTCGGCTCCTCCTCCTCGGTGTACGGGGAAAACGGCAAAGTCCCGTTTTCCGAGAGTGATCCGGTGGATCATCCCATCAGCCCGTACGCGGCGACCAAGAAGGCCGGCGAGCAGATGTGCTACACCTATCACCACCTCTACCGTCTCAAGATCACCTGTCTGCGCTTCTTCACGGTTTATGGGCCGCGCCAGCGCCCGGACATGGCGATTCACAAATTCACCCGCATGATCGCCAACGGCGAACGGGTCACGGTCTACGGCGACGGCTCAAGCCAGCGCGACTACACCTTCATTTCCGATATTGTCGACGGCATCGAGGCCGCCATCACCCATTGCACTTCCTATCACATTTATAATCTGGGCGAATCGCGCACGATCGACTTGCTCTCGCTGATCCGTTTGATTCAGGAATATTTGGGCAAGCGCGCCGTCATCGAGCATCTGCCGCCGCAGCCCGGCGACGTCCCCATCACGTTTGCGGACATTACCAAGGCGCAGCGGGAGATCGGTTACGCGCCCCGGGTGGAGATTCAGGAGGGGGTGCGGCAATTCGTGGAATGGTATCGGCAGAACCATCCCGTGCAAAAGTAAATGCCCGGCAACGGGAGCGCGCGGCCCAGGAAGGTGAGGTTTAACATGGTTCGGGAGAAACAGGCGTTTCTCAGCAATCTGGTCAGGATGATTGACGCGGGCGTGATTCTGCTCGCGTTCATCATTTCCTATTTCGTCAGCTTTCACCTGCGGGAGGCCTATAATCTCGGTGAAATGGCTTTCGCCGTATCGCCCGACCTGGAGGGGCTGTTCTATTTCACGCACAAGAACCGTGTGCTCATCGGCTTTTGCCTGCTGATTTGGATCGCCACACTCACCTTCATCGGCGCTTACCGTGATTTTCGCACCAAGACGCTGGCGCGCAGCATCTGGCAGATCTTCATCGCCGGCGTGGCCACACTGCTGATGGTCGGCACCCCCATTTTCGCCTTCCAGTTGTTTCTCACCAGCCGTCTGTTCATCGCCACCTTTTGGGCCATTGCCGTCATCCTGCTCTTGTTCGAGCGTTATCTGCTCAACCAGTTCCTTGATTATATCCACAGCCGCGGCTACAATCACATCAATCTTTTGATCGTGGGCACCGGCAAGCGCGCGCGTGAATTCATCCGCACGGTGAAGTCGCATTCCTCCTGGGGGCTCAGCATCGTCGGCCTGATTGACGACGATCACGGCATGTTCGGCAAGGAGATCGAAGGCTATCGCGTGCTCGGCCGGCTGCAGGATATTCCCTTCATCATTCACCGCAAGGTCATCGACCGGGTGATCTTCGTGGTGCCGCGGCTGTGGCTCAACCGCATCGATGACGCCATTCTCGCCTGCGAGCGCGAAGGCATTCCCACCAGCATTTCGATGGATCTCTACAATTTGCGCATCGCCACAGTGCGGCAGACCGACTTCAGCGGCTTTCCCCTGCTCGAGTTCGAGACCTTCAGCGCGCAGGCCTGGCAGTTGTTCGTGAAGCGCGTGCTGGACGTGGTGCTGGCCCTGGTGTTGATTCTGCTGCTGTCGCCGGTGTTCGTGCTGATCGCGCTGGCCATCAAGCTCACCTCGCGCGGCCCGGTGCTGTTCAAACAAGCCCGTTGCGGCATGAACGGCCGGACCTTCACGCTCTACAAATTCCGCTCCATGATCGCGAACGCCGAAATGCGCAAGCGCGAGCTGGAAAAGATGAATGAGATGGACGGCCCGGTGTTCAAGATCAAACGTGATCCCCGCATCACCACGGTGGGCCGCATTCTGCGCAAATCGTCGCTCGATGAGCTGCCGCAATTGTTCAACGTGCTGATGGGCGACATGAGCTTTGTCGGGCCGCGGCCGCCGCTCGCGGTTGAGGTCGAGCTGTACAAGCAATGGCAGCGCCGCCGGCTCTCGCTCAAGCCGGGATTGACCTGCATCTGGCAGGTGAGCGGCCGCAATCACATCGGCTTCGAGAAGTGGATGGAGATGGACATGGAGTATATCGACAACTGGTCGCTCTGGCTGGATTTCAAGATCATGGCCAAGACCGTGTTCGTCGTCCTGTTCGGCTACGGCGCGAGCTGAGACCGCACTCCAAAAGAGCGGCGGTGCCGCGTTGCGGCCCTCTGCAACCGCGCACCATTGCCGGTATTCAATTGACCTGCTGGAAATAAGACAACCTCGCGAGGACGGGTATGCACATCTGCATGATCGGCACGGGCTACGTCGGTCTGGTGACCGGCACCTGCTTTGCCGAATTCGGCAATGAAGTGGTCTGCGTCGACAACGATCAAGCGAAAATCAACAAGCTGCAAGCCGGTGAAATGCCGATCTATGAACCCGGCCTGGACTCGCTGGTGGCGCAGAACGTGAAGGCCGGCCGGCTTTCCTTCACCACGGACTTGAAGCGCGCGGTGGAGAACGCCCTGGTCATCTTCATTGCCGTCGGCACGCCGGCGGCCGAAGACGGCTCCGCCGACTTGCGTTACGTCGAGGCGGTGGCCAAAGACATCGCCGGGTTCATGAATGGCTACAAAGTCATCGTCAACAAGAGCACCGTGCCGGTGGGCGCCGGCAAATGGATCAAGAAGGTGATCCAGGAGAATCAGCCCTCG
>JBBIKM010000111.1:4374-19683 GCA_037445455.1 bacterium | reverse complement strand
AATATTGGCGGTGTAGGCGATCACTTCACAGCCGTAGTTTTCTTTGAGCCAGGGAATGATAATCGAAGTGTCCAGTCCACCGGAATAGGAGAGTACAACTTTACGAACGGGGTGAGGCATTGCGAGTGTTCCTTTCTGTGTGCAGTGAATGGCGTTGAGCGAATTGCTTCAATCAGAGCGGGCGACGCCGGTAATTGTCGAGGTCGGCGATCGTCATGTCATCAGGCGGGACCAGGCGATAGTGTCGTTCGGCCGTGAGGGCGATGCCATGAGTGGGCAGATGCAAAAGGGAATGGACAGGCCACGCCTGCTTTTGAAGGTGGGCGGGGCCTGAGACTGAGGGCCCGCAAGCCTGCATTGGGATGGATGCAGATGGTACGCTGGTGTCTTCAAATGGGTCCAGTGCTGAATACAAGAAAACAATGGGCGTCCTGCCGAGTGCTTTAAAGGATTCTTCGGAAGGACAGGGCTGGCGCCTTCGACAGACAGACTGGAATGACAGCACACTGGCTCGCCCTTTATTCCTTGTCCACAAAGTTACTGTGGCCCTGATGATTGTCACGGCCGCCTTGATTGAGCCAGGATTCCATCCCTTCAAACCGCCAACGGCACCAGCGGCTCGAAGCAGGCACGCTGCGGCCGGCAGGCGTCGGCGTGGACGGGACAATCGTCGGGGCCAAAGGCATCCAGCGTCTTCAGGCAAAAGCACGGGGTGTAGTCGTTGGGATGGTAGGGCGCGTTCGTGCTTTGCCACCCCGGAACGTAATTGGCACGCGTGCGGAGATTGCCGCAGACTTGGGCGGGAGGCAGATTGCTGGTGAGAGACATGGGTCGCTCCGTGAGTAAAAGGTGAAAAGCGGCGCGCGTCCGCTCCTGCCGGCGGGCCGGAAGGAGCGGCGCGCACGCCGGGATTATTTCACGAACAACATCTCGCTGTAGATCGGCAGCGGCCAGTAGTCATCCGGCAGCGCCTTTTCCAGCCGGGCCGCCGCAGCGCGCACGCTGTTCATCGCGGGGATGACATTGTCGCGCATGTGATAGGCTTTGGAATGCACCGTGTCGCCGCCCAGCTCGGCATTGACCACCAGCAGCTTGTCGAGCGCTTCGCGGAAGTCGTTGGTATAGCCGTTGACTTCCTGCAGCGTCTTGGCTACGCCTGCCGGGGTGACGCCGTTGCGCTGCAAGCCCTCGGCGGTTTGGGACAGGTCATGCAGGTAGCGAATCGCGGCCGGCAGAATCATGGTCTGTGCCATCAACGCTGTGGTCTCGGCCTCGATGTTGACGGTTTTGAAATACTGATCGAAGAAGATTTCTTCCCGCGCTTCCAGCTCGCGCTGATTCAGAACCTGGTACCGTTCAAACAACTTCACGTTTTTCTCCTCGTGCAGCCGCTCGAAGGCGTCAAGCGAGTTGCGCAAGTTCCACAACCCGCGACGTTCCGCTTCCTGGTGCCATTCGGCGGTGTAGTTGTCGCCGTTGAAGATGATGCGGCTGTGACGGTGCATCACCTCCTTCAACACGCTGTGCAGGGCCTGCTCGAACGGCATCTTCTTGCGCAAGTGCTCTTCAATGGCAGTGGCCATCTCGTCGATGGCAGCCGCTACAATGGTGTTGAGCACCGTGTTCGGAAAGGAGATCGACTGGCTGGCGCCGACCGCGCGGAATTCGAACTTGTTGCCGGTGAAGGCAAATGGCGAGGTGCGGTTGCGGTCGCCGGCATGGCGCGGCAGATGCGGCAGCACCGGGCTGCCCAAGCCGAGCAGGTCTTTCGACTTGCTGCTCTCCGGCTTGCCTTTTTCGATCTGCCGGAAAATGTCTTCGAGTTGCTCGCCCAGGAACACCGAAATGATCGCGGGCGGCGCTTCATTGGCACCCAGACGATGATCGTTGCCGGCATGGGCGACGCTGGCGCGCAGCAAATCCTGGTGCTCGTCCACCGCCTTGATCACCGCCGCGCAGAAGAAGAGGAATTGCATGTTGTCGTGCGGCGTCTCGCCCGGCTCCAGCAGGTTCATGCCGGTGTCGGTGGCCATCGACCAGTTGTTGTGTTTGCCGCTGCCATTGATGCCGGCAAAGGGTTTTTCATGCAGCAGACACACCAGGCCGTATTTGCGCGCGGTATTGCGCATGACCTGCATCATCATCTGTTGATGGTCGGCGGCGAGATTGCTGTTCTCAAAGATCGGCGCGATTTCATATTGCGCCGGTGCCACTTCATTGTGCCGTGTCTTCACCGGCACACCCAGGCGATAGAGTTGGTACTCAACGTCGGTCATGAAGGCGAGTACGCGCTCGGGAATGGAGCCGAAATAGTGATCTTCCAGCTCCTGGCCGCGCGGCGGTTTGGCGCCGAACAGGGTGCGGCCGGTGGTCACCAAGTCCGGCCGGCGGTAATAAAACTCCTCATCGATAAGAAAATACTCTTGCTCGGAGCCGACGGTGGTGTAGACTTTGTGCACGTTCTTCACTTCGAACAGGGCCAGGGCGCGCAGCGCCTGCCGATTGAGGGCTTCCATCGAACGCAGCAGCGGCGTCTTGTGATCGAGCGCCTCACCCGTCCAGGAAGCGAATGCGGTGGGAATGCAAAGCGTCGCGCCGTGATGATTCTTGATGATGAAGGCCGGCGAGGTGGGGTCCCATGCCGTATAGCCGCGTGCCTCAAACGTGGCGCGAATGCCGCCGCTCGGAAACGAGGAGGCGTCCGGTTCGCCCTGAATGAGATCCTTGCCGGAAAAGCGGGCGATCGCCCCGCCGCCGACATTGGGCGTCACGAAGCTGTCGTGCTTCTCAGCAGTCAGGCCGGTGAGCGGCTGAAACCAGTGGGTGAAATGGGTCGCGCCATGTTCCACCGCCCACTCTTTCATGGCAAGTGCAACGACATCAGCAAGCTTGGGATCCAGCGGCTGACCCTTGTCAATCGTTGCCATCAGCGACTGAAACGTCTCCTTTGGCAATTTGTCGCGCATCACCTCCATGTTGAAGGTGTGCTCGCCGAAGATGGAATTGATGTCAGCCGTAAGCTGTTGCGGCGCACTGCGCAAGACCCAGTTCTTGGCAGCGGCCACCACGTCATAACGTCGGGCAGAGTTTTTGGGCACGGGAGAGTCCTCCTAATGATGGTTGTTGATGCAGGTCAAATCCTGTTGCAGTTGGAATGGCTCATGGATTTTGCGCTGCGTCTCGCTTGACAGGAGTTTGATGGTTGGGGTGGATTATAAGGGGATTTTTTGACTTTCGAAAGAATTTTGTTGGGCACGGCGCGCCAGCGGCTGGCGGCGCGGGGGGGGTGCCGGCCCCTGCCTGCCGCCCAGACGCGCATAGCCGGCGGTGAATGACGCTCACTGCAGCGGGCGCCTGAGTGCAAAGCAGAGACCGGTGGCACGCCCCTGCCGGCTGCGGCCCTGCAATGACGGGACTCTCCCCTCCTGGCGTCATTGCCGGGGCCGCAGCCTCAGGTCAGTCAGGCCTCAAGGAACGGCCATGTCTCAGAAATGCATGGAAGTCTTGAGATAGAAATTCCGGCCGGATTGCGGAATGTTGCTGCGATCCAAATGCTCGTGATAGAACACGTCAGTCAAATTTTCCAAGCCGGCCTGCACCTGCAGCCGGCTGCCCACCCGCAGGCCGGTGCGCAGATTGTAAACGGCAAAGGCGGCGGTCTCATCTTCGCCGGTGAAGGGCGACACGTCCGCCTGACGTGCCGCCACGCGGGTCTCCACTTGCACCCAGAACAGATTGGTCGGATTCACATAACGCACACCGCTCAGCGTGGACAGCGGCGGGATTTCCGGCAGCGGCGCATCGCGTTCGAGATCGCGGCCCCTGGTGAATGAGATATTGCTGAAGAAGCTCAACCGCGCCGGCCCCTGCCAGTTCAAGTCCACGTCCACACCATAAATCTGAGCGCTGCCGAGGTTGCGATACACTTTCACACCGCGCGCGCCCATGCTGCGCGGCTGCAAGTCACTGCGCACTTCGCCGCTGATGTAATTTTGCAGGCGGTTGAAATACGGCTCGGCATGCACCTGGAACTTTTCGACGCGGTATTGCAGGGAGAGATTGGCGGCCCAATTGGATTCGGACGCGAGGCCGGGCGCGCCGATATAATCATAGCCATCCAGGGCATTGAGCGAATACCAGCCGTAGCGTTCCTTGTGGCTGGCCGGGCGCACGCCCCGTCCCAGCGCCAGGCTCAGGCTCCACGTGGCTCGCGGATCGAAGTTGAACCGCACGAAAGAATCCCAATTGGTTTCCGAGGCCTTGCTGTCGCTGCGCTGATGAAAGAGGAGGAATTCTGCCGGCGCAGCCTCCGCTTCTGATTCCACCCGGGCGGCACGGCCCGCCGCAGTGACGGTCCACGCCGGGCCGAAGCCGCGGGTGAACTCGGCAAAAACAGCGTAGCTGCGCATGGTCACCTCCGGCCAGGTGAGGCTGGACATGCGCATGCCGGTGCTCTTGGTAAGCATGTCGCGCCGGGCGGTAGCAAACATCTGCCAGGCGTCGGCGCCGAATTTCACTGTTGTGCGCTGCGGCCGCCATTCCGCGATGGCATTGCCGCCCGTGGTTTTGGTTTCCCCCAGAACGGACATCTCGCGCATCTTTGCTTCCGGCCGGTCGAGATTGTCCATCAAGTGAGAAACTTCACTGCGGTAGGCTTTGAATTGAAATTGCGAGAGGCCCAGCGGCGCGGCCGCGGCCAGATAATCAAATCCGTAAAGCCGCGCTTGATGATCGCGCGTGTCCATCGGCAGCGCGGGAAAGCCCGTGTCTTTGCCGTCGCTGCGATAATGCGCCAGCCGCACTTCATGATCTTTCGCCAGGCGCATCCCGGCCATGGCATCGAGGTGGGTGTCGTGATAAGCCGAGTAGGGCACCTCACTGCGCGCCGAGGTGTAATTATCGCCCGCCTGCCGGCTGAGATTGAGCTGCAGCCCGACGCGCGAGCTGCTCATGCCCAACCGCACGCTTTCCTTGTCGCCCGAGGCCGCGCTGTGAAAGCTGCCACCCACTGCGCCGGTGAACAGCACGCCCTCCTGCCCGGGGCGGTAGACCGGCCGCAGCTTGGCGAGATTGATCGTGCCGCCCAATGCCGAGCCCAGTCCGGTGACTTCAAACGGGCCTTTGACGATCGTCAACGCCTCCAACTCCGCCAGATCGGCATAGGCGGTGGGCGGATCCATGCGGCCGTTGCATGCCGGCTCCACCTTGATGCCGTCGATCGTGACGTTGATCTGCTCCTCCTTCAAACCACGAATGACGGGATCATAAGCCACGTTGCCGCGCGCTACCGCATGCAAGCCGGGCAGGTCGCGCAAAATGCGGCCGCCGCCATCAGGATTGCTGCGCAAGGCGTTCTGCAGAAAGGCATCGTTGCTGCGTTCCGCCAGTACCACCACTTCATGCACCGTTTGCAGAATGGTGGGCCGGAGCTCGATTCGCACCGCGGCAAGATCATCGGTCTGGCGGTTCAACGTGACGGTGACTTCGGCGTAGCCCAGACGCTTGGCCACCAGATCGAAGCGCTCGCGATGCGGCACTTGAGTGATCACAAAATCGCCGCTGGCATCGGAGGTCGCGCCGCGCAGGGTGCCCTGCACCAGCAAAAGGACATCTGCGATGCCTTTGCCGCTGTCGCGATCAATCACGCGGCCGCGAATTTCGTGGCCGGCCGATTGCGCCAGGACCGCGGTGGCTGACAACCATAAACCTATTACAGCATGAATGAATTTATTGCAATTCATGTTTGTCTCCGGTTGATGAGGTTGATTCTTTCACCCTTCACGCCCCGTGCTGCCTCAGCACCAGGCGTGCGCCGGCGCTGCCGTGCACGTCCCGCACTGGCGCCGGCTCATGCCGGTTGAGCCGGCACTGCGCCCGGGAGAAAGCACGGCCGCCGGGTGAAGCATGGCTTCACTCGTGAAATTGTCAGCAACAGCATGACATTTTAGACCGGAGAAAATCGCGGAGGCGGAACCTCAGGCGGCAGACAATATCCTGCCGGAGGCCTTGGTGAGGTGAGAGCCAGCCAACCAAACAGCGGAGAATCCAAACGGAATTTTTGACTCAACAGCAAATAGTCCTTCGATGACACCACCAGAATGACGCGGGGCGATTCCGGCGCGGCAGGCAGGTTGGTGCTTTGGCAAATGACAGTCACAGCGGTGCCCGAACAACAACCGCCCTGACACTTGCAGATGCTGCCCGCTGCTGCACAAGGGCATTGATGGGAGACGGCAGCCGGCACGCTGCCGGGGCCGGTGGGATCACTGCCATGCAGCAGATGATTGCTCAACGGATGGCAGTTCGAGTAAAGGAACGCCATCAGCACAGCATATCCCAGCGCCTTGTCCGACCACCTCGCCGCACAACGCAAGCCGGCCTTTCGCTTCTCTCCGCGCGGCTGTCGCAAACTATTGACAGGGGCGCCGGCGGTGGGAATGAAGCTCAAGATGTCGGGGAACCGCACGTGCAACCCAGCCTCGTTACTTCACCAATTTTTCCAACGCCCGACGGACCATCACCCTGGTGAGCTGGACTTTGTAGCCATTTTGACTCAGCGGAATCGCATCGGCGGTTGCGGCCTCCGCTGCCCTGGCCAGCACAGCGGCAGTGAGCGTCTTGCCCTGCAATTCCGCCTCCGCAGCCGGGACGCGCCAGGGAATGGGGGCGACGCCGCCGAGTACAAGCCGCGCCTGCTGGCAGATTCTGCCGTCCATTTGCAGCACGGCCGCCACGCTCACGATGGCAAAATCATGCGATTGCTTTTCGCGGAATTTGAGATAGGTGCTTTTGGTGCCCGCTGCCGGCGCGGGAACCTTGACTGCCGAGATCAGCTCATTTGGCCCCAGAACGTTCTCGCGCATGAGATTGTCTTGCGGCAGTTGATAGAATTCTGAGAGCGCCAGCGAGCGGCGGCCGGTGCCACTCAAGAGATCGAGGCGCGCGCCCAGTGCCAGCAGCGCGGGCGCGGCATCCGAAGGATGCACGATAAAGCTCGGGCCGCCGCCGAAAATGCAGTGATACTTGTTCAGCCCCTCCACGGCAAAGCACAGCTCGCCGCCTTTTTTCAAACAAAGGAGATCTTTCGCGCGAAAATACCAGCAACGCGGCCGCTGGCAAAGATTGCCGCCGAGCGTGCCCATGTTGCGCAATTGCGGCGTGGCGATGCTGCCGGCAGCTTCGGCGAGCGCGGCATAGTTCTGCCGCACTTCGGCGTTCTCGGCGATCTCGGCGATGGTGGTGAGCGCGCCGATTTCGAGTCCGTCGCCGGCTTTGATATAACTCAACCCTGGAATGCTTTTGAGATTGATCAAACGCTGCGGCCGCGCCAGCCGCTCTTTCAACATGTCCAACACATCGGTGCCGCCCGCAAGCAGCATGGTTTCCCCCCATTTACGGCTCAACAACGCCGGCACCGATTCCAGAGTCTTGGGATTGACCAGCTCGAAATTGAACATTGTCTATTCTCCTGCTGCTCGCCTCAAGGCCTGGCCGGATTTGGAATCCGGCTTGGGGCCGGCGCTTGGATTTTCCGGTTGCGTTTTCAGGAATGCAACACTGCCAGCACGCGATCGGGCGTCATGGGCAATTCACGCATGCGTTTGCCGGTGGCATGATAAACGGCATTGGCGATCGCGGCCGAGGTCGGAATCGTGGGCGGCTCACCGATGCCGATCACCCCGCGTTCGGGTTGATCATAGATAATCGCCTCGATCTTCGGCATCTCCAGGGCGCCGACGATTTTATAGTTTTCGAAAGTCGGATTGATCAACACGCCGGTGAGCGGATCCATCAGACGATCTTCATAGAGCGCGTAAGAGATGCCCTGAATCACGCCGCCGATGACCTGGCTCTCCGCCGTCAGGCGATTGAGCACCAGGCCACAATCCTGCACCGCGAGCATGCGCAACACGGTGATAACACCGGTTTCGGTATCGACCTCGACCTCCGCAAACTGGCAGCCTGCCACGCCCGCGGAAGACAGGCCTTCCACCCATTCACCATGCACCACCAACGGCATTGTGCCCAACAGGGCACAAAGTTGCTTCCAGGAAAGGGCATTCCTGGCGTTGCCTTTGACGAAGGCGCGGCCGTCCGCCAACTGCACTTCGGACTTGGCGGCGCCAAAGTGCTGGGCAGCCACTTCCGTGAGTTTGTCCTTGGCCTTTTCCGCGACATTCTTGATGGCGGGCGCCACCGAGGGCGCAGTGGTGCTGCCGCCGCTGGCGCCGGAATAGGGATATTCGGTATCGCCAATCATGGCCTTGATGGAAGCGATCGGCACGCCCAGTTCTTCTGCGGCCACGGCAGCCACCAGGGTGCGCGTGCCGGTTCCGATGTCTTGCGTGCCGCAGCGCACTTCGATGCCGCCATCCGGCAGAATGGTCATCTGCGCCTGCGTGCCGCGGCCGCCCGGCCACCACACTGCCGCGCCCAACCCCATCCCGCGTTTGATCACACCGCGGCTGGCATTGGGCCGCGGCGCCCGCCTGGACCAGCCGAAGCGCTCGGCCGCCATTTTCCACTGTTGCTGGCGCGTCTGATTCGAATCATTCTTCAAGCGGAAATCCAGCGGATCGAGATTGAGCTTCTCCGCCAGCTCATCCATCACCTGTTCCATCACGAACGAGGCCTGCGGGCAGCCGGGCGCGCGAAAGGCGCGCGCCGCACCGGCGTTGGTGTACACATCATAGTGTTCGGTGCGTGAGTTGGGGACATCATAGACCAGCGGCAGCGCAGGCCGGGCGTTGTTGCCGATGCCGGCGGTGCCAAAGGTCTTTGCACTGAAGGCAATGAGTTTGCCGGCGCGCGTTGCACCGGCCTTGATCTCGGCAAGCAAGTTCGGACGATTGCCGGCGCTCATCGAATCCTGCGGCCGGCTCAACATCAGTTTCACGGGCGCGCCTGTGGCTTTGGCCAGCCGCGCCGCGATGGCCGAGTAGCGCCCTGCCTGCAGTTTGCTGCCAAAACCACCGCCCATGTAATCGCAAATCACCCGCACCTTGCTTTGTTCAATATTGAGAAATTTCGCAATGCCATCGCGGCTGGCATACACGCCTTGCGTGGAGTCCCAAACGATCAACTCGTCCCCCTCCCACTTGGCCACGCTGCCATGGACTTCCAAACAGGCGTGCACCTGCACCTGCGTGCGATACGTGCCCTCGACGATGACGTCCGCCTGCGCGAACGCGGCGGAGAGATCGCCCTCGCTTTCCACCCGCGGCTCCCGCACATTGCTTTGCTCCGTATACACGCGCGGCGCCCCGGGTTTCATCGCCGTTTCCAAATCCACCACGAACGGCAGGACGTCATACTCCACCTTGATCCGTTCCAGTGCGTCGGCGGCAATTTCCGGGGAAGTCGCCGCCACCGCCGCCACTTCCTCGCCGGCATAGCGCAGCGTGCCGGTGGGATGTACGTCGGTCAAGACCGCTTTCACGCCCGGCAGGGCCAGCGCGGCGCTGGCATCAATGTGCCTGACCGTGGCAGCGGGATGTGGTGAGGACAGGAGCGCACCGTAGAGCATGCCCGGCAACTTGAGATCATAGGTGTATTTCAGCGCGCCCGAGGCTTTGCCCGGCCCATCCAGGCGCGCATAGCCCTTGCCCAGATAGGTCATCTGGTCGAGTGGTTTCCATTTCGCCATGACTATCCTCGCTTTCCGGCGGTCTGCGCGGCGGCCAGCGCGGCTTCGAACACGCGGGGATAAGTGCCGCAGCGGCAGAGATTGCCAGCAACCGCCTGCCGTACCTCCGCCTCAGAGGGGTTGGGATTGCGATCCAACAGGGCACGCACGGACATGACAAAGCCGGGGGTGCAGAATCCGCACATCAGCGCATCATGATCAACAAAGGCCTGCTGCACTGGATCGAGCTTGCCGTCTTGCACCAACCCTTCCACCGTCACGATCTCCTTGCCGGCGGCGTCGAGCGCGAGCATCATGCACGCCAGCACCGGTTTGCCGTTTACCAAAACCGTGCAGGCCCCGCATTCCCCGCGATTACAGACCTCTTTGCAGCCGGTCACTTCGAGCTGGTTGCGCAACGCTGACAGCAGCGTTGTGCGCGGCTCGACCGTCACGCTGCGCCGCTGGCCATTGACTTTGAGTTGGAGACTCACGCTGCCGGAGAAGACCTCGGCATCCGGCGGCAGGGTTGCCGCTTTGGCGTGCACGCCGGCGGTGAGAATGACCGTCCCAACGGCGCCGCCGCCGCTCAACTTCAAAAAGTGGCGCCGGGAAATCTTGGAGGAGGGTGCTGCCGCCGGTGGGGACTCGGCAGTGTCATGGATGGGCACGGGGCTCTCGTTTTGATCTTGCATGTCCTCTCCTTTCGCTCTGGAATGGATCGTCATAAAGGCCCGGGCAAGCATATTGAAAAAGTGCGGGAATGTCAAGCGGTTTTGCCATCCGATTTCTCGTCCCGGCCTGCGGTCCATTGGATTCGTTGAAAAAGACGCGCCTCGCTTGACATTCACCGGCCGCGTTGTTACTTTGCCCGGCCACTTTCACGACGACCGGTTGAATCTATGCTGTCGCTCTCCTCCGTTCCCCAAATTTCCTTCTATGTGGATGAGCTGTTTCTCCCCGATTTGGAAAAATTGCCGTGGCCCCATGCCGTTGCAGACTGGCGGTCGCTGGGTGTGAAGCATTTCAATATCAAACATGGTCTCGGCCGCCACCCGGTGGTGTTTGTGCAGGCAGGCAACCGGAAATACGTGATCAAAGAATTGGGTTTCGAGGTGGCGCGCCGGGAAGTGGAGAATTACAAGCAAATGCTGCTGCGCGGTCTGCACACGCTGATCCCTGCAGGCTGCGTGGCGCGCGAGGAAGAACCGCTTGCGGTGTGGACGCCGGTGGGCCGCCAATATCAACGCAATCTCACCGGCCACACCGTCACTTTGCTGATCGACCATGTGCTGCCGGACTCGCAGTTATATCGCCGTGCTTTCAACTTCGACAACCGCAAGCGCATTTGGGATGCCATCGTCGACCTGTTCGTCGAACTGCACGCCAACGGTGTCTACTGGGGCGATGCCTCGCTGGCCAACACGCTGATCAAATTCATGAAGATCGATGTCCCGCTCATTGGCCGCAAGACCCGCCTGAAGGCATTCCTGGCAGATGCGGAAACCGTGGAAATTCACGACTCCGTGCCGGATTCCATGCGGGAGGCGGATCTGGCGTTCTTCCTGGAATCGATGGAATGGGTGAATGAAGACCTGCGCGCCAGCGGCATCACGCGGGATGAAATGGCGACGGCGCAGGACAAGGCCTATCTGCGCGAAAACTACGAGCGCCGCTATGAGGTCGAGATCAAAGGCCGCGCCTTCGAAAAGCTGAGCGGGTTGGAAATTGCAAAATATCTTGGCCCGGTGCGGGAGCCGGCCTATTTCGAGGTGTTGCGCCAGCACATTGAAGAGCACAAGTGGTATGCCAGCGAGCGGCTGCAACGCGAAGTCAGCTATGCAGAAGGCGCGCGCGACTGGCTGGAACACGTCTTCATCCCCATGTGCGAGTTGTTTAGAAGCGAAGGACTGCTCGATCTTTTTCCGGGAAAGACCGCCTCCGACTTGTACGTGGAAATCATGAACAACAAGTATGTCTTGAGCCGCAAAGCGGGCCGTGACGTCGGCATGATTCGCGCGGCGCGTGATTACGCCGACCGTTATGGCGAACCCCATCCCGTTGCCGCGTTTTGGCGCAGCCTGGCCGGCGGCATGCTCAAGATCCTGGGGCACCGCCAGAAGGGAATCCGGGCGCCAGACCGGGATTGAAAGCCCACAGGCACTCCCGCGCGTGAGAAAAACTCACACCGGCAGGGCGAATCAGATTGGTGAATGGTTTTCGTTCTGGTATGGGAAGCTGCGCGGCAATTTCCAGAGCAGCGAACTGCGCAAGGCCCGAAATTCAAAACAGGCGAATGGCGGGTGGCGAAGGAGCCGAGGGAAGACGAATGGCGGGCTTTGGTGCAAACCGGTCGATGACTGCAGGAATCGCCGGACCCCAGTCCCGGCCGTCAGCGATTTTGCCAAATGCCGAGCACGTTGTCGTCGGGATCACTGATCAACGCAAAGCTGCCGCTTGCCTTGTCTGGCGTTTTGGCGCGGACGATCTTCCCGCCCAATTGCTGCACGCGCTGCAGCGTGTCGTCGATATCCTCGACACGAATATAGAGAATGATGCCCTGGCGGCCGGTGTGTTGGGGCGAATGGTAGAACGCACCGTTAAGGTGCTCGCCGGTTTCGAAGAGCATGTAGTCTTCTTCCGCGAGGAGCTCCATCTTCCACTCAAACAATTCGCGGTAGAAATTTTGGGTTCGGTCAAAGTCCGCGCTGGGAATCTCCACGTGTACGAAGCCGTGGACCATCACACCTCCAGGGGGTAAGCGACCGGTTTCCGTGTGGTTCCCCGTTGCGCCTGCGTGCTGCAGGGACGGGGCGGGCACGCAGGCGTGCGGCGCGCCCCGGAATGAGGCAACAACAAACTCATTCGGCCAGACGATTCACGCGGCGGGCGCGGCGCAGACGCAGGCGCGCCGCAGCGAGCTCCAGAATGCGATAAACCATCGCGCCGTAGTCGTAGCCGATCTCCTGCGCCGCCATGGGCAGGACGGATTCGGGATCGAGATCGGGATTGGGATTGACATCGAGCACCATCGGCGCGCCATTCCACAGGCGGATATCCATGCGGGCATAATCGCGGCAGCGCATGGCGCGATAGGCGGCAATCGCGGTTTCCTGCAGGAGCTGCAGCAGAGTGTCATCAATCGGGGCCGGGCACAGCCATTTGATGCCGTCCCAGCCGTCGGAGTTGGGATTGAATTTCGATTCGAAGGTGTAGAGCCGGTCGTGAATGTCGGAGTAGCGCGAATAGTCCAGCTCCACCGGCGGCAACACTTCGAGTTTGCGATTGCCCCACACCGCGACGTGAAACTCGCGGCCGCCGATGAAAGGCTCCACCAGCGCCGGGCCGCCAAACTCCGCTTCGATGCGCCGGATCTGGCGCGCCAGTTCCGCGCCGGACTCCACCACCGAGGCGCGGGTGATGCCATAACTGCAATGCTGATTGGCGGGCTTCACCATCGCGGGGTAATACATCCACTCTTTGGCCTGGTGATGGTGCATGGCGTGGCCGGGCGGCGTGGGCGCGCCGGCATTCAGCAGGATTTTCTTGATGGTATACTTGTTCTGGGATTTCCGCAGGGTGCGGGAATTGGCGCCGGTGTAGACGAACCCGCGCTGTTCGAGACCTTTGGCGACCAGCGCATCGGACCACGGTATGTCAGAAAAGCCCTCGCACCAATTGAAAATGATCCACTCTTCCGGATCAAAGCGCGCAAGCGGTTCCAGGTTATCGTGGATTTCCACCGCTTCCACCCGCATGTTCCTGCCCTGCAAGCTCGCGAGCATGTGGTCCACGAGCCGCATCGAGTTCGCGCGATCGGCCGCCGGCCAGGTCGGATCGATGTTGTAGAGCACGATCACTCGTTCAATGGGTTCGTGTTGCTTTGTCGCCATTCGGCCTCCACCTGATTGTTGATCTGCATTCATGCAACGGTCTTGCTGACCTCACGCGGCGCGACCCACAGCCGCAGCCCCACAAAATTTTTGCGATGATAGGAATCATTCGCGATAATTGCAAGAATTAAAATGCGGCGGTGCGTCCTGTGCCGCATTTTTTTGTACGCCTCACAGCAAGATCATCTTCACGGCAGCGAACAACAATACCAACGCGAGCAGCCGGTGCAACGTGCGCGGAGCCAAACGCCGGCTGCCATACCCCGCACCGAGATAGCCGCCGGGCGCCGCGGCCAGCGCCCACCAGGACATCTCGCGCGGCAGCGTCGCCGCTTGCGCGAGATGTCCCAGCAGCCCCGCGATCGAATTCACAAAAATGAAAGCCGTTGAAAGCGCGGCGGTCTCGCGCGCGTCCGCCCAGCCGCGCAACAGCAACAGCGGGCTTAAGAAAATTCCGCCGCCCACGCCGGTCAATCCGGAAATCAATCCAATCACGCTCCCGCAGAGCAATGCCGTGTGCCGCGGTAGGCAGCGCGCGGTAATGATCGCCGGCGTTGCCGTCGTGCGATAGAGCCGAAAAGCCGCATACACCAATAACCCGGCCACCGCAGTCTGATAGGCGAATCTCGGCAGCATCCAGCCGCCGCCGGCGAAGGCAAAAGGAATCGAGGTCAGTGCGAACGGCCAGAACTTCTGCCACGCAAAACAGCCGGAGCGTTGAAAGCGAACGAAAGCGATGGCCGAGACCAGCGTGTTCAACACCAGTGCCGTGGGTTTCATGATTGCCGGCGGCAGGCCGAACAAGGCCATCGCCGCGAGATATCCGGAAGCGCCGGCCTGGCCCACGGAAGCATACAACACCGCGGTGGCGAAAATCACAACAGCGAGCGCGAGAGTGGTCAGCGTGGCCAAGGCAGGAGAACGGTCTGTTCGCAGGTCGTGGGCATCAAATTGGAAGATGGCGCGCTGGCATGGGTGTCAGCGCGCGCAGGTGAGTTGGCGGCCGCCGTCAATATTGAAAGTCACGCCGGTGATCCAACTGGCGCGCGGGGAGGCCAGATAGAGAATGGCATCGGCAATTTCCTCCGGCGTGCCGACCCGGCCGATGGGATGCGTAGTCTTGCTGTGTTCCAAAAACGCCTGATACTTTTCCTCCTCCATGCCGCTGGCGCGATGGAGATTGGTGAGCACGACGCCGGGATTGACGGCGTTCACGCGCACGCCGAATGGCGCCAGATCCAGGGCGGCACAGCGCGTGAGCTGATCCACCCCGGCCTTGCTGACGCAATAGGCGAGGACATTGGGAAAAGCGCGCGTGCCGGTGACGCTCGACACATTCACGATGTTGCCTTTGGTCGATTTCAGAAACGGCACGGCCTCCTGCATCATGTGAAAAACGGAAGTCAAATTGAGACGGAGCATCAGGTCCCACGCTTCCGAGGTGGTGGAGGTAATCGAACCGGTGGCGATGATGCCGGCGGCATTGACCAGCACATCGAGGCGACCGAAGTGATCGACCGTCTGCGCGACGGCGCGACGGCACTGCTCCGCGTCGGTGACGTCCACGGGCAGAATGATGCTCTCGCCGCCCTGCTGGGCGATTTCATCAACCACGCGTTGCAGGCTCTCCTGGCTGCGGCTGAGCAAAGCCAGGCGGCCGCCCGCCGCCGCAAACGCCCGCGCCGTCGCTCTGCCGATGCCGCTGGAGGCTCCGGTAATCAATGCAGTCTTGCCAGTCAGTTCCATGCGTCACTCCATGAAGACGAGTTTGCGCGTTTGCGTATGTCCATC
>JBBIKM010000111.1:3538-4347 GCA_037445455.1 bacterium | reverse complement strand
GCAACGAGGCGATAGAAATACACGCCGCTCTTCAGGCCGCGGGCAGCGAAGCGCGCGTGATGGTGCCCCGGCGCCTTGGTTTCATTCACCAGCGTGGCGACTTCCGCGCCGGTGAGGTCATAGAGCTTGAGCGTCACGCGCGCGCGCCGCTGCAGCCGGTATCCAATCACCGTTTCCGGGTTGAAGGGATTGGGAAAGTTCTGCTCCAGCTCAAACAGCGCCGGCACCTGCGCGCGCGGCTGCTGCACGTCAGTCTGATTTCCCACGACGAAATCCGCAAAAACCGGCAGATGGTCCGAGGCCTCGTGCAGCGCATTGGCGACACTCGCCGCCACCACGCCATTGGTGCCAGCGTTGATGGCGCGGTTGAAATGATTGCCGTCGTTGCCAAAGGCACGATAAGAATTGGGCAGCAAATACATGCCATTCGGCGCGAGCACGCTGGCGGAAACCAGGATCAAATCAAAGCGATCGTCGAGGCCGCCGGCGCTGCCGTCGCCAAACACCGTGGTGCGCGTCGATTGCGTGTGCAGGGCGGCAAAACTCGCGTTGTTGTTCCACACGCCCACGGCATTGAGCGGATCGAACAGCCGGCCGTCGTTGTCCGCCTGGCTTTCCGTGAGGCGCAAAAACGCCGATTCGCTGGAACGCGAGAGATTAAAATCGCCCATCACCACCAGATTTTCCTCCGGCCGCAGTTCGTTGAGATAGGTGCGCAGCGTCAGCGCCTCGTTGGCGCGCTGGCGTTCGTCATCGATCTCGTTGCCCGCCTTGAGATGCACGGAATACAGGCGAAACTCCACGCCGTT
>JBBIKM010000111.1:0-3504 GCA_037445455.1 bacterium | reverse complement strand
CAAGGTGGTGCGGATTTGTTGCGTGCCCAGCAGCGTCACCTTCGCCGGCTTGTAGTAGAGTGTGTTGTCCAGATCGAAGCCATCGACAAATGGCGCGCTTTGATACAAATTGGATTGCGAAAAATTCATCACTTGATTGAGGAAGAGCAGTTGCCCCTGCTCGCTTTCGAGCTCCTGCACCAGCAGCAGATCCGGCTGCAGCGCGTTGATCACCGTGCGAAAGTTGGGCAAACGCGCCACCCCCTGGCTGCTCGGAAAAAAAAGCAGATTGTAGCTGGCAATGCGGAGGGTATCGAGCTGCGCCCGTGCCGCGCCGGCACCGGCCAGCAGCAGGAAACAGAAAAGCTGAAAGAATCTTCTCATGCCGCCACGCTTCCGGTTAAAGGTTTTAACAAGTAAAGCCGAAGAGAGGATGGGGTGCGGTTCCCGTGACAACGGGGTATCGACGCAGGCCTATTCTAGAGGAATTTCCTCGATTTGCAAGCCACAAATTCGGCCCGCGACGGCAGCACGCCTGCTGCACCGCCTTTCGCAGCAGAACCGCGGCCCCCTCTCCCGTTCAAAGCAAAAGTGGCGCTTGATGCTGCCATCAGGCGCCACTTTGGGTAGAGACTCTTTACTGCTTTGGCGGCATGAGACCAGGCCCGCCGGGAGCAACTTGCCAGCCAGAATCAGTCGGTCTTGGAGGGCACTGCGCCCGCGTTTTCCAGCTCATCGGCAATCATGCCGGCATCATATAATTTGCGCATCGCCTCAATCATGTAAGCGGGATGCACCGCCACCGCACGATTGACTTCGTCGCTGTAAACATAGCGGCCCACCAGGCTCTCGATGTTGCCGTCGAAGATCAAACCCACCAGCTCCGCCTCTTTATTGATCACCGGCGAACCGGAATTGCCGCCGATGATGTCATGGGTGGTGACGAAATTCACCGGCGTGCGGAGATCGAGCCGGTCGTGGCGTTCGAGATAGCGCTTGGGCAGGTGAAAAGGCGGCTGCTGGTTGAAACTGTACGTGCGGTCAAAGAGGCCGTACAGCGTCGTCATGGCCGGCGCCTGGGTGCCGTTCATCGGGTAGCCCGCCACTTTGCCGTAGGAAAGCCGCAGGGTGAAGGTGGCATCCGGATAGGCGGCTTTACCGTAAACCGCAAACCGTGCCTTTCCGATTTTTTCGCCTGCCGCCACCAGCACGCTCTCCACTTGCTCCTCGTAGAGGCGGTTCTGTTCGCGCATCATGCCGTCCAGCTTGCGCATCAACACGATGAGCGGATCGGTCGAGGCGTTGATCGCGCTCTCCCCGCCTTCGAACAGCGCCTTGCGCGCCGCCACGTCGCTCAGCTTGGTGCCACCGATAAGCTCCTTCGCCACCTCGGCCGGCGGGCGGCCGTTGAGCACGATTTTGATAAAGGGATCATCCGCGCCAAGCTGTTCGAGCGATTCCTGCAACGCATCGGCGAGCGAGAGTTCTTCCAACGCGGGATAAACCGGCGCCGGCGACAGCAGCCGGAATTTCATGCTCTCGAGCTGGGAGTCGTGAAAACCGTCGAGGCGCTCCTCGTCCTTCTTCTTGATTTCGGTGGCGTATTGCACCAGGTTCTTGGCCATTCCCGCCAGGCGCGAAAAGCGCAAGTCGCGATAGCGGAGATGGGGCAGCATTTCGATCTGCTTTTTTTCGGCACTGGCAATCATGTCCCAGGCATCGCCATAGGCCGCCTGCCACTCCGGTTTGCTGGCGATCAGCGCGCGAAAATCATTCTCCTCCTGTTCCTTCTTGGCCATCACCTCTTTGCTGCGCAGGCCGTTGTACTCGCCAGTCCAGGCTTTCAGCGCATTCTCGATGCCGAAAATGTCGCGCATGGCCTGGCGCGCCTGTTCCGGTCCTTGTGCGGCATATTGGCGCAGCAATGCCAGACGGCGATTGTACATCTTTAGACGATAGGGATAGCTGTGGTCGCGCTGCCGGACAAGCTGCGCCACGGTCTGCAGCCGGTCCGTCGAACCGGGATGGCCGGAGACGAACACAAGCTCATCGACGGCCGCGCCTTTGGTGTTCCATTTCAGATAGTGCTTGCTCTGCAGCGGCTTGTCATTCTCATAAACCCGAAAGAGCGTCATGTCGAGATCATAACGCGGATAGGTGAAGTTATCGGGATCACCGCCAAAAAATGCTGCCTGCTGTTCCGGCGCAAATACCAGACGCACGTCGGTGTATTTCTTGTAACGATAAAGCCAGTATTCCCCGCCCTGATACAACGCCACCACGTCCGAGCGCAAGCCGGTGGCTTTCAGACTTTCTTTTTCGATTTTGGCGATTTCCTTTTGGCGCGCCTCCAGAGCCTGCTGGCCGGTCATGCCCGGCTTCACGGCATTGTGCACGCGCTTGGTGACTTCTTCCATCGCAATCAGAACATTCAACTCCAGATCCGGGCATTTCACTTCTTCCGCCGGGGTGCGCGCCAGAAAACCATCGGCGACATAGTTTTTCTCCGGCGTCGACAACTTTTGCAGTTGGCCGAGCGCGACATGATGGTTGGTCAACACCAGGCCATTGGGGCTGACGAACGAACCGGAACCGCCATCGTTGAAGCGCACACTCGCCAGCCGGACGTGTTCCAGCCACGCCGGCGTGGGCGTGAAACCATAGCGTTCTTGAAGCTGTTTGACTGGCGGATTGTCGAAGGTCCACATGCCCTCATCCGGCCAGGCCGCGCCGAGCAGCAGCATCGCGCTGCCCAGCAACATCATCACGCCAACTTGTTGCAACTTCCGACGCTGCACCTGCATCTCACACCTCCATCAGATTCAAATAACCATCCACCTTTGGGAAATCAAAGCAGCCATTCCCCGGCATTTAAAAGCGGAACATGGTAGAAAAAAGTTGCGTCATCTCCAATACTTTTTATCTTAACGGCAGCTTGAATACAGTCTCACCTTTGCGCATAACGTGACGGCGGTGTCCTCACCCTGGCACGCCGGAGGCGGAAACGCTGTCCAACCGGGCTGGTCGATGAGCACTCTCTATTGGGATGTCGCGATTATTGTTGTCTATTTCATTACCATTACCAGCCTCGGTCTTTACATGGGGCGGCGCGAAGAAAGCATGGAAGACTTTGCGCTGGGCGGGCGCAAGATTCCGTGGTGGGCGGTGCTGGCGTCGATCATTGCGGCGGAAACCAGCGCCGCGACTTTTCTCGGCGTGCCCGCGGAAGGCTATCGCCAGCAGAGCGCGCTCTATGTGCAGTTGATGTTCGGTACCGTGGTCGCGCGCGTGATCATTCATCAAGCCGTACTATCTTTACCGCGTCTACACCGTCTACGAGTTTCTGGAAAAGCGCTTCGGTGCGCGATCGCGCGTGGCCGGCAGTATCATCTTCTTGATCACCCGGGTGCTGGCGAGCGGCGTGCGGGTTTACATCGCCGCCGTGGTGCTGGTTATCGCCTGGAAATTCCTCACCGGCGCCTCGCCCACTTTTGAGCAGTACCTGGTTGCCATCACGGTGATGAC
>JBBIKM010000110.1:15534-19826 GCA_037445455.1 bacterium | reverse complement strand
CAGTGAAGATTTCAACCGGTATCCCTGGCGCACACCGGAACTGGTCGCCTATCCCGCGCGCGATGGCCGCCAGGTTCTGGCGCGGTTGTATCGGCCGCAACAAGCCAACGGCGCGGCAGTCATTTTTGTTCATGGCGCCGGTTATCTGCAAAATGCCCACAAAGGCTGGTCGAGCTATTTTCGCGAATACATGTTTCACAATCTGCTCGCGGATTTGGGCTATACCGTGCTCGATCCGGACTACCGCGCGAGCGCGGGCTACGGCCGCGACTGGCGCACGGCAATCTATCGCCATATGGGCGGCAGGGATCTCGACGATGTCGTTGACGGCGCGGCGTATCTCGTCAACGCGCTGGGGATTGATGCCGGGCGCATCGGCATTTACGGCGGCAGTTATGGCGGCTTCATTACACTGATGGCCATGTTCACCGCGCCGAAGTCCTTCGCGGCGGGCGCCGCGCTGCGGCCGGTGACGGATTGGGCCCATTACAACCATGGCTACACTGCCAACATTCTGAATATTCCGATCGCCGACTCCCTGGCCTATCAGCGCAGCTCACCGATTTACTTTGCCGAAGGGTTGCAGGGCGCGCTCTTGATCTGTCACGGCATGGTGGATGTCAACGTGCATTTTCAAGACACCGTGCGCCTTGCGCAGCGCTTGATCGAATTGGGCAAGGAGAATTGGGAAGTGGCGATCTATCCGATGGAAGATCACGCCTTCAAAGAGGTCAGTGCGTGGACGGATGAATACAAGCGGATTCTGAAGCTGTTCGAAGAAAACCTGGGCGGCAAGCGGGAGGGAGGAAAGTGAGCGGTGGTGGCGGGGCTGCGGGGTTCTGGCCTGAGCCATTATTCCGAAGCAGGTGCCGCCTCCACGCCCGCGAAAATATCCTGCAGCGGCAGCTCAAAGCCGGGCAGCAGCTCCGGGTAGTTCGGCATTTTGTAACATATCCTGCCATCAAAAGGCTCAGCCGGATGGGGCAGTGACCGCCGCTCACGCTCATCGACGGCAACATCCGTTCGCTGCGCGATCGGGAGCTCAGCGCTCTCTGCCAATGTCTCAGCCGCTGCCGGTTTGCTCTTGTTTACTGTCGAAATGGGATTCGCAATGGGACATCAGGAAGACAGGGTAGGGGAAGAGGTCTCGTCACGCACGCTGCTGGACCAATGTCACTAACTTTTCCCCAAAGGCAAAATAATTGAGGGCAAAGCTGTTAAGAAAATTCCCAACTACCTTGGGCAAGAGCAATAACAGGCTACGCAAGGTTTCAGGCAAACTGAGAACTTGGCCCTTCGGGCACCACAAGAATTTTCAGTCGATCGTAGAACCCAACTGATGAAGCATGCCTGCCAGTTGGGTTCTACTATCAGTTGGAGAAAGGTTGGCATTTTTTTCCAAGTTTGAAAAGCTGATCGCATAAGGGGGCTGGCTGTCATCGACAGCAATGTTGGTCGCAACAACAAGAAGCCGGTAAAATTTTCCGCCAATCATCTTCCTGTCCGTGCCTTCTCCAAAATTAGTGACATTGCGCTGCTGGACTGCAGACGAAGCAAGCCAAACAAGACCCGGCGGTCACACTGGTCTTTGCAGTGCAGTGCTGATGAACTGCGCCCAATGATGGCATCTCAAATCAAAAGAGGCGGGCGCTCTTTTCCTCTAAAACACCAGTGCCAAACCGACGGTGGGAATGTGCACGAACTCATAGAGGTCGCTGAAGCGCATGTAAAGAACATCATAATCGAACACCAGCGCCAGCCGGCTGCCCTGAATGAAAAGCTCGCCCTGCACGCCGCCGACGAAATTGACCTTCGTCTCATTGTGCTTTTGATCGAGGCTGTTGCGCGCGCGCAAATGATACGCGCCCGCGCCCAAGCTGCCGTTGACGAAAAGCCGCTGCAGATGCAGGAGATTGTATTGCAATTGCAGATTCACGTTGTAGACTTTGGAACGCACCTGATCACGGCCCAGATCGAACTGGTCGCCGATATAAAGCCCGGAAAGCTTGAACTGCTGGCGCCGGCTCATTTGATGTGTATAGGTCAATTTGGCGGTGCGGCCGTATTGCAGCGCCAGCGCGTTCGAGCGAATGGTGTGAAAGTACTCGCTCTGCTGCGCGCGCACCGCGTCGGGCAGGCACAGCAACAGGGCGGCCATCGCCGGCAGTAGACAACGCTGCATCGCACGCCGGGCTGTTCCCCGCGGGCAGGCCCGCTCCGGTGTGAAAGGCCGCGTTCGCCTCGCCGTTACCCCTGTTGGAATTTCCATCTGCCTGCCGCTCTTTTCGATTTCCCGGGTCATATTCTCCTCATGCATGATACCAGCTTGCTCGCCTGCCCTCAATTGCAGGGGATCTTCACTTGCTTGACGATTTCTCCGGTCACGTTACGGTTGCGCACGCGCAGCCGCACGGGATACTCGCCGCTGCGGGCATAGTTGTGACGTACCGTCGACAGCGTGGCACCGCTTTCCATGTTGCCATCGCCAAAATCCCATTCGTAATTGTCGATCTGATCGTTGGGCGGCGCGTTCGGGTCATAGCTGGTCGAAATGAAGGTGACATTGCCCAAATCGCAATCCTGCCAAATGAAGTCGGCCACCGGCGGTGTGACCACGGTGACCTGCACGCTTTGTGTACTCGTTGCGCCGACGTTGTCGCGCACCGTGAGTTGCACATTGTAGGGGCTGTTGGGCGGGCTGTCACGCAGATAAGTGTAGGAGCCGCTGTCCGCTTGCGAGCTGGCGCCGTCACCAAAAGTGATGTCATAGGAAACGATCTCGCCGTCGCGGTCGCGGCTGCCGCGGGCATTGTAGATGATCGTCAGCGGCGCGCTGCCGACCGTGGGCGTGACGCTCAACGCTGCGACCGGCGGTTGATTGAAGGTGGTCACGACTTGATCCAGGCTGTCGGCCGCGCCTTCCTCATCCTTGATGATCAGGCGAACGGTAAAGGAGCCCGAGCGCAAATAGTCATGATGAACGGTGCTCGAGCGCGAAGTGACACGGCCGCTGTTGTCGCCGAACGACCAAATGAAGCTGGCGATGCTGCCGTCCCGATCGATGCTGGTGCTGGCATCGAAGTCGACGCCGTATGGCGGATTCTGCTGGCCGCCGACCTGTGCCCGGAAACGCACCAGCGGTTTCAAATTTTCAAAGAAGGTGGTGGAAGCCAGCTTGACTTCGGAATCCTTCACGCCGTCGCTGATTTGCAGTTGCAAATCCACGATGCCGGATTTCGCCGGCACTAGAAAGATCTCGTCATTGAGCTGGGGCGGAACGTCGAATGCAAGCCCGTCCGCACTCGGGTTGCTGAAGTGATTGCTTACCAGCCGGCCGCTGCCTGCCACAAATTTGAAAGTTGCGCGCAGGGCGCGGCTTTTGTTGCGCAATTCTGTATCTTCGTATTGCAGAGCGATGGCATAGGCCTCGTCCGGCCGGTATTTCAAAGAATCGCCGCTGGCACGCAGCCGCGGATCGGGCAGCGTCACATCGGGCTTGAAGGCAAAAGTGCGAATCACCGGCGCGGTGTTGCTGGCCGAGAACGGATCCTTGTGCGACTCGCACGACCACAAGGCGGCCAGCGCCAGCAAACTCGCGGCGACGATCGCCAACCCGTGGCCCGCAAGCAGACAGCGGCTAGAAAATGTTGGTAAGCTGCGCATAGAACTCCAAACCCTCCTCCAAGGTGGTGACTTCCTGATTGAACGGAGTGACGTCCTGATCGGCAGCGTAGCGTCCGACAATCGGAATGCCGGAGGCCAGGCTGCGCAATTCATCCAAAACGACTTTGCGGGTCTTGTCATCGAGCGGCGTGTAGGGAATGCCGGGCAGCCGCTTGAGATCATACGCGCGGCCGGTGCACGAACGCGTCACGCCGTTGATGCGGATTTCCCGAAACTGGATTTCGACGCGGCTGTTTTGCAGCGTCGCCACGCCCAGCAACTGCGCCCGCCGCGGAATTTCGATGCTGCCCCACTGGCCCTCGCTGATTACCCGCGCCAGCACCAGGCTGTTGTTCGTCACCGGTGTCTGATCCGGCAACATTACCTTGAGCAACACCGACTGCAGACCCAGCGCGCCGGTGGTCGAGAGTTGATTCGACTCCAGCGTACTGTGCACGATCATGCTGCGGCCGCTGCTCGGGACGGTCAACG
Organism: bacterium; assembly: GCA_037445455.1. GTDB lineage: Bacteria > Zhuqueibacterota > Zhuqueibacteria > Zhuqueibacterales > Zhuqueibacteraceae > Coneutiohabitans. The sequence goes on along the minus strand of JBBIKM010000110.1, from coordinate 15,671 downwards.
GTGCGCTGGGAAACTCCTGGGTGGCCGGTGCCGTTGACGGCGCCACCCGTTGCGCGGCCGGCGCTGCGGTTTGCGTTTGCTCGCGCTGCGGCGGCATCATCAGCGTGCGCTCTTCCGGCCGCGTCGCCGGAATCACC
>JBBIKM010000110.1:0-15511 GCA_037445455.1 bacterium | reverse complement strand
ACTCGGTTTGTAGTAATCGCCCAGCGAAATCGTGTCGAGCTTGATAATGTCATAGCTGAGCTGCTGTTGCGGCAGGCTGGGCCGCGCGGCAAACGGGGTGGCGATTGGCTTTTTGGCGTTGGCATTGCTTTGATAAAGCATCAGCACAAACAGCACAAACACGATGAACCCTGCCACGCTGACCAGCATCACCATTTGCGGTTTCAGCCGGCGCTGGCCCTGGCGCGTCTCAAAGAAAATTCTCTCCAAATTCACAGTGTCTCTCCTCTTGGTATCCTTTCGCCGCCTGCAGTTGGCGTCGCTGACCGCGGCGGGTGCATGCTGTGACGGCGCGGCGCCGGCCTACTCGACAAACGAGCCGGGCACTTTGAGCACCAGATCACGCCGGCCGCTTTCCTCGGTGCATTTGATCTCGATATCACTGCGATCGCTGAAGCCATGCTTGTCGAACACAAACAGCATGCGCGTGCTGCCGTTCGGCTCGACGCGCGGCGTGTAGGCCTCCTGCAGCGGCTCCAGCTCCTCTTCTTTCACCCGTTTCTTGAACAACAACAGCGAACGCGCATTTTCCACCAGACGAAAGCGCACGAAACCGATATCATACGGAATGCGCGAATTGTTCACCAGCGTGCCGATCACAAACAGTTTTTCTTCGATCATGGCCATGTGATCAACCGCAAACACCACGCCCGAGTTGACCACGCTGTAGGTGTAAGGCCGCGGCGTCTTGAGGTAGGAGGCCAGCATCGCCCTGCTCTTCTGCGAGAGGTCTTTCAGGTTCGGCGATTTCGCCGCCGCACTTTTCGCCGCCGGTGTTTCCGCCCCTTCGCCGGCGTGCGAGGTGCCGTTCCGGGCGCCGCTGCTCACACTCGCCGGCGGCGCCGTGGGCTGCAGTCGCACCTCCAAGTCCGGCCGGTCCGAGACCTGCAGCAGCAGATTGTAGGAGTCCGGCCCCGCCTTGATGAACATGTTCGTGCTGCCCTGGCTGACCACCGGCTTCACCAAAATGTAATTGCCCGCGCTTTGCGTGGTGAATTGCTCGGGATTGCCCACCGTCACCAATTCCGGCGGCACCGGGCAGATAATCACCGTGGCAAAACCCGGTTTGACGCGCACTGCGCTCGGCGCTTGCGCGGGCGCAGCCTGCGCAAGCAGCAACAGGCTGGCGGCGAGAAGATTGAGCGTTTTCATGTTTTTTCTTGCGTGTAATTGATGATGCGAAGGCCAAAAGGATTCGCTTCCGTTCGGTTGACGACATTGATGGTCAGGGTGAAACGCAGGGGAATCGGCTGCTGCCCGGGAAAAACCTGCTGGCCTGCAACATAGGCGCTGAACGGATCGCCCTGCGACACCCGAATCTCTTCAACATTAAACTTCACTGTGCCCGGTGTGTTCTGCACTATTTTGGGAATCTCGGAGGTCTTGATGGTGTTGTACATCAGCACTTCCAGTTCGGTCGAGCACATTTGCAAGGCGCTTTTGATGCGCTCGTTAAAATTCTCGCGGTTGAACTCCAGCAGATTCTTGGCAAAAGTCAGGGCGAACTGCCGCACCTCGTGCACCGAGCGTGCCTCGCCGTAGGGCGTGGTGGCATAGGCATAGCCCTCCTTCACCAAGAACGTCTCCACCGGCCGCGTGAAGCCCAGATACGCCATGAAGGCCAGCAGCAGATTCACGCCGACCAAAATCAACACCAGCCGCTTGAGAAAGATGTTGCTCTTGATCAGCTCGCCGTAGAATTCGTAATACTCCGGAGTGGTACGCATGGCCCATCTCGATGGTTGGGTGAATGAATTTGCCGGATTGTGGTCACCTCGGATCAATCTCGACCAGTCCGGCCATGGTCAGCGCGGCCGCAGAACCGTCACCATTTACCCCGCGAAAGTGGCGTGTTTGCGGTCATCGATTCTCTGTCTCCTAACCGCTGTTGCCTGCCGGTTGGCGCGCGCCGGCAAACGGCCAGGTGGCAACTGGTGATTCCGGTTGCACCATGGACGCGGCCGCGGCTTGGGCCGCTTGCGCCGCCGGGCTGCTGGTCATGGTTTGCGCGCCGGTGATGATGGTGTCGCCGGTGCGCGTCGCCACGTTGTGGCTGATGGTGCTCGAATAAGCCTTGACATTCTTCCACACCGTCGAGATCACCAGGCCGGCAGTCAAGCCCGTGCCGTAGCTGCCGAGATCCGCGCTCGCCGACGCCAGCTTGAAAATGCCCGCCGAGAGTTTGGGAATCAGCACGATCGTGATCGCGATCAGCACGCCCAGAATGAAGGTGTCCCACAACACGCCCTTGTCGCCCGCGGCCACCGCCTGTTGAAACGCACCGGCATTGGTGATGGTTTTCACCAGGCGAAATAAAATCGCCACCAGCACCGACCAGAAGTTGACCGAGCAGAAATTCGAGAGCCAAACCTTGAACACATCATGAAACTGCGGGAACAGCGAGAGCACGATCGCCACCGGCCCGAGCAGGTAGAAGAAGATTTGGACCAGCACTTGAATGATCACGAAAATCTCATACACGATCATCACCAGCAGGTATGACAGGGAAGACAGCGACTCCAGGCTCAGGATGTTGAAAAGCGACAGCTTCAGCCCGCCGCTGCCGTCGCCGAAAAACGCGCCGAGATATTCCGCCATGAGATTGTCCGACTCCAGGTCGAAAATGGCGCGCGCCAGCAGCACGAACAGCTTGCCCAGCCAGACTGCCCAGATTTTGTAGGTCGCCAGCCCGATTGCGCTGAAGGCGATGAACAGCAGGTGATAGAAGTGATCGCCGCCCTCCTGGCCGCTGCTCATCCGCATCACCACCGCCAGAAAGTAGAAGATCATGCCGACCGTGAAAATATAGGTCGAAATCGTGACGATGTAGTCCACGAGCTGGTGGACCGAATCAAAGAAAACCGGACTGAAGAAGATTTCGAGCATAATGTTCACCGTCGCCCGTTCAGATGGGCGCTCTCGAGGTTATTGATTCACGCGCTTCGTGAACTGCAAAGATTAGCATCCGCAACTCTCAACTTGTTCCGTCCCGGCCTGGCCGTGGCTTCTGCCGGGAAGACACGGTATGACCGTGGCTGCGCCCTGCCGTCCACGCCTGCCGGCGTGGCGGCAAACTCACTGTGATCGTGAACTGCCAATATCAAAAAAACCGTAACGGATTTTTGAAGTCTTGTTCACCTGCGACTTGAGCGTCTGCCAGTCGACTTTCTTGCTGAGGAAATCGAGTTTGCGGTCGAACATGCCCAGTTCGTTGGTGTGCGCTTCTTCCGAATACTTCAGATATTTCTCATAATAGGAATTGGAGAACTCGCGCAGCTTCACCGCTTCCAGCAAGAGCTGGGTGCGCTCGGCCTCGGTGAATTTGTTCTTGTTGCTGGTCACCTGGCGCTGCAGCTCCACCGCCATCGAATCATAGGTCCTGGCCAGCACCTGGCTTTTCATGGCATATTCCAGCAACGCTTTGGCAAAGGCTTCCTGGCCCAGCAGCGCGTTGTGCCGCCGGGTTTCGAGATCAGCGGGAATCTCCTCTCTTTGCGTGGACAGCGCGAAGCTGTTGTAGGTGCGCTCCAGCTCGCGGGCATTGCCGATCAGCGATTCCACCCCCAGCGCGGATTGGGAGACGTCGGTGGCCGTGCCCGGCAGCCAGTAGTTCAAGCGATCGCCGTTGATGATGAAATTCGAAACCGCGTAGGAATTGCTCAAATCGAGATTCTCGATGGCGCGCATGTCGTTGTACAGGCTTTGCGTGAATTCGATGTCGTTGCGCAGCAGCGTGTAGGTGTCATAAAACTGCTTGAGCTGCTGCACCATCTGCGCGGTCTGCCGGCGCTGTTCCTGCAAACCGAGATTGTGCTTCACCGAAATCTCGCGCAGCGTGCTGAGAATCAAGCTGGTGTTGGGATCCCAAAACTGGGCGTGGGCCAGGGTTGGAATCAAGAGGAGCAAAACGGCTGGCACGCAAAGGCGCAAAGGCGCAGAGTGTCCGCAAAGAACGCCTTTGCGTGCCCTCTGCGTCTTCGCATCTCTGCGAGAGGGCATTTCCGTTGTCGGCATCTTGCATCCCGTGGAAGATTGGTTTGGCATGGGCAATCACAATAAGTACGGTGACAATTCCTGATCCTTCTCGTACGCAATTTCCTTGATCGCCTTGATCAAATTGCCATGATGCTTCTTCAACTTGCCTTCCAGCAAATTGTTCTCCTGGCGATCGGTGGTGAAGAGATAATGATCATAGGTACTCATGTCCGCGCGCAACACGGTGATGCGGCCGTCACGATCCAGCAAGAACTCGCCGCGTTGCAGGCTGGAAATCAACGCCAGTTCGCGTTCGCCGTAGCCGAAGGCGCGCGCCAGCGTCTCCAGTTGTTTTGGTTTGTGCGCCAGAATGAAATGATTGAGCGCGTTGTCCTTGATCGGCGCGGAAAAGCTCACCGAGTCGATGTCTTCGATGGATTGCGAAATTGCGAAAATGCCGGCGCCCATCTTGCGCGCGGTGCGGAACAACTCAACCACCAGATGGCCAATGGTCGAATTGTCATCCAACACTTTCCACAATTCGTCGGCGAAGATGACTTTGTGATGCGCCAGGTTGCGCTCCATCAAATCCCACAGCAGGCCGGTGATGATGATCGCGATGATGCCCTGCAAATCCGGATGCGTCTCGAGGCCTTTGAGATCGAAGCACACCAAATCTTCGCGAATGTCGATCATGTCGTCGGCGCACAGAAAACGGCTGTATTCGCCGTGGGTGTAAATGTACATCTTGCGGCTGAGCAGTTTGACATCGACGTAACCGTCGGGATCGGTCTGGGCGCTGAAGAAATCGACAAAAGTCTTGAGATTGCGGCTGCCGGTGAACTCCGTCAGATACTTTTCAATCGCCTTGCTGATGAACGCCTGCTCGACTTTCGAAATCGACGTTTGCTCGCGTTCCAAAAGCAGTTTCTCGATGAAGGCGCGCAGAAAGAGTTGCTTCTTCGTATCGATCACGCCCTCGTTTTTCACCAGCGCGAAGGGATTGAGCGGAATGGGATGGTCGACGTTCAGTTCGACGTAGCGGCCGTTGAGCAGCTTGATCATTTTCTTGTAACTGCCGCCCATGTCGCCCACGCCGCCGACGTCCAGCCCGAAAACCTTCACGCCCTGTTCCAGCAATTGCAACAGGATGGCCTGCATCAAGTAACTCTTGCCGGTGCCGGTGGGGCCGACGATGATGCTGTTCCACGAGTTCAAATTTTGATCGAAATAATCGAACAGCAGCGGTTCGTTGTTGCGGTTCTTCATCAAAATGCCGCGATGATAGCCGCGGTTGAAGTTGGTGAGATTGATGAATTGCGCCGCGTTCGAGGTTTTTACCACCAGGCGGTGATAATTTTCCGCGCTGTTGCCCGGCAGGGTGCCGATAAAGATGGGCAGCGCGTCGATGGTCTCGAGCACGGCCTGTGCCTTGTCCACCGCCGCGAACGCGAGCTGGGTTTGATTGATCTTTTGCTTCAGGCGCTCGAGATCGTCGTCATGCACCAGCACGTTCAGGCTGATGGTGGCCAGGCGCTTGTGTTGCGTGTAGATTTCATCCATCAGCTCGTTCAACTCGCGGAAACGAATCTCGCTCTTGCGGCCTTCGCGCTGGCGCGAGAACGACATGATGAAGCGCGAGAAATTGAGGCGGCGCTGCAGCCGCGCCGTTTCCTTCTCCATGTCGAGATTCTGCGTCGAAAACACCACCCGGTGCGGAAACGCCAGGTTGTGCAACAGCGGAAACAGATAGGGCAGGGGAATGCCGTTGAACGTGATATGATCGCGCGTCACCTCCGGCAGCAGGCTGAGCGACAGGCAGGCGAGGTATTGTGTGCCGAGGCGCAGCAGGCCCTTGTCCACCGCATAGTCCGTGGCGATCAACTCGTTGTTGGTGGCTTTGCCGCGCACCGTGCCGTTGAATTCCTCCGCGGAGAGATTGATCGCGCGATAGAGCACGGTGGCGAGATCGTGGTTGCGCAGGCGCCGCAGCTTGATGCCCGTGCCTTCGAAGGCGGCCTGCAGCGTTTTCAAAGCATTGTTCTTTTCGGCCACCAGGCGCTCGTGTTCCACGCGCAGCCGGGTTTTGATGTTTGCGCTCGACGAGAAGATGTTGTAGGGCGTGCGCAGGCTGCAGCCCGCGTCGAAATCGACGAACAGATGCTGATGGCAGGTCAAATACTTGAAATAGCCGTAGTATTTGTGGCGCTGCTGCTTGAAGAAATCGAGCGTGGGGTCCTCGGTGAAGACGAAATCCGACCGGTAGGGAAAATAGTCGAAGCTCGAGGAAAACTGCAGATTGACGTCCTCAGCGATCGCATTCAGCACGTTTTCGAGATTGGCGCAGAGCTTGGCATAGTCGCCGGCGGACAGGCTCATGTTGTCGAGGGCGAGAATCTCGAAGCCGGCGACCAGGTTGCCGTTTTTTTTGACAATGAAGTCGTCCAGAATTTCGAGATAGGGCAGGTATTGCGCCAGCGCTGGACGGTTATGCCAGGCCTGCCGCTCTGTGAGTTTGGTTGCTGCCATGCAGTATTGATTCGCGAGATTCGGGTGCTCCTGCTTCATCTGCTACTCTTACTCTTACTCCTACTCGCTCTTGAAAACCTGAGCAGCGAGTAAGAGTAGGAGTAGCAGTAAGGGCAAGAGTATGAGTTTTAGTTGTTCCGTTCCACCTGCTTGCGCAGATAATCGTGCTCCTCCAGCCGGAAGCCGGAGAGCTGCTTGGGCCAGATGAAGTGAAAGCTGATGAACGATACCAGGCCGTGATCGAAGCCCGACAGCCGGTTGCTGAAGCGCAGCAGGGCATAGACGAAGATGTCGATCACGAAGGCGAACAGCAGATTGATGTCCATCAGCGTGAAAAACGGCGCGAGCACGATGGGCACGGCCAGCAGGATGATGGCCTCGATCGGGCTGACGCCCGCGAGCTGGCTGTGCGATTGGATTTCACGATAACATTTTTCGGTCATAATCCTGTTCTTGCGGTGTCTGCAGAGGATGATTGCCGCCGTGGTTACGTTGCAGGAATCACCGGCCGTGGTGTCGTCCCACAGTGTCGTCCGGTTGTGTCACTCCCCCGTGCTTGCGCTCTGTCATCCCACTGTCATCCCGCAGGGATCTTGCGCAGTGTCCAGCACGCTGCCAGGCACCTCACACGGCCCCACGGGATGACACCAGGCGGTATGCGCTAGAACGACACATTGGCGCCGGGGACGAACGAGACCAGGGCAGAGACGATGGCCTTGGAGCCGAAAATGACGATGGCTGCCAGCGCCACGCCGATGAGCTGTTTCTTGGCTTTCTCATGCCGTCCGCCGTCGGCGCTGGCCATGTTGAGGCCGGCGATGATCAACGCGATGACCATGACCGGCGAGGCCAGAATCAACAGCGCATTGGTCAGTTGATTGAGGGCTTGAATGATGGTTTGCATGGTTTCCTCCTTGAAAGGTGCCGAGGTGGATGTGAAGAGTTGATGCTATTTGATCACCAATATTTTTCGTTGCTGTACCAATCGTTGGCTCGAACCGGCCGGCGCTACCTCAATTCGGCAAAGATAAATTCCGGGGGTAACCGGCTGTTGATTTAAATCCCAGCCATTCCAGCTTGCTTGAAAAACACCTGCCGGTTTTGTTTCTTCGACGAGCACGGCTACCGCGCGGCCTAACACGTCATAAACAGCCATGCTCACATGAGCGGGGCGTGACAAGGTGTAGGTTAATGTCGTTGCCTGGCCGTTGGCTCCTTCTACGCGAAAGGGATTGGGATAATTTTGCCGTAAGTTGAATTCCAATGGTAAATTCTCGTGCTGTTCTTCGACGTCCACCAAATGCCCGGTGACCTGCTGCCAGGTTTGGCCGCCGTTTGAAGTTTTTAGGATTATCCCATGCTCACCGACTGCCCAGCCGTTGTGAGTGTCAATGAAATCGAGACTCCATAAAACACCATTTGAAATACTAACTTGACGATTCCAAGTAACACCACCGTCTGTGGTCGCTATAATGCCATCGCTTCCACTACACCAGCCCTGTTGTTCATCTGAAAAGAAAACTGCCAAAGTGATTATTTGATCAGGTGTTGTGGATCGATTCAGCCAACTCTCGCCACCATCATTTGTATAGGATAGGCTGGTCGAAGTGTGCGACGTCCATCCAGTAATTGCATTGATAAAAAAAACCGAGAATAAATTGCTATTCCCCGTAAACTTTGTTTCCCATACATCCCCTCCGTTTATGGTCTTTAGAATTGTGGATGATCGACCAACCACCCAGCCGGTGTCAGCATCGAAAAAGCAAATATCTAAAAGACCGTTAACAGTTCCAGAGTTTTGAATCTGCCATGTTTCCCCGCCATTTTTTGTCTTCGCAATAAAACCATTTGCTCCGGCAGCCCAGCCAATTTGTAAATCGACAAAATATACAGCATGTAGTTCAGGTGCATTGAGCAGTTGTCTGAGCCACTTCTTACCGCCGTTGGTGGTTTTGAATACGACACCGTCTTCTCCCACAAGCCATCCGTTTTGTTCGTCAACAAAATGAACACTTAGAAAAGTCTTTGCCGAATTTATTTGTTGTGCCCAGTTGTTTCCACCATCTGTCGTACGCAACAACGTTCCGTTACCACCAACAACGATGACTGCGGAAGTATCTAGTACAGCAACATCGTACAGACCACTATTTGTCGGTTGTGCTGCGATTACATGCACTAGTACTGTCGGCAAGAGGTAGAATGTTACCTTAAAGGATAGTGCCTTCATAATTGAACCTCCTGTGTGAAAAACATCCTGAATAAGTTACTGCTGCGGCAAATTACGGGTACCGATCCAGATCCCGTTGCCCGTCGTTATCAAAAGAAGTTTGTTGTGTGTCGCTGCTCCAGCCGGCACAAATGCCATGGAAACGCCGTTGGCGAATTTGAGCTTGTTGGCCTCTATTTGCGGTTGGGCTTGTTTGGCCCACGTCGCGCCGCCATCCGTGCTTTTGTACAATCCCATCAGCTTGTAATTGTCAACTCCCTTGAGGCCGTGACGATAAGTAACCGCCCAAAAGTCATTGCCCGGATCTTCCGGATCTTCGACAATGCCGCCAATACTGATCAATGAATCAGCCTGGCCGGTTGGCCCGCCAATCACCCAGTCCCATTCGCCAGGTGGATCACTCTTGCGCCAGCGTATCAAACCACCGTAATAACCCAGAGAAAAATCGGATCCCATACTGGCACCGGCAAAGACATAATCTTCGGTGACAAGTAAGGAATGAACCTCGGCAGTCACATTCTCGTAATTCGTGCTGATTTGAGCGGTTTTGTTGAAACGAGAATCGATCACTTCGATTACAGTATCCACCGCAACGGTGTCGGCAGCGATACGGTTGAGGATGATTTTGAATACCCCGCCGGCGGGCCAACTGCGGGCAGCATAGAGTGTATCATTGCCGCCGGGGTCGAACATCAGGCGCGAAAAATTATACACGCTGATTTTGCGATCGGCGTTGGCGATGTTTTCTTCATCAATGACATCGCTCAAGTTCAATTCTACGAATTTGTCATCTGTATCTCCTGTGGCTTTAGCCCAAAAGATGCCTTCACCCCGGACGGCACAATAAACCCGTTCGGAATCTGAATTTGTGCCAACTTTGTCAAACACGAAAGCGGGGATTGCACCGCTTGGGAGATCACGATAATTTATGCCTATTGCAACATTTCTGCCTCCACCAATTATTTCCCAATCACTTTCATCGCCTTTGCCACCATCCCATTTCGCTTTCAACAATTCACCAAAACGTTCATTTATACCCGGGTTTCTCTTCACTGCTGCGGAGGCGATGACCATTAACGTATCAGCAAACTTGCGCACGGCGACGTGGTGAACTGTTTGGGTGCCGTTGCCTGTGCCATAATCGACCGTCCATAAAGAATCATCTCGTAAACGTCGTTGCGACCAGGTTTGGCCGCCGTTCATGCTGCGCAGCAAGCCGTTATCCGTTGTGCCCACGAAAACGATATTGGAATTGTCCGGATCAAAAGCGAACAAGCCAATGCTGAATACCTCATCCATTCCAATGGTTTGGTAAGTGCTGTCGCCGGCGGCATCCAGGCCTTTGCTTTTGGTGAAAATCTGGGCGTATTCGCGGGTATCATCCGGCTCGCTCTCCGCCGGCGCTTTGATCGGGCCGTAGCCCCATGCACCGTAAACTTCGCCATCATCCGCCACGGTGAAACTGCCGAAACGCAAATCAATGTCGCTCTCGCGATAACCGTTGTGCACGTTGGAGTTTTTGCTGGCAATTTGAACCACCGAGCCGTCAACGCTTACCCCCAGCCACGACATGTTTTTGCGGGAAACGAAAACTTCGTAATCATTCATGGTGCTGCCGGGTTTTGCGCTGATATTCTCCAACCGGTTCAAATCCGAAGAAGTTTTCGTCCACGTTGTGCTGCGCAAAACATCGACGTTGCGATACAGGCCGCCGGGATGAGAACCGCTGCCGGCTGGATCATAGCGCGTCACGAAAGCCACAACGGAATCACTGGCAGTTGTCTCCGGCAGCAGAACCAGTCCGCGCAAACTATCCAAACTTGCACTGATCTTGCTGAACGTCACGCTTTCAGGAGTTGCCGCCTCGAACATATTCTTGCTGAGATAGATGCCGCGATTCGTGGTGACAAAGGTATACGTCGTGTCATTGTATTCATAGAAATCGAGATCATAAACAATTTCTTTGCTCGAAGTTGTATTGTCTATCGGCACCAGTTCGAAGCTGTCCGGCTCAACTGAAGTATTGGTGGAGCGTAACACCGCACTCATGCCGAAACGCCGATCACGCACGTCACCGATGCCGGCGAGAATCTCCAAGCCCGTGGTGTCATGGGGATTTTCACGAATAACGCCTATCCACGGATAAATGCCGTCTTCATCAGCAATGCCGTTGGGCGATGCCGGCATGACGGCGCCTTTCCATGTGTTGTTGCTGTTTCTCCACAAATAGATGCCTTCAACCGTTCCGGCGATGATTCGGCGCGTGCCGGTCGGGCGAAAAGCCAGGCTTGTGGTGTATCGCGCCAACGTGTTTTTTTCCAAAGATGCTTCATAAAACAACATTTCCCAGCTTACGCCCTTGTCAAACGAACGATAAACGCCGGATACGTCGGTGGCAAGATAGAGCACGGGATTGCCGCCCTGGGCATAATTGTCGAATGGATCAATGCGAATCTCCATGCAAAAACCGCCGCCGCCAATGGAGGAATTTTTCCATTGAAATTGGTCAGGAGCCGGGACGGGTTGTTGCGCAAAACCCATGGCGACAAAGAAAAGATTTGACCAACCGAGCGACTGTTTGCTTAAAAATTTTTTCATAATCCCGCCATTTTTTGTCAAGTACTCCACGGGCTAGAGTGTTTGTTCATGAGACTTCTCAAATCACCCGCTTTTGAGCTGAAGTCAAAACAAAAAGACCTTACTTCCATAATCTAAGAGGTTGCGACCAATTTCTCACCCTTGCTCCTCTCAAAACTCAGCGGTTTTTCAAATTTGAAATAGCCCGTCTTCAAAATTGCAAGAACGCGCGGCTGGCGGATGAACGCCAGGCAGCGCCCAACTTCGAGGTGTTTGAGCAGCTCTTCGTTGATCGCAATGCCGCCGGCACTCGCGGCGGCCGGCGCGCTGCCGGTGCCGGGCTTGCCTTTGGCCGGGGGCGGCGCAGGCACGGCTTCACTCTTGCCGCTGCCCTGGCCGATGCGCTGCAGGATGGCGCGAATGCTCTCCGTGCTGCCCAGGTGAAAGCAAAACGTGGCGTTGGTGTGATCCGCCAGTTCCTCGACAAACGCAGGACTTAAGTGCAGCGCCGGGTTGGACAGCTCCGCGAACGATTGGTTGGTGTAGCACACGCTCACCTGCGCATTGCGGCACACGCGCAGCAATTCGATAAAACCGGGATTGACAAAATGCGCCAGCTCGTCGATGATCAGCAAGCCTTCATTGCCCGCGCCGGCATCGCTCATGGGATTCAGGGTGACGCGCGCGAAGCTGGTGGCCATGTCCTGCAAAATGAGCTGGCCGAGAAAGTGCATGGCCGGCGCGCCGCTGTGCATCGGCAGCGTGAAGTAGCAATCCTTGCGGCGGAGATAAATGCCGGCAATGTCGATCTCCGGCTCGTCGGTATCCAGCAGCCAGGCATAATCCGACTGGCAAATCTCGCGCAGCGTGGTGGCGAGAAACTCGGTTTCGGTTTGAAAGCGGGAGTAGTTCTCCATCACTTCGAACAGCCCCTCATAGGCCGAGCGATTGCGGATCTTGCGCAGCTCGTTGTGCAGATGCGTCTTCGAAGTGAGGTATTGATAAATTTCTTCCAGGCTGATGAACCGTCCGGTTTCCTTGATGGCGCGAATGATCAAATCGAGATAGAACGACGTGCGTTCCTTTGCGCCGGCAGCGGCCTCGGCCCAATTCAGGCTGGCGATGATTTTCTGGCGGATTTCGCCGGCGCTGCCGGTGAGCACGGGATTGTAGGTCGCGGAGCGGTCAGGGTCGCCGGGATTGAAATAGACGACTTCATGCCCCTGTGCCAGCGAGGTGGCGATGGTATAGAAGCGATCGAGATTGCGGCGCGAGCCTTTGCCGTCGATGACGAAGGTGGCGACGTTGCGCCGCACTTCTTGAAACCAAATGGGCTGGATGATGCTCTCGGTTTTGCCGCTGCCGGCGGCGCCGATGATTTGGGCGTGCCCCTTCAGCCACCGGCGTTTGAGATAGAACGGCGCGTGGTTGCGGTTCAAGTCCAAGCCGACAAAGATTTCGTCGGGGCCGGCTTTTTCCGCGAAGCGCACGAGGTCCACGTCGCGCACCGCCTGGTTGCGCAAGGTCACGGCCCGGCCCAGCGAGCGGGTGGTGGTGACGATGCGCAGCAGCAGATTGAACAAGAACAGCGCGGGCAGAAAGCACAAGTAAAGCGCCAGCAAGAGATGCCAGAAAGCGACCCGGCCGCCCTGCACGAAGGTGAGGGTCACATTCACCGGCCAGAGCAGCGTTTGCGTGAGGCGAATGAGATCGTTGGCCATGGTCACGAAATAGACGTGGCCTTTGGCAAAGAATGCGGCATACGAGGGAAAGAGCTGGCGGACTTCATAGAAGGTCCACGCGAGATAGGCAAGCACCAGCGTGCCTGCGCCGGCAATGGCGAGACGGAGGTTCCTGCGCTTGCGGTCATCCAGGCCGACGCGGTAATGCTTGAAGATCAGGGGCTGGACCAGGTACTCGAACAGTTTTTCGGCCAGATGCCACGGCAAGAGAAAGGGAAGAGCCATCAGGCTCAGAAGAAATTCACCAAGTCGCCTCAAGAGTTGTCCTCACGTATGTGCCAGTCAAATGGTACTCCCCGAGCCGGGCAACTCTTCCTGCCGCAGGAATGTTGCCGGCCCGCCATTTCTCCTGTAAAAATGGTTCTTGCCGAAGGAGCTTGAAAAAACGCCCTCCGGAAGCAGCGGTTGTTGCAACGATCAACGAACTGGTGAAATTCTGGATCTGCCAGGCTTGGTTGCCTTCGCGATTTTCTCCCGGAGCCTCTTGTTTACAGCGGGCGGCCGGAAGCAGCAGATCAGTGGGGAATGCGTTCTCCTCCGAGGAGATGTTATGCAGCCAGTGTGGTAGGAGAGGGAGTCTCCCTGCTCTCGCGCAGAGCTACCCGGGTCATGATGGAGACTACCCCAAAGAGTGCGGCGAATATACAAATGTCACAAAAGATTGTCAAACAAAATCTCCAGTCAGTTTGCCCCGGCGTTTTGGGCAGATCGAAAAGAGCGGCGCAGCGCGCCTCGACAGGATTCACGGGATTTGTTTGAAGGCAACAGGGGAAGCATTTTGGAATCTGTTTGTGGCTGGCGCAGGCCACCTGATTGCGGCCGCGCGTGGAACGCGACTTCTGTGGCGGCCATTTGATGCTCCTCTCCGCCAATCCTCGCTCCTTCATGCCGGCTTTGTTCCGCTTCAGCCATCGTGATGCTTTACGAACTGGAGGGCGCGTGGCTGTCAAGTCTGCTGCAGGTGAGGCGACGGCGCTGCGTTTTCTCCCGTGACTGGGGCGATCCCATCAATTTGATATTCCGTTTGCATACCTGCGACTGCGATATTATATTGGCGCCGTTTGTTGAGTTCATGGCCGGCTGTTGTTTCTCCAACCCATTCCGCCCAGCATGCGATTGACCACCCTCACGGCTTTCATTCTCACCGGCTGGTTCGGTGGCAGTATTCTCTTCGCACAGAATCAAACGCTCAGCGTTCGCCTCTTCGAGATTCTTGCTCCACAAGCGCTCGAGCTGGAGTTGACCGAATCTCCCCATGCGGCGATTTTGCCCGCCCGGCAGCCGTTGCGCGACCTGAGTATGGCTCCCGCGGCAGCGGTGATGCCTGGTCCGGCCGAGCCGCTCCGCATGGCCGCAGGTTCCTGGTTTGAGGTTCAGCTCGGACGCGAAGCCGTGGTGCGCACGCGCCGGCCGATTCGCATGGTGCGGCAGGGCCGCGCCCTGGACGTTCAGAATGAAGATTTCTCCCGCACGCTGAATGCGAGCGATACGGTGACGGTGGCCGCCACTGCGGGTGCCATTTCAGTCGCGGTCAGGCCGGCCGGCGGCCAGCGCCCGGTCCCGGCGCGGCCGTATGCCGGCGCTTTCAAGATCTATCTCGCCGGCAATGAATTGGGTGTGATCAATCTTGCGCCGATTGCGGATTATCTTGCCGGTGTGCTGGCTGCCGAGCTGCCGGCAGCGCCGCTCGCCGCGTTGCAGGCGCAGGCGATTGCCGCCCGCACTTATTTGGTGAAGAACCGGCAACGCCATGCCGACAAAGGCTATCAGCTCTGTGATTTGACGCACTGCCAGCGCTATGCCGGCTGCGCGGGCGTGGATTCGAGCATTTGGCGGGCGGTGACCAGCACTGCCAACGAGATTCTGACTCACCAAAACAAGCCCATCGAAGTTTTCTACAGCTCCACCTGCGGCGGCCGCACCGCGGACGATCACGGCGTGTGGTCAGGCGTTGATGACCATGTCTACCTCGCGAGTGTTGTTGATTCCTCGCGCTTGAACGGGTATTGCGCCCTCTCTCCGCATTTTCGCTGGCGCTGGCAGATCGGCGCCGATAGCTTGCTGCAACTGTGGCAGGACGAGCTGGGCGATGCCATTCAAGCGATCGGGGTGAGCAAGCGCGGCGCCGACGGCCGTGTGCGCGAGCTGGCGCTGATGGGACAGTCGCTTCATCTCGTGCGCGGGGAGGAATTTCGCGCCGTGGTCTGCCGGGCGCGGGGATGGAATGCCGTGAAGAGCACGGCGTTCGATCTGCAACTCGAGCAGAAAAATTACGTGTTCACCGGCCGGGGCTTGGGGCACGGCGTGGGATTGTGCCAGTATGGTGCCCTCGGCATGGCGCGGCAGGGACATTCATATCGCAAGATTCTGCGGCACTATTTTCCGGGAACGGAAATTAAGAAGTATCCGGCTTTGGAGGAGC
>JBBIKM010000109.1:0-19925 GCA_037445455.1 bacterium | reverse complement strand
CTCGTGCATTACGAGGGCTACCCCGACGCCGATGATGAGTGGGTGCCGCCCGCGGAAGGCGGCATTTACGCGATTCTCACCGGCACCGGGTTGATGATCGACAGTGAAGAGCTGTTGTACCTGGGCCTTTCCCGCAGCTTTGCCGACGGCCGGATCGGACGTTACCACTACGCCTATCGTTCCTGGATGGCGCATTCCGAACCGAAAGGCAATCTCTACATCGCCCTCCACCCCATGCCCTATGCCAGCGAATTGCAGCTTGCACTGGAGGAAGAAAAGCTGGTGAAACTCTTGAATCCTCTGTGCAATCAACTGCATTCGCCGGTGATGCGGACGCTGTTCCGTTGACCGGCCAGCCCTCGGCGCAGCACCCGGCGGAACAACGCATCGCCGCGCGCCGGCACGCCGGGGCGGTGTTGCGGGCAAGCCCCTGCCGAGGCCGCGACCATCCCGTTCATTTGAATCACGCGAGGAGATGACATGTTTGGGAAGAACAGGAAGTTTTTCCTGCACCGGCCGCTGCGCTTGCGGCCGCGGACCGGCGTTGTTCTCGCCGGCCTTCTGGCGGCGCTGGCGCACACGAGTTTGTGGCCGGCCACGCGCATCGTAAAACCGGGTGAGAGCATCAATGCCAAACTGGCGGGCATGCAGCCGGGCGATACGCTGCTGGTGCGCGGCGGCACCTACAACGAAGCGATTACCCTGCCGGTGAGCGGCACCGCCAGCCAGCGCCTCGTGCTGCGCGCCTATCCCGGCGAGAAGCCGGTGATCGCCACGGCCGGCACCATGCTGAGCGCCAGCAAGTCCTACTGGCTGATCCGCGATTTGGTGTTCGATCATCAGGGCGATGCCTCCGATGCCGTCAAGATCAGCGGCAGTTTCATCACGCTGCGCAATTGTGAGCTGCGCAACGGCAAGCGCGACGGCATCGAAGGCGGAGCCAGCAGCAGCGACGTGACCATCGAAAACTGCGTGATTCGCGACTTCGTCTGGCAGGCGGGCAGCGATGCCCACGGCATCGTGCTGAATCCCGGCGCCCGGCGCTGGCGCATCATCAACAACACCATCTACAACTGTGGCGGCGACGGCATTCAGCTCTATGCCGATGACAAAACCGAGATCGCCAACTACTCCAAAGACATCACCATTTCCGGCAACCTCTTCTACACCACCCTCGGCAGCAACAGCGAAAACGCGCTCGACTTCAAGGGCGTGGACGGCTGCGTGGTGGAGGCCAATGAGATGTATGGTTTCGAAAACAAGGCCTGGGTCACGCAGAAGGGCTGCCGCAACATCACCGCCTCGAACAACTTCATTCACGACAGCCAGCGCGGCATGGAATTTCGCGGCGAGGGCGGCAAATCGCAGACAAATATCCGGCTGCTGCGCAACGTGCTGTACAACATCCGTCAGTATTACGCCATCAAATTCGATGACGTCACCAACGTCGAGATCCTGCACAACACGCTTTCCAACGTGTCCGCCAGCTCGTTTCGCGTCGAGGGCAAGGGGCTGAGCGGCGCGGTGGTGCGCAACAATCTCATACATCAAAGCGGCGCGGTTTCAATCGCCGGGCCGTTTTCCGGCCAGGTCGATCACAACGGCTGGTTCAATGCTGAGGCCAAAGAGTGGCAGGGCACTGGCGACGTCAGCGGCAGCGATCCGCGCTTCAAGAATGCGGCGCAGGCCAATTTCGAGCTGCAGGCCTCGAGTCCGGCGCGCGATGCCGGCATTGACCTCGGCCTGCCGTTTGCCGGAGCAAAACCGGATCTGGGCGCGTTTGAGCTGGGCGCGGCCACGCCCGTGGTGTTGATGGCCTTCTCGGTGGAACCGGCGCCGGCCGGAGCGCGCCTGCGCTGGCGCACCGCCGCGGAGCAGAATCTGCTCGGCTTTGAGCTGGAGCGCAGAGCCGGAACCGGCAAGTATGGCACACTCGCGTTCATCGCGGCCGCGCATCCGGCAGCAGCAAGCGGTGAATATGAGTTCGTGGATGCCACCGCCGATCGTGGTGAATACGCTTATCGCCTCAAGCAAATCGACCATGACGGCCAGGCGCGCTACTCCGGCGAAGTGTCGATCGCCCTGGGCCCGCCGGCGAGCTTTGCCCTGCATCAGAACTTTCCGAATCCGTTTTCCGCCAGCGCTGCCGGGACTGAGGCCGGCACCCGCATCGCTTTTGACCTGAGTGAAGCAGCGGAAGTGAATATTTCGATTTACAATCTGCTCGGCCAGAAAGTGAGCACGCTCACCGACACGCTCACGCCCGCCGGCCGGCATCTGCTCGCGTGGGATGGCCGAGGCCACAACGGCGAGACCGTGGCCGCGGGAACGTATCTCTGCCGCATGCTGGTGAGCCAGCGCGGTATTGTAAAATGGACGGAGGTCCGGCGCATGACCCTGGTGCGGTGAAGCCGGACCGGCTTGCTTTGTTTCCCCCGCGCCGCGCGTTTCCTTGTTTCACACTCAACCGCCAACTTTGCGACACCACCATGCCAAACCTGTTTCTCACTGCCATGCTGGCGGTCAGCGCCGCCAGTGTCGCCCTGTATCGTGAAATGGACCGTCCCCCGGACGGCAACGGAGTGCTGGATTCCGTGGCGCTGTGGGTGGCGCCCAATCCGGCGGAAGCCATTCTATTCACGACGGACAAATCCAGGAACACCGTGCTGCAACACAATCCCCTCACGGGAAAATTTCTGGGGCGCCTGGCCAGCGGCGGCACCGGCGCCGGCCAGTTGAGCTATCCCAACGGCATTGCGGTCGGCTACAACATTCGCGTCAACGACACGCCCCGCGATGTGCTGTTCGTGGTCGAGCGCGACAACCATCGCGTTTCGATGTTTTCCCTGCCGGCGCAGAAATTCCTGGGGCACTTTGGCGCCAGTGATCTGAAAGAGCCGTACGGCATCGCGCTGTATTGGAAGGGCAGCCAGTTGCAAGCGTGGATCACCGAAACCGGCACGGCGCCGGATCGCGTCTACGTTTACAACCTTCTCGCCAGCGGTGAGAGCCTGACCGGCAAACTCGATTTCTTTTTCAGCACGGCCGGCGTGTTGGAATCCATCTTGATTGACCCGGTGCACCAGCGTGTCTTGCTCTGCGATGAAGGCGATGCCCGCGACGTGATGGTCTATGACATGAAGGGGAACCTGCAGCAACGCTTCGGCACGGGCTTGTTCGTCATCGATCCGGAGGGCATGGTGCTGTATGATTTGGGCGGTGGCAATGGTTATATCATTATCGCGGATCAAAACGCCAGCCCGACTGAGTTTGAAGTGTTCGACCGCCGCACGTTGACTTCACTGGGCAGTTTTTCCGGCGAAACCAAGGGCACCGACGGGACGACCTTGACGCAAGCCGCCCTGCCCGGCCTGCCCAACGGATCATTCTACGCGGTGCACTCCGACAAGGCAGTGCACGTTTATGACTGGAGCAATATCGCCGGAGCGATGAAACTCGCCACGCGGGTGGCTTCACCGCGCACTGCCGTCAAAGAGCGCAGCACGGCGGCACCGGCGCAGGCACAAATCCTGACAAACTATCCCAACCCCTTCAATCCCGCCACGACGCTGTACTATCGCGTCGAGACTTTTGCGCCGGTGCGGCTCGAGATTTATGACGCACAAGGCCGGCAGGTCGCGCGCCTGGTCAACGCCACCCAGGCGCCGGGCGAGTATCGCGTCGTTTGGAATGGCCGCGATGCCGCGGGCCGGGTCGTTGCCTCCGGCGCCTACTTCGCGCGATTGACCGTCGGCAATGCCGTGCAGCATCAGGCCATGCTGCTGCAAAAGTGACAGCTTGCGCAAGCGCTTGCAATTCCGCCCGGGATTTCTATATTCCCGCTGACCAATCTCCGGACAACCCGCAACCCAAATTAGCGACGGAATTGCAAGCTCACTTTTGCATGACTTTTCGACGCCTCCTGCTGGCCTTGCCACTCTGCGCCACCCCGCCCACTGCCCTCTCCCAGGCCGCCATTCAGCTTTATTGGACGCCCAACCTGGAAAGCGATCTGTGTTGCTATGTCGTCTGTCGTGACACTGTTGCCGGCACTGCAAATGCCGTTGATTGGGTTGCCAGGTCAGATTCCAGCTACGAAGACCGCAATGTGATTTCGGGCAAGGTCTATTACTACAGATTGATCGCGGTGGATGATCGCGGCAATCGGAGTGAACCTTCGGAGGAAGTGAGGGCGATCGCCAGTCCGCAGGCACTGCGCACCTTCGAACTGGCCCCAAGCTATCCCAACCCCTTTCGCTTCTCTACTGCCATCGTCTTTTTTCTGCCGCAGCCGGCGCGGGTCGAGCTTGCCATCTTCAATCTGCTCGGCCAGCGCGTTCGCACCGTGCTCGAGGAAAACAGGAACAGCGGCAGGCATCGTGTGTATTGGAATGGACGAGATGATGCCGGCCATCTGGTGGCAGGCGGAGTGTACTACTATCGCCTGCGGGCGGGAAATGCCAGCCAGGCGGGAAAGGCGCTGTTCTGGCGCTGAGGCAGACCGCCATTGTGATGAGGGCAAATTCTCGCCGAGGCGCGGCCAGCCGGCCGGCGCTCAAATGCTCAAACCGCGCATCAAATCAACCGTGCCCCGCAACGTGGTGGGATCAATCCGCACGTTAATGCACGCGGCCACGCCGGCGGCGAATGCCCGCCGCAGCGCCGGCACCACCTCCTCGGGTGTTTCCACCCACTCACCGTACCCTCCCAGCGCCTCCACCACTTTCTCATAATGGGTCTCGGCGAGATCCGTGGCAACCGAGGCTTGCTCCCCCAACAATGCCACCTGCGGATTGCGAATCTGCCCCCATCCGGCATCATTGCCGATGAGCGAGACAATCGGCAGATTGTGGCGAATGGCGGTGTCGAATTCCATGCCGTTGAGGCCGAAGCTGCCGTCGCCGTGCAGGATGAGTACTTTGTGATCGGGCTTCGCCAGCTTCGCGGCCAGCGCAAAGGAGGGGCCGACGCCGAGGCAACCGAAAGGCCCGGGGTCCATCCAATTTCCCGGCTGCAGCACCGGCACCACGCGCGAGGCGCACGCCACAAAATCGCCGCCATCGCCCACCACGATGGTGTTTTCATCCACAGCTTTCACCACTTCCGCGAGCAGGCGATAGTGATTCATCGGCAGGGCATTGCTTTGCATCATTTTTTCGAGGCCCGCTTGCTCGCTGTGCTCGACGCGCCGCAGGTGATCGAACCACTCCTGCCGCAACGCCACCAGGTGGATGGCCTCAGTCAACTGCTGCAGCACAATATCGAGGCTGCCGGCCAGGCCGACGTCATGCGGCCGGTTTTGGCCGAAATGCGTGTCGGTTTTGTCGATCAAAACAACTTTGGCTTTGGGATTGAACTTGCCGTAGCCCAGGCGGAAGTCGAGCGGCGTCCCGATCACGACGATGACATCCGCCTTTTTGAAGGCCTCCTTGCGGGCATGTTGGAAAAACAGCGGGTGTGTGGGCGCGAGGCAGCCGCGCGCCAGCCCGTTGAGGAAAATGGGCGCATTGAGTTTGCCGGCGAATTTTTCGAGCTGTTCCTGCGCCTCATCCCACCAGAGATTGCTGCCACCGAGGATCACCGGCGCATGCGCACCGTTGAGCAGACTCGCGGCGATCATGATGCCGTCGCTGCTGGCGGCGGCCGGCTCGGAGGTGAACAGCGCATGCGGACGCTGCAGGTCTTCCGGTTTCACCGGCGCGAGCAAAACATCCACCGGCAGTTCGAGATAAACCGGGCCGGGCAGTCCGGCGAACGCCTGGCGCACCGCCGCCGCGACGTATTCACCGACGCGCTCGGGATCGGTCACGCGGCGCGCCCATTTGGTGATGGGCTTGAAGAGCTCGAGCTGATTCATCTCCTGCAGCGCACCGCGATCCGACTCTTTCACCGGCGCGGCGCCGGCCAACACCAGCACCGGGCTGTTGGCAAAGAAGGCATTGGCCACCCCGGTGACGGCATCGGTGGCGCCCGGTCCGGCGGTGACCACCGCGACGCCGAGCGTGCGCGTTTGCCGCGCCCAGCCATCCGCGGCATGCGCCGCCGCCTGCTCATGGCGCATGTCGATCACGCGCATGCCCAGCTTGGCGGCCGCGAGATAAATCGGAGCAATGTGGCCACCGCACAGGGTGAAGAGATTCTTGACGCCAGCTTGCTTGAGAACCTGGGCGACCAGCACGCCCGCATTGAGAGGAGACATGAGAGGCTCCGGGAAAGAGGTTTTCACCACCCCGCCGTTCGGGCCGATTGCAGCGGCTTGTCCAGGATCTCCACCAACATCGGCAACCAGCAACCAGGCAAGGCGCCCCTGCGAATGAGCGCAAAGCAGGGCGGCGGGCGGACAAGCACACGCAGTGACTTTTGTCAGCGTTCAAAGATCTTACGGCCACATGAATGAATCTGGCACTGCCAATTCGGTCTGGTCGAATGTGCCGGTGAAACACGCGAGACACGCAGGGTTGTTGTCGCGTCTTTCGCGGCCTTTCTGATCCTGGGCCAAATGTATTCTTGCAGAACGATTACGACGATGACAACTAATCAAATTTTCCCAAAGAAGCAAGACGGGAAATGGCGCCGGAAAGGAGGGCTGGCGCAAGGCGGGACACAGGGCCGGGGCGTTGAAGACTCCGCCATCACGGGGTAGGCGGCGGGAGGAATGGCTACAACTTGTACTTGTGAATCTTGTATCGCATCGTGCGCAGGCTGATGCCCAGTCGCTTGGCGGCTTCGGATTTGTTGCCGCCGGCGCGGCGAATCGCATCTTCCAGCACCAGCTTCTCCGCCGCCTCCATCTTTTCGCGGTAGGTTTGCCCGCTGGCGATGAAGGAATTGGCCGCGGCATACGGCCGGGCGCGCATGCTGACGGTGAAAGGCAGATGTTCCGGCAAAATCGTGTCGCCCTCGCCCAACACAATGCTGTTCTCGATGGCATTCTCCAGCTCGCGCACGTTGCCGGGCCAGTGATAATTCAGACACATCTGCAGCGCCTCCTCCGACATGCCGGTGACCGCCTTGTGGTTGGCGGCGCTGTATTGCTTGATGAAATGATCGATCAGCAGCGGCACGTCTTCCAGGCGCTCGCGCAGCGGCGGCAGGAAAATCGGAATGACATTCAGCCGGTAATACAAATCTTCACGAAACTGATTGTTCAGGATCGCCTGTTCGAGATCGCGGTTGGTGGCGGTGATGACGCGCACATCGACGTGAATCGATTCAGTGCTGCCGAGGCGGCTGATTTCTTTTTCCTGCAGCAGGCGCAACAGCTTGGTTTGCACGCTGGCGGAGATGTCGCCAATTTCATCGAGAAAGATGGTGCCGCCGTTGGCCAACTCCACCCGCCCGAGCTTGCGCGCGGTGGCGCCGGTGAAGGCGCCGCGCTCGTAACCGAACAGTTCGCTTTCCAGCAGCGTTTCGGGAAAGGCACTGCAACTGATTTCCACCAGCGGTGCGGCGGCGCGCGGGCTGTTGTAGTGAATCGCGCGCGCCACCAACTCCTTGCCGGTGCCACTCTCGCCGCGAATCAAAATGGTGGCCTGGCTCTGGGCAACTTTGGCGATGGTGCGAAACACTTGCTGCATCGCCGGGCTTTTGCCGATAATGCCTTCGTAGCGGTACTGCTGATGCAGACGGTCACGCAGCTCCTCGTTCTCCTGGCGCAGCCGCTGCTCCTCCTCGGCCTTCTTGAGAATGACGAACAGTTCATCGAGATTGAGCGGCTTGGTCAAATACTCGTACACGCCGCGTTTCATCGCCTCCACCGCGTCCTTCACCGAGCTGAACGCCGTCATCACGATCGTCTTCATGTCGGGATGAAGCGCGCGGCTGCTCTCGAACAACTGCATGCCGTCGATTTCCGCCATTTTCAAATCGGTCAGCAGGATGTCAAACCGCTCGCGCTCCAGGCTGCGCATGGCCTTGCGGCCGCTTTCCACGCCGGTGACGTCGTGGCCTTCCTGTGTGAGAATTTGCACCAAACCCGAAAGCGTGTTGCGATCGTCTTCTGCAATGAGAATGCGCGCCATAATTCAACCCTGTCTGCTGCTGCTGTCATGATAGGCATGCTGCATCGCCGCCAGGCCAGCGCCCCATTCCAGCCGCCAGCCCGCTTCGGCCAGGGCCATCTCCAGAGCAGCCATCAGGCCGATCTGGTCGAGATGGTCGTAATCCCCCATGTGCGTGACGCGAAAGATCCTGCCTTTGAGCTGCCCCTGCCCGCCGGCCACGGTAACGCCATAGCCCTCCCGCAACCGGCTTACCAGCGCCCTGCCCTCCACGCCAGAGGGGACAGTCACGGCGGTCAAAGCGTTCGACGGAACTTTGGGAAAGATTGCCAGCCCCAGGGCCTGCACGCCGGCGCGGAACGACGCGGCCAAACGCGCATAGTGACTCCAATAATATTCGAGCGAATTCGCCTGAATGCGGCGCAACGATTCGGCCAGACTGACGATGGTGGTGATGGCCGGCGTCCACGAGGTGCCCTGCTCCTGCGCGGCCTGGCGCGCGGTGGTGAAATCAAAATAGAAACGCGGCAGCGTGCTGCGGCTGTGCTTGTGCCAGGCCCGCTCGCTGAGCGCGACAAACGCCAGGCCGGGCGGCGCCATCGCGCCCTTTTGCGAGCCGGAGACGCAGGCGTCGATCTGCCATTCATCAAAATGAAACGGCAGCACGCCGACTGAGGTGACGCCGTCAACCACGAACAAGGCTTCCGAGTGCCGGCGCACGATTTCCGCAACGCGTTTGACGTCGGTGAGGCTGCCGGTCGAAGTTTCACTGTGCGTGCAAAAGACGCCGCTCACGTGGTGTGTGGTCTTGATCAGGTTTTCCAATGCCGCGTAGTCGACCGGCTGGCCCCACGGCACCTCCATCAACACCACCTGCAAGCCATAGGCGCGGCCCAGTTCCGCCCAGCGTTCGCCGAACTTGCCGCCGGCCAACACCAGCACGGTTTCGCCGGCGCTGAACAGGTTGCAGACACAGGCCTCCATGCCGCCGGTACCGGAGGCCGTGAGCACAATCACTTCCTGTTTGGTTTGAAAAAAATACCGCAGGTTGTCCTGTACTTCTTGAAAGAGCTTTTTGAACGCCGGGCCGCGATGGTAGGGAAATGTGGCGCCGGCGGCGAGACGCACGGCCTCGGGGATTTGCGTGGGACCGGGGGTGAAAAGTCGGGAGCGCATGGGCGAATTCAATTGAATGAGTCTCGGGAGCGGCTGTGCTGTTCCGCCGGGGGCCGGGCAGGCATGAAGCCACGGCACCATTGCATCGGCGGCTTGAGTTACAGTAACTGCTCGATGGCCTGCCACAATTCCTTGCGGCCAAGATGCGTCAACGAGGAGTAGATCACCACCTGCTGCACCGCCAGCGGCGCGAGGGCGGCCACCATTTCCCGCTGCTGAACGGCGCGCTGATTGTTCGAAAGTTTGTCGGCTTTGGTTGCGGCGACGATCACCGGCACTTGCAGTGACATCAGCCACGCGAGCAACTCCCGGTCGCTGGCGAGCGCGCCATGGCGGCTGTCGAGGATGGCCACCGCCGCGCGCAGCGTACGCGCCTGCTTGAAATAGCCTTCAATCAAGCGGCGCCAGCTTTCGCGTTCGGTTTGTGCGACTTTGGCGTAACCGTAGCCGGGCAAATCGACGAAATAAAAAGGCTTCGGTTTGTTTCCCGCCGGGAGGAGGCGATAGAAATTGAGCTGGCGCGTTTTGCCGGGCGTGCTGCTGGTGTGCGCGAGCTGCTTGCGGCCCACCAGCGAATTCATCAGGCTCGATTTTCCCACATTCGACCGGCCGCAGAAGGCGATCTCCGGCAAACCTTCACGGGGAAATTGCGCCGGCTGAGCGGCGCTGATGATGAATTCCGCGGCAGCTATTTTCATGGGAACCGGTTGAGCAACAGGGAAAGTTGCCTGCCGTGAAAGAACCTACCGTGCGATCAACGGCGGGCAGGCGTCTGCGGTGCGCGACCATCTCCGCGGTCAGGCGTTGCGAACGATGCAGGGTAGCGGGACTTCAATTGATCACGACAGCTTGCGCGGGTACCGCTTTGCGGCGCTTCTTGACCCTCGCAGGCGCGGCCTTGCTGGTCTCTTTGGCGCCGGCCGGGTCGTTGGGCTCCTTTTCACACAAGACGATCTTCAGCACGTCGGCCACGTGCTTGACGGTGGTGACGTCGATGCCCTTGCGCAGCGGCGCGGGCAGTTCCTTGAGATCCTTGGCGTTTTCCTGCGGAATGATCACGCGCTTGATGCCGAGGCGCTGGGCCGCGAGCATTTTTTCACTCAGCCCGCCGATTGCGAGCACGCCGCCGCGCAGCGTGATTTCGCCGGTGAGCGCAATGTCCCGGCGCACCGGCCGGCCGGTGAGCGCCGAAACCAGCGCCGCCACCAGCGTGATGCCGGCCGACGGGCCGTCCTTGGGAATCGAGCCTTCGGGAATGTGAATGTGAATGTCGAGTTCCTTCCAAAAATCGCCCTCGATTTCGAGCTGGGCGGCGTTGGTGCGGATGAAGGACAGTGCGGCGCGCGCGCTTTCTTTCATGATATCGCCGAGCTTGCCGGTCAGGGAGAGATTGCCCTTGCCGGGCATCAGGCTCACTTCGATGTCGAGCACGTCGCCGCCGTAGCGCGTCCACGCCAAACCGGTGGCGGTACCGATGGCGCGCTGCTCGGTGAGCGGCCGCTGCGGATACTTGGGAACGCCGAGATCCGCTTCCAGAGCGCGCGGCGTGATTTCGCGGCGTTTCAGCTCCCCTTGGGCGGTAATGGCATAGGCGGTCTTGCGGCAAACCGAGGCCAGCTCGCGCTCGAGGTTGCGCACGCCGGCCTCGCGGGTGTACTCGCGGATGATCTTGAGCAGGGCGGCATCCGAAAAGCGGAGCTGCTCGGCGGTGAGGCCGTGTTCGCGCAGCAGTTTGGGCAGCAGGAAACCTTTTGCGATTTCCAGTTTGTCATGCTCCAGATAGCCGGGCAGATCGATCACTTCCATGCGATCGAGCAGCGGCTCGGGAATCTGGCTGCGCACGTTGGCGGTGGTGATGAACAGCACCTGGCTGAGATCGTAATCGACCTCGAGATAGTGATCGTTGAAGGCCTTGTTCTGCTCGGGGTCGAGCACTTCCAGCAGCGCGGAGGCAGGATCGCCGTGAAAGTCGTAGGTCAACTTGTCGATTTCATCGAGCAGGAAGACCGGGTTGACCGACTTGGCGCGCTTCATGCTTTGGATGATGCGGCCCGGCATCGAGCCGATGTAGGTGCGGCGATGGCCGCGGATTTCCGCTTCGTCACGCACGCCGCCGAGCGACATGCGCACGAAATTGCGGCCCATCGCGCGGGCGATGGATTTGGCCAGGGAGGTTTTGCCCACGCCCGGCGGTCCCACCAGACAGAGAATCGGGCCTTTCATCTGATGCACCAGCTTCAGCACCGCGAGATGCTCGAGAATCCGTTTCTTGGGATTCTCCAGGCCGTGATGGTCTTCATCGAGAATCTTGCGGGCATGGGGAATGTCGAGCAGATCCTCGGTGCGCGTGCTCCACGGCAGCGCCACCAGCCAGTCGATGTAATTGCGGATGACCGTGGCTTCCGGCGAGAGCGGCGCGGTGTTGCGCAGGCGGTCAAGCTCTTCGTTGGCCTTTTCTTCGGCTTCCTTGGGCAGGCCGGATTTCTTCACCTTCTCGCGCAGCGCAGCAATGTCGTTGTCGGCCTCGGCTTCATCGCCCAACTCTTCCTGAATGGCGCGCATTTGTTCCTGCAGCCAGTAGTTGCGCTGGCTGCGCTGCATGCGGCCGCGCACTTTGTCTTCCAGGTCGCGCTCGGCGTCCAAAATGTCTTTTTCATGCTCGAGCAATTCCGCCAAATGCATGAGGGCATCATAGGCGGTGGGCATTTCCAAAATCTGCTGCTTGATGCGGGATTCACGCTGCAGATGGGCCGCAACAAAATCCGCGAGATGCTGCGCGCCTTCAATGTCTTCCATGCCCAGCAGCACTTCTTCAGGAATGGCGCGGTGCAGGCGCACATAGTCGCGGAACAGGCTGGTGACGCGCCGCATGGCCGCGCGCAGCGCGACGGTGTCTTCGCCGGCCTCCTCGATCAGCTCCACGCGCGCCTCAAGATGATCTTCCGTCTGCAGAAAGCGGGTGATGCGCGCCTTGGACACGCCCTCGACCAGGACTTTCACCAGGCCGTTCGGCAGCCGCAGCAACTGCAGGATGCGGCCCACCACGCCGGTGCGGTACAAGTCCTCCTTGCCGGGCTCTTCCAGCGACATGTCCTTCTGCGCGGTCACCAGCAGGAGCTTATGCAGCAGCATGGCCTCCTGCACGGCGCGCAGCGAAGACTCGCGGCCGATCAACAGCGGAAACAGCATGTGCGGGAAAAAGACGACTTCCTTCAGCGGCAGGACAGGCAGGCGATGAAAGGCTTCAACCGGGATAGTGTCACGCTGATCTTTTTGCATGGGCAATTGGGATTCCCCCGTTTCGAGGCGCGTCACGCGCTCTTCTTCATTTTCTCATAGGTGTAGAGCGGAGGCTTGCCTTCGACAATACACTCCTTGGTAATGGTGCAGGTTTTCACTTGCGGCATGCCGGGGATTTTATACATCACCTCCAGCATGGTTTCTTCCATGACCGACCGCAGGCCGCGCGCACCGGTGCCGCGCTTGACCGCGCGCTGCACGATGGCGCGCAAGGCCTCCTCTTCGAACTCCAGCGTCACGCCGTCCATGTGCAACAGCCGGCGATACTGCTTGGTCAGGGCGTTCTTCGGCTTGACCAAAATCTCCATCAACGCGGCTTCATTAAGCTCGGTGAGCGCGGCGATCACCGGCAAGCGGCCGATCAACTCGGGAATCAGACCGAACTTCAGCAAGTCTTCGGGCTCGACTTTCATGAACAGCTCGCCAATGGATTTTTCCGCCTGGCTCTTGGGATCGGAACCGAAGCCGATTTCCTTCTTGCCGATGCGGCGCGCGATGATCTTGTCCAGGTTCTCAAAAGCGCCGCCGCAAATGAAGAGGATGTTGCGGGTGTTGATGTTGATGAGGTTTTGCTCCGGATGTTTGCGGCCGCCCTTGGGCGGTACGGCCGCCACTGTGCCTTCCAACAGCTTGAGCAGGGCCTGCTGCACGCCCTCGCCCGACACGTCGCGAGTGATGCTGGGATTGCCGTCCTTGCGCGAAATCTTGTCGATTTCGTCGACGTAGACGATGCCCTTTTCGGCGCGTTCGAGATCGTAGTCGGCGGCCTGCAGCAGCCGCACCAAAATATTCTCCACATCCTCACCGACGTAACCGGCTTCGGTGAGGGTGGTGGCATCCGCGATGGTGAAGGGCACCTGCAGAAAGCGCGCGAGCGTCTGCGCCAGCAGGGTCTTGCCGGTGCCGGTCGGCCCGACCAGCAGGATGTTGCTCTTCTCGAGCTCGACGTCTTCCAGGTTGGCCGGCGTTTCGATGCGCTTGTAGTGATTGTAGACCGCCACCGCCAGCGCCATTTTGGCGCGATCCTGCCCAATGACGTAGTCATCCAGTTCGCGCTTGATCTCCTCGGGCGTGGGAATGCGGCCGTAGAACGGCACGGCACGGCGCTGCATGTCATCGCGAATGATCTCGCTGGCGTTGCGCACGCATTCGTTGCAAATGTAAACGTCAGGGCCGGTGACGATGCAATCCACCTGGTTGGAGTTCTTGCCGCAGAAGGAGCAGATGAACAGCCGGTCGCGTTTGCCAAAGTCCGCCATGTTTGCCTACTTTCTCTTGGTGATGCCTTTGCGCGTCATAATTTCGTCGATGAGGCCGTACTGGGCGGCTTCTTCGGCGGACATGAAGAAATCGCGGTCGGAATCCTTTTCGATGCGGGTCAGGTCCTGGCCGGTGTGTTCGGCGAGAATCTTGTTGATGCGCTCGCGCGTCTTGAGAATCTCGGTGGCCTGAATGGCGATATCGGCGGCCTGGCCCTGGAAGCCGCCCCAGGGTTGGTGAATCATGATGCGGGCGTGCGGCAGGGCGAAGCGTTTGCCTTTGGTGCCGGCGGTGAGCAGCACGGCGCCCATACTGGCGGCCAGCCCCATGCAGATGGTGTTGACCGCCGGTTTGATGTATTGCATGGTGTCGTAGATCGCCAAGCCGGCGGACACGCTGCCGCCCGGGCTGTTGATGTAAATGTAGATGTCCTTTTCCGGATCATCGGCTTCCAAGAAGAGCAATTGCGCGATCGTCAGGCTCGCGACGGTGTCGTCGATGGCGGTGCCGAGAAAAACGATACGCTCCTTCAACAAACGGGAAAAAATGTCGAATGCGCGCTCGCCGCGCCCCGTTTGTTCGACCACCATTGGAACCAGTCCCATAACTCTGTCCTTTCGTCGAATGATTTGCCTGGTTAAACGGTAACTATCCTGGACTTATTCCGATCTTTGTAGGGCACGCGGCGCTGCTCGATTTTCATTTTGCCTGCCAGGAAAGCGAGCACTTTGTGGTTCTCGAGCTGGTCACGCAAGTCTTCGCGCGCTTTTTCATCGTTGAGCGTCTTGTTGATCAGCCGTTGCGGGTCTTCATTGCGCGCCGCCGCCAGCGCGGTGAGGTGCGCGCGCATCTCGTCTTCATTGACGAGGAGATGCTCGACTTCCGCCACCTGCTCGCGGAGATAACGCCATTTCAAATATCGAATCGTGCGTTTGCGCGCCTCTTCGCGCAGGTCTTCTTCCTTGAGGCCCTGCACGTTTTTGAAGGTTTCCTGCAGGTTTTCAAAATAGGCATTGGTGTAGGCCGCCAGCATGCCGTCGGGCAATTCCAGCGGGTTGTGCTTGAGCACTTCTTCGATAATGGCGTCGTTCAGTTCGTCGCGGCTGCGCTGCTCCGCCTGCGCGCGCAGGTCTTCGCCGACGGCCTGGCGCAAGGCCGCCAGCGTCTCATAATTGCCGATCGTGCGCGCCAGCTCATCATCAAGCGCGGGCAGCTTCACCTCCGCCACTTCCTTGACTTCGACGCGATAGTACTTTTCCTGGGGCTTGCCCTCGGCGTCCGGCGCCGTGATTCGCACCATGCGAATCTCATCCGGCTTCACGCCAATCAGTTGCGGGGTGAAATCATCGTCGGAAGCGTCCGGCGCCGCGATGCGAAAGCGCTGGTCCTTGTGATGCCGGCCGATCAACGGCACGCCGCCGGCATCGGTCATCTGAATATCGACCGTGACCAAGTGACCAGGCTGCGCCCCGCTCTCGACGCTCTCCAGCCAACTGTGCTGTTCCTGCAGCCGGCCAAGCACCTCCTCGATGTCTTCGGCGGTGACTTCATAAACGGCCTGATCCAGCGTGAAACCGGTGTAGCTCTTCAACTCGGCCACCGGTTCGACCTCGACGGTGGCGCGCAGCTTCAGGCCGTCCTCCTCATCAATTTCCACTTCCTCGAGTTGCGCCGGGCCGACGGTGCGCAAACGGTGCTGCTCGCGTACCTCGGCAAGCAGGCTGGGCACCAGCTCTTCAATCGTTTTGCGCCTGGCCTCATCGCTGAACAACTTTGCGACCAGGTGCATCGGCACTTTGCCGGGGCGAAAGCCGTCCAGCCGGGCCTGCTTCTGAAAAGCACGCAGGGTTTTCTCTACATGCGGTTTGAATTCGGTGGAAGTGAGACTGATTTCCAGATGGCGTTTCCACTTGTCGCCGTTCGAAATTTGAACATCCAAGGCCGGCTCCTCACATCAGGGTGTCTATAGTTGAAAATGCCCCGCGATCACCTTGATCTTGGGGTCTGAGAGTGCCAGAGAAGGGACTCGAACCCATACGCCTTGCGGCACCAGATCCTAAATCTGGCGTGTCTGCCAATTTCACCACTCTGGCGTTTTCTCCAAGCGGCAAAAATATAGCGAATCACCCTCCGAAATGCAAGATCAGAGTTCGGCGACACACGCTCCGCAGCAGGGCGGTAATCGTCTTCCATTGTTGCGCACAAAACGGAACGGCAAAATTTGCGGCGGTCGCCGGCAAAACGAAAATCCCCTCCCCCACGGCGTAAAACCGGGAAGAGGGGATCGCCTGCATTATCTTCTTCGTGCTTGCGGCTGGTAACCTGTGCGCCGCCCACCGCACGCTCACGTCGAGCCTGCGAGGTTGCCCGAAGAAGGGGATAGAGGGAGGAGGAGTCTGCTACTGTTCCAATTGCGCGAATTTCGCGAGGTAATGAAAATCACCGTACCGCAGGGTGATGGGGCGATGCGGATCAAACCAGGCCGGCAGCAGCACCACGCCCTGGTGCACCTCGCCATCAGCCACCTTGCCACCGAAGACGCCGTTCTCTTCCAGCGGCATGACGTCCGCGCTGTGCGGGCCGGTCACCGGCGTCCATTGCCGGCCGTTCTGCTCGAAGCGCAACTGCGCCGGATCAAAGCTCACCATGCGGCTCGGCAGCGTGGAGACCGAAAACACCAGCGGCGTCACCTTCTGCCCGACAATCTCACGCACCGCTTTCGCCAATTCTGCCTGATAAGCGACCAGCATCGAAAGCTGGATGCGATTGCTGTCATTGTCACGCACGAAAAACGAGGTGATCTTGTCAGCCTGCAGTTTGGCGAGCGGCGAGCGTTCCGGGCGCGGGGCCGTGGGGGCGGCGGCCGGGGGTTGCTCTGCCGGCAGGGCCGCGCCGGCGGGAACTGCACTCGTCACCAAAGCGGTGGTGGAAAGCTCTCCTTCCATCTGCTGTGCGCGCACGGGAGAATTCATTTGTCCGAAAATGAGCGCAGCGCCAATGAGCGCGAGTTGAAACGGCTTGATGTTGCTCATGGTAACCTCCTTGAGACAATGGCAACGCCCGAGTGATGCCGGGTGAGTTCAACAGCAGGCACTCAAGCACGAAACAAAAAGGGATGGCGTGCAGCCTTGCTGCTGCTCGCCTGCCCTGGCCGCCGCTTCACCCATTCTCTCCAGCGAGTGTGACGGCTGCAGGCCTGCGTGCTGTGACTTGCTGCCTGTTGCCTGAGCAACTGATATGCCAGGTTCAGAGGCCGTCAAACCGCACGATTGTGCTTCTGTTTATCAAGACATTAAACCCGGTGTTTGCTGCACTTGACATGTACGATGGCACACGCTGCCATGTGCCAAACTGGACAACGTATCATGCCGAAACGAATGCAGCCGCAACGAATCAATGCATTTTCGCGGTGGGACGAAACAAGTGGCTCGCGGCGATTAGAAAGTGGCAGGAACGTGGGGGGGCAACTCTCGCGCCCGCGTCTCCGCAAAACAGAATGGGCGCCTCGCCTCCCGCAAGTCGCAACGCGGCGAGGCGACCATTCACACGGCGGGCGAAGATGCAAGGCAACGGCACAACTCAGAAGGACTCGCCGATGATCAGCTTCTCCAGCTCGTTGGTCTTTTGCTTGTAAGCCTTGGCGGGCGGCACGACCACCGCCAGCACCACGGACTGTTCGAAGGCGCGGAAGAAACGAAACACGATGCGGCGGTGATTCTCGCCCTCGATCGCGACTTCGCGCAGCCGGGAAATTCCGCCCAGGGTGGCGGCCATGCGGCTCACCTCCTGCAAGGTGATCGCCATCTCGGCGATGCGATCGGCGTCCGTCGCCGGCCCCGCCGGGCTGATCGCCTGCGCAATCGGCAGCCCTTCCTCGCTGAACAGCAGCGCCGCTTCATAATTCCCCAGCGTCACGATGCTGGCCATTTTTTGTTCGATCGAAAACTGCGGCGCTTCGGCCGCCGGGCTCTCGATTTCCGGAGTATCACTTATGGTGAGAGTATCAGGATCAGGATTCATGGTGCCTCATTCCTTTCAATTGCCGGTGGCAGGGGTTAGACGATGCTCTTCCTGAGAAGGCAGAGGAGGAAGCGAACGAAGAACGCAGAGATGCTGCAGGCGCCAGCGCACCGGCGTCAGATCACCTTCTGCGTGTGACTGACCACGCCCTGAATTGCCAGCTTCAGAGTTTCCAGCACGCCCTGGCCGCGCGAGGCCACGGCCTCGATTGCCGGCACGCGATGAAAATTCAACTTGGCATTCATCTCGGCCAGTGGCAGGGCGCGCGGCAAATCCCGCTTGTTGTATTGCAGCACCCAGGGAAACTCTTCGAGCGTCATGCTGTCTTCGATGAGGTTTTGTTCGAGATCCATGAGCGAATCGAGGTTTTCCGTCATGCGGTCGGGCTGGGAATCGGCGACGAACACGATGCCGTCGACGCCGCGCAGGATGATCTTGCGGCTGTAGGCATAGTACACCTGGCCGGGAATGGTATAGAGGTTGAACTTGGGCTTCATGCCCTTGATGCGCCCCACTTCGAGCTGCAGAAAGTCGAAGTAGAGCGTGCGCTCCTCCCGGGTCTTCAGGGTGATCAGCTCGCCGCGCAGGGACGGATCGATCTTGTGGTAGATGTACTCGAGATTGGTGGTCTTGCCGCTCAGGCCGGGGCCGTAATAAACAATCTTGAGATTGATTTCTTGAAATGCCCAATTGACGAACATAACCTTCCTGTGTTTTGGCGCGCGCTGGTGCGTTACAGATTGAAAGACTTGTCCAATTCCTTGCCGAGCAACAGGCCGAACTCGACGTCGAGCACTTCGGTGGTCTTCTTTTCCGCCTCCTGCGCCTGGGCGAGCACCTGCTTGAGGGCTTCGACGGCCTTGTTGGCGAAGATGCGCACCAGGCCGAGCGCCACCGTCTTTTC
Source organism: bacterium (assembly GCA_037445455.1). Classification (GTDB taxonomy): domain Bacteria; phylum Zhuqueibacterota; class Zhuqueibacteria; order Zhuqueibacterales; family Zhuqueibacteraceae; genus Coneutiohabitans. The sequence goes on along the minus strand of JBBIKM010000109.1, from coordinate 1,265 downwards.
GAAGATAATGGCAAGCAGGAAGTTGAAGCCGACGTTGCAGAGGTAAATGTTGCGGCGCTCACCTTCCTGAAAGATGAATTTGAAGCCTTCCTTTTCGCCGATCACTTTGGCCATCTCGCGCATGGCGGAGAAGTCGCCGGCGGTGAGCGCGGCAAACCCGCCCAAATCCAGGGTGACGTTCTTGCCGTGATGGGTGATGGGATTGCCGTTCAGATCGGAGAAGAGTGCGAACTCGGCGCGCGTGCTGACGATGAGGTCGCGCAAAATTTCACTGACTTTGTTGAAGGTTGCCGTGGACAACATAAACGGCGTCGAGGTACGTTCCGCAAGCTGCATGCCTTCGTCCTTTCTTGGTCTGTTCCTGAGAATTCAAACTTCCGATGCGCGCCGGTCGGTTGCCGGGCCACTGCCGATCGTCCACCGGCACCACGCGGTGGCGTCCCGGCAGGGAGTGCCCGCGCCTCTGCTTTATCTGCCCTCCGCCAGCCGGTCGGCCAAAAATCCCGGCAAACCAGCCGCACGAATTTTTTTCTGGGTCTTGGCCACCGGATACAGCGCCCGGCGCAAAGTATACTCCCTTTTGCCGGTATCCAAAATGCCGAACGCCGCCGCCGGGTTGGAGTCGCGCGGCTGGCCCACGCTGCCAACGTTGACGAGATAGCGATGATGCTCTTCGAACTGCAGCGGATAGGTTTGCAGCAGTTGCATCGCGCCCAGGCGGCTGCGGCCGACCACCAGCGGCGAATGCGAATGCCCGACGAAGCAAGCCCGCTGGTGGAAGGCCTGAAAGCTCTGCTCCGCGCCTTCCCAGGAGGTGATGTAGTTCCACTCCTGCGGCTCGAACGGCGAGGCGTGCACCAGCAGAAAATCCTCGAATTCATGCGTGTAGGGCAGTTGCCGCAGAAACTGCTTGGCCTCGGCGCTGAGCTGCGCGCTGGTCCACTCGATGGCCTCGCGCGCCACATAGTTGAAAAAACTCAGATCGGTGTCATCCAGGCTGGCTTCATCATGATTGCCCTTCAGGCAGACCGCGGCGCGCGCCTGCACCAGCTTGACGCACTCATCGGGATTCGGGCCGTAGCCGACGACGTCGCCCAGGCAGAGAATCGCATCGACCTTCTCCTGCTCCAGCTCCGCCAGCACGGTTTCCAGCGCTTCGAGATTGCCGTGAATGTCAGAGATCAAGCCATAGCGCATGCGCGTCGTTCCAAAAATCTTTGGGTGCGGTGAAAGCGAGCGGCACCAAGCCGGGATGGGCTGAAGTG
>JBBIKM010000108.1:5128-20226 GCA_037445455.1 bacterium | reverse complement strand
TTTGCGCGGCCATCTCCTCCAGCCGTTGCGCCTGCGCCCGGATATCCACCGCCATGGAAACCGCTTCGCTGCCGAGATAATTCTCGGCGAGATCGCACAGCTTCACGACTTTGGTGACGGACTCGACGCAGTCGCGCAGGTCCTTCAAAAAAAGAGGCACCTGGTGGCGGGCGATTTCATGGAATTGCCGGTCGCGCGTCACTGCCGGGGTGAGGCGGATTTTGACTTCGTCATACTCATTCTGGCGGCGGCCGGCGCCCCAGGCAAAAAGGCGCTGCATCAAGGCGCTGAGTTGGTGCTCGAGATTTTCCAGCGCCGGCGCGCACACCAGCTCAATTTGTTCCCGAAAGCGATCGAGCAGGGAACGGGTGACAATGCCGGCCCGCTTTTGCAGCTTGGAAAGTGCGAACGGCAGGACGCCGGTTTGTTTGCCGTCCTTGGTGCGATAGAGTTTGTGAATGGTGCGCAACAGCGCATGGTAACTGGTGGCGGCGCCGAAATAGGAGGAGGCCACTTCTTCGAGATCATGCGCCTCATCGAGAATCACCCGCTGGTACTTGGGCAGCACCGCCACTTCCGAGCCGCCGTGCTCGTCACGCACGGCGAGATCGGCAAACAGCAAATGATGGTTGGCGATGAGCACATCGGCACCGGCGGCACGGCGGCGGGCGTTGTAAAAGAAACATTCATTGTAGTAGGGGCACTTCGACCGCAGCGTCGTGTCGCTCTCCGACTGGATTTTCTCCCACACCGCTTCACTGGGCAGGAAGCCGAGGTCGGACTTGCTGCCCTCGGCGGTCTTGCCGGCCCAATCCAGAATGCTCTGCAGCTCGGTTTTTTGATCCGCCTCGGTGAACAAATCGGGCTGCGACTGCACTTCCTGCAGTTTTCTCCGGCAGGCGTAATTGGTGCGGCCTTTCACCAGCTCGGCGCGGAATTTCACCGGCATCACCGCCTGCAACAGCGGAATGTCCTTGTTGATGAGCTGTTCCTGCAAATTGATCGTGCCGGTGGCGACCACCGTCCGCTCGCGATTGCGCACACTCCATTCGATCGCCGGCACGAGATAAGCCAGGCTCTTGCCGATACCGGTGCCGGCCTCGATCACCGCGACCTTGTTGTCGTTGAAGGCTTCTGCGACTTGCAGGAGCATTTGCTGCTGCGAGGGGCGGGACTCGAAATTCTCCAGCCGGCTGGCCAGCGGCCCGGCCGGCCCGATGAACGCCTGCAGGCGCGCCGCCTCCAGCCGCACGAGCTGCTTTTGTTTCTGCGGCTCGACGACGACGTAGATCTCGGTGACTTGATTGTTGATGATGTAGAATCCCACCGCTTCATTTCCCAATTCCGAGGCCAGGGTGGTGTCAGGGTGGGAGGGGTGCAGCACGCCGGAGGGATGATTGTGAATAACGACGTCGCCGGCGTGCACCATGTGAATGATGGCCGGCACCATGGACTGGTTGCCACGCGCCACCACTTGCACGGTTTCCACCACGCCGTTGGGGTTGGCTTTGCCGACAAAAAAGACCTCGTTGCCGCCCGCCTGCTGGATATGATGCCGCATGTAGAACACGGCCTCCTCGGCGAGGTAGTCTGGCAGTTTCATGGTCGACTTGGACATACCGGCAATCTGCTGAGGTTGGGAGTTGGCTGCCTGCGTGCGCGGTGAGGCAGCAGATTCAAAGTGTGCGGAATATAGTCTAATTTTGTTTGAAAAAAAACACGCGGCCGGGCGCAATTTCCAGCCTGGGGCCGGCGCCTTTCCGTGGTCGGGAGCGGTTCGTGCCTGGAATGCGCAGGCCATGGCAGCAGGCCGGAGGCAACGTCATGCTGCAGTTGTTAGTGGGGATGATCCGCCACGGCTGTGCCGTCGCAGCAGGACGCCCGGCTCCGGGCGCCAGCCGCAACGGAGCAACCGTTGCTGATCAATGGGACACCGCCGGCAACTGAGACCTGCTGAGGCCTGCAACATCCTGCTTGACTTTTCACTCGTGTGCGGCTAAATTGCGCCACTTTTCGAGCGCGCGCGGCGCGTGGCGTCCGACCGAAATCGCAAATAATGGATGCGGGTTCCGGCAGCAGCCCGCCGGGTTGGGAACAGGTCAGGATGGAGCCAGCGCCTGTGAAATCGCCGAACGCTCTGCCTTCCTGCCTGGAGCAACAGCGGGCCACCGTCACCCCATCTGCGAGGAGCGAATATGGTCAAGAAACTGATGACAATCGAGCGGCACATCATCGAGCAGCAGAAATCCTTTCCCCAGGCCACCGGGGAATTTTCGGCGTTGCTGTATGATCTGGCGTTTGCCGCCAAAGTCATCTCGCGCGAGGTGCGGCGTGCCGGGTTGATCGACATTCTCGGCTTTACCGGCGCCACCAACGTGCAGGGCGAACTGGTGCGCAAACTCGACGAATATGCCGATGATGTCATCTATCGCGCGCTCGATCACACCGGCCGGTTGTGCTGCCTGGCGAGCGAAGAGCGCGACGAACTCATTCCCATTCCCGCCGAATTCAAGTGCGGCCATTACGTGCTGCTTTATGATCCGCTCGACGGCTCCTCCAACATCGACGCCAATGTGAGCATCGGCACGATCTTCTCGATCCTGCGCAAGATCAGCCCGGGCGAGCGCGGCACGCTGGCAGATGCGTTGCAACCCGGCGAAAAGCAGGTGGGCGCCGGTTACATTCTTTATGGCTCCTCCACACTGCTGGTCTACACTGCGGGCCGGGGCGTGCACGGATTCACGCTGGACCCGACCGTGGGAGAATTTCTGCTCTCGCATGAAAACATCACGATCCCGCGGCGCGGCCAGATCTACAGCACCAATGAAGGCAATGCCGGTCGCTGGAGCGAGGGCATGCGCAACTACATCCACTATTTGAAGCAGACGGACAAAGCCACCGGCCGGCCGTATTCCTCGCGTTACATCGGCTCGCTGGTTTCGGATTTTCACCGCAATCTGCTGTACGGCGGCATTTTCCTTTATCCCGCCGACGCCAGGAACCCCAACGGCAAGCTGCGGCTGCTGTATGAAGCCAACCCGCTGGCGTTGGTGGCCACCCAGGCCGGCGGAGCGGCCAGCAACGGCCAGCAGAATGTGCTGACGGTGACGCCCACAGAGCTGCACCAGCGCACGCCGCTGATCATCGGCTCGGCGGAAGACGTGCAGGAAGCGGAGGAATTCCTGCAAGGCAAACGTACCGCCTGACAAACTGCTTGACAAGTGAGAAAAAATTTTCTACTCTTGGTCACAATTCAAGCGCGCGATTATCTCCGACGCTCCTCGATATTCACTCGATTCACGCTCAGTCCAATCGCGCCGTCTGCCCAGCGGGTGTCGTGCACACGGCCGTGCGGCGACACCTGAAACCATCAAACCCGAAAGGGGGAGCGCATGGCATCTCGTGGACTCAACAAAGTGATGTTGATCGGCCATGTCGGCCGCGATCCCGAAATCAAGTACACCCCGGGCGGCCTGGCCGTGGCAACCTTCAGCGTTGCCACCAATGAAAGTTTCAAGGACAAGGAGGGGAAGCAGCAGGACCGCACCGAGTGGCATCGCATCGTGGCATTTGGCCGGACCGCCGAAATCATGGGCGAATATCTTAAGAAGGGGCAACTGGTTTACGTCGAAGGCCGGCTGCAAACGCGCTCGTGGGATGACGACAAAGGCCAAAAACGCTACATCACCGAGATTGTGGCGAATAGCGTGCAGTTTCTCGGCCGCAAGGGTGAGGGGGTTGACACCAGCGCGGCTGCCGAGATTCCGCCACCCAGCGATGACTATGCGCCACCGACGGCTGGCGAGGCTTCGGAAGATCTGCCATTCTAACGTCCGGAGACCGCAAATGAGCTGCGCCACCTCTGTTTGAAGATTCTGAATCCGAGTCCGCTTGGGCTCGGATTTTTTTTCGCTGAGCACCAGACCGGAACGAGCACAGGGCATGAAAGCGGACGCCAAGGAACTGATCGCAGCGGCAGTGCGCGCCAAAGCCAAGGCGCTGGCGCCCTATTCGAAGTTCCACGTCGGTGCTGCCATTGCCACCCGCGCCGGGCGCATCTACGACGGCTGCAACATCGAGTCGAGCTCGTACGGCCTGACGTGCTGCGCGGAACGTGTGGCAATCTTCAAGGCGCTCTCGGAGGGCGAACGTGATTTCGTGTGCGTGGCCGTGGCGGCCGACACCGAAGAATTCACCACGCCCTGCGGCGCGTGCCGGCAAGTGCTGTGGGACTACGGCCGCGATCTCGACGTTATCTTGGTCAACCGCGCCGGTGCAACGCGGGCGTTCAAATTGAAGGACCTGCTGCCGGAGGCCTTTGACGAACACATGTTTGGCCATGCATAAGAACTGGACGAAGCGAGGCATTTTGATTGGCATTGCCGGCGGCTCCGGCTCCGGCAAGACCATGGTTACCCAAAAGATCGTCGGCCAACTGGGCAGCGATCGCGTCGTCATCATCGAACAGGATTCCTACTACCGCAACCTCAACCATCTTTCCATCGAGGAACGCGCGACCTATAATTTCGATCATCCTTCCTCGATCGATTCCGATCTGCTGGTCCGCCATATCAAAGAGCTGCTGAGCGGGCATTCCATCGACATCCCGATCTACGATTTCACCACACATACGCGCCGGCCGGAAACCCGGCGTACCGGCCCCCACGACGTCATCGTGCTCGAGGGTATCCTCATTCTCGACAATCCGGCGCTGCGCGAGCTGATGGACATCAAAGTGTATGTGGATACCGATGCCGACCTGCGCTTCATTCGCCGGCTCAAGCGCGACACCACCGAGCGCGGCCGCACCGTGCAGTCGGTGATCGAGCAGTATGAGAAAAGCGTGCGGCCCATGCATTTGCAGTTCGTCGAACCGAGCAAGCGCTACGCCGATCTCATCATTCCGGAAGGCGGCTACAATCTCGTGGCCATCGATCTGCTGCGCACCAAGATCGCCGCGCTGTTGAAGGAAAGACAGTCGTGACCAAGAGGGCCGTTCTCATGCCGGCGCGGCGGCCCGCACAACCCGGCACCGGCAATCCCAACATGCAACCAGGTGACTGGCCAACTGATCTGCCATCATCATTTACCAGAAACTCACAACCTCATGCCTGCACAATCTGAAATGGGATCCATTGAAGTGATTTGTGGCGGGATGTTCAGCGGCAAAACCGAGGAGTTGATTCGCCGCCTGCGCCGGGCGCAAATCGCCAAACAACGCGTGACGATTTTCAAACCCGTAATCGATGATCGCTACGCCAGCGACCACATCGTTTCCCACAACGACCAAAAACTGCGCTCCGTGCCGGTGAAAAATGCCGAGGAGATCCTCGCCAACGCTGGCGACGCCCAGGTCATTGGGGTGGACGAGGGCCAGTTCTTCGACGCCACCCTGGTGCGGGTGTGCAACCAGTTGGCGCAGCGCGGCGTGCGCGTCATCGTCGCCGGCCTGGACATGGATTACCGCGGCGTGCCCTTCGAGCCCATGCCGCAACTCATGGCCATCGCCGAACAAGTCACCAAGACGCAGGCGATCTGCATGCAATGCGGCGAGCCTGCCAGCTATACGCAACGCCTGACTGCATCACGCGAGCGCGTGGTGGTGGGCGCCACGCAGATCTACGAGGCCCGCTGCCGCAAGTGTTACGTGCCGCCCGAGCGCTGACCGGCGTACCTGCCTGGTCGCGCTGATCGACCCCTGCAGTCAGACGGTCACCATCTCATTCAGCCTCCGCCCGCGATCGCGGGGCTGGAAAACAACGTGAGACTTATGGCTCCTGCCAAACCCGAAATGGCGCCGCCCCTGCTTGACGCGGAGCGCCTGGCAACTGCCAGCGCCTTCGTGCAACAACGTTTTGCCACCATTCCCCGACTGGCCCTGATTCTGGGATCGGGGTTGGGGACATTTGCCGAGAGCATGCAGAGCACCGAGATTTTGCCCACCAGCGAGATTCCGGGCTATCCGCGCTCGACGGTTGCCGGCCATGCCGGCCGCTGGGTGGTCGGCAAGGTGGGCGGCAAAAGCCTGCTGGCGTTGCAGGGCCGCGTGCACACCTACGAAGGCTATCCGGTGTCGCTGGTCGGATTTCCGGTGCATCTGCTGGCAGCGTTGGGCGTCAAGCGTTTGATCGTCACCAATGCCGCCGGCGGCCTCAATCCGCTGTTCAAGTCCGGCGATTTGATGCTGATCGATGATCACATCAATTTCATGTTTGCCAATCCGCTGCGCGGGCAGCATCGCAAGGAGTGGGGTGAGCGCTGGCCGGACATGCACGCGCCCTATGCTCCGGAGCTGCAACGCGTGGCGCTGGAGGCGGCGCGCCAGCTCGGCATTCCCCTGCGCCGCGGCGTGCTGTTTTCCTCCAAGGGGCCGAGCTACGAATCGGCGGCGGAAGTGAGGATGGCGCAACGCCTGGGCGCGGATGCCGCCACCATGTCCACTGTGCCGGAAGTGCTCGTGGCAGTTTCGCGCGGGATGCAAGTGTTGGGTCTTTCCTGCATCACCAATCTGTGCACCGGCCTGACGGCTCAAAAGCTCGATCATGCCGAAGTGACCGAGGTGGCGAACCGCATCAGCACGACGTTTCAGCAATTGCTGCACGCCATTATCAAACAAATCGGATGAACGGCTCGCCGGCAGGGCGCGGCTGCCCGGCCGCGGCAGCCAGACTTTTGTGAATTGACCATGAGACGAACGAAAACGGGAAAGCGCACGCGCCTGCTGGTGGTCGGTGATCGCGTTCTCATCGAACCGGATGAAGGGGAGGAGCGCACCGAAGTCGGGTTGTATTTGCCCAAATGGGCCGTGGAAAGGGAATCGGTGCAAGGCGGCAAGATTGTGGCCACCGGGCCCGGCACGCCGCTGCCGGATTTTGGTGAAGTCGACAGCGAGCCGTGGAAACCGGCGCGCCGGGAATCGCGGCATCTCCCCATGCAGGCGCGCGAGGGAGATTACGCCATTTTCCTGCGTAAAGCCGCGGTCGAGATCAAAATCGACGACAAGAATTATCTGGTCGTGCCGCAGGGCGCGATTTTGGTGTTGATGCGCAGCAGCGGCGGGGAATGAGAAACAGCGGCGGGAACGCGCTGCGGGCCGGCCGCCTCAGAACAATTCACCCTGGGGATTGGCGCGCAGCGGCCGGGCGTCGTAGCCGAGGTGCCGCAAGTGCACGGCGAAATCAGCCGGGCCGTGCGTGACGAAAATCCTGGTGGGATTGACCCGCCGGACAAACGCCAGCAGTCCCTCGAAATCGGCGTGATCCGAAAGCGGCAGGGCCTCATCCACGCCGCAGCGGTACTTGAAGCCCTCATGTATCGCCCACCCGGAAAGAAACATCGTGCGCTTGTTTGGAATGCGGGTAATGTGCTTCGTCAACTCCGCCCGGCGCGGCAGGATGAGCACCTTGCCGCCCAGATCGGAGGTGCGGCGCAATTGTTCCACCGGCGCAAAGCGGTAATCAAACTGTTCATACACGCGCGCGAGCTTCAGGATGGTGCCGTGCACGCACAGCGAGAAGCCGTTGTCCGTGAGAATCTTCATCGCCTCCTGCGATTTGCCCAAAGGGTAACCGATGACGACCGGCACGCGGCCCGATTTCAAGTTGTCAGCGGCCCATTCACACAATTTTTCCACCAGTTCGGCACGCGGCGGAAATTTATAGCGCGGATGGCCGTACGTGCATTCCATGATCAGCGTGTCGGCCGGCACGATTTCCACGGGCTCTGCCGCCGCGCCAACCTCGGTGTTGAAGTCCCCGGTGTAAAGCAGGCGCTCGCCGTCACGCTCCGCGAGGATTTGCGCCGAGCCGAGAATGTGGCCGGCCGGATGAAAGGAAATGCGATAGCCCTCGATCGCCACCGGTTCGCCGAAGGGCACCGCTGTGATTGGGGATTTGCCCAAACGGGCGTGCATGAGCGCGGCCGTGGCCGGCGTGGCATAGGCGAGATGATGGGTGCGGGCGTGATCGGCGTGGGCATGCGAAACGCAGACCAGCTCACTGCGGGTGCGGGCATCGAAGGTCAGGCGTGATCCCAGCAGGCGAATGGCGCGATCGTAGATGAACATAAACTTTCCGTAACCGGATAAGCCCAATGTGGCAAGGTCTTGGCTGCGATTACAAAATTTACCGGGAAGAAATCAGCACTTGCATTTCAAAAATTTTGCACTTATCTTTGCGCCATTCTGTACACAGTTTTTGCGCCCTTTGTCGGGCGACCCCCGCAGCGCGGGTCAGCTTTATCTGGATTGCGGTCTGCTGTTGAAGCCTTCCTGACATTCCACACCGAGGATCACGGCTACCAAGGATGTTGCAGTCAACCAGCGATCCGTCCGATTCTCTGCCCTCCCGCAAATTTCGCTGTCCGTGTTGACATCCGAAGTTTGGGTAACAGGTGCGGCAAAAGCTGGTTGTACGCCTCAATCCCTCCTCGCGGACTTCCGGCTCGCGAGGGCAAGCTTTAATATTTTGAAAGGACCGTCCAGAGTATGGAAACGGGAACTGTCAAGTGGTTCAATGAAGCCAAGGGTTATGGTTTCATTCAGCGCGAAAACGGGCAAGATGTCTTCGTTCATTTCAAAGCCATCAACGGTGATGGTTTCAAGACCTTGACCGAAGGCGAAAAGGTGCAGTTCGAAGTCCAACAGGGGCCCAAGGGCTTGTCGGCTTCCAACGTTGTTCGCCTGGGCAAGTAACTGCCCTCCACCTTGACGTAGAAAACTTCACCCCGACCGGCTTCGCCCCGCGAAACCGGCCGGGGTTTCTTATTTGCACCCAACCCTGGCCACAGGCGCGCGGCACCATCACCCGGCGAAGCGAGCCCCGCCGCCGCCCGCGCTTGTGCCGCAACCCGCCCTTCAAGTTGCCTGCTCGGTGGGCCGCACGAGGACTTGATTAATGTCAACGTGCGCGGGCTGCTGCAGGGCGTACAGCACCGCGGCAGCGACGTCTTCCGGCTTCATGAATTCGATGCGCGGATTGTTCCTGAAGACTTCAAGAATGCCGGGATCCGAAATGTGCGAGGCCAGCTCGGTGGCCACGGCCCCCGGCATGATCGTGGTCACGCGCACCGGCATCTTCTCCCGCGCCAACTCGAAGCGCAACCCCTCCGCGATCCATTTGATTGCCGCCTTGGTGCCGCTATAGACCGCTGAGCCGGGAAACACCTTGAGCGCGGCGTCCGAGGAGATGTTGATGAGATGCCCGCGGCGCTGCTCCCGCATGATCGGCAACACCGCCGCGATACCGTACAGCATGCCCTTGACGTTGGTGTCGATCATGCGCACCCATTCTTCGACCTTGAGGTTGTGCATGTAGGACAGCAGCATCACGCCGGCATTGTTGACGAGCACGTCGATTCGACCCCACTTCTTCATGGTCTGCTGCACCGCGGCCTGCACTGCCGCTTGGTCGGTGACATCGGTTTGAACCAGCAGCGCCTCCCCGCCCAGATCGGTGATCTTCTTCTTCAAATTACCCAAACGATCCTTGCGCCGCGCCGCCAGCGTCACTTTCACGCCTGCTTGTGCCAGCGCCAGCGCCGTCGCGAAACCAATGCCGCTGCTCGCGCCGGTGACAATGGCCACATGATCTTGCAGTTGCGTCATAGACTCGTCTCACGGATTCCGCACCGGTTCCTCCCGCCGCCATGGTGAATTGCAGTTTTTATCCGGTTGTGCCGGTTGCGGGAGTGCTGTGCTGCGGAGGTGCTGCAACAGAGTTCGAAAAGCAATCCGCCCACCGCAGCGATCTCACAGTAACCGACCTGCGCGTTACCGCTGTGGAGATGCACTCCGGTGGGCGGAGCGATTTGCAGCGGGCACCATACCGCCGCTTTCAGTCAACTTGAGAGCCGCCTGCGCTCCGGATCAAACGGATTCTGCCGCCAAAGAGCGGGCATGCTCGAGGTGACCGTTGGTGGCTTCCGCCTTGCGGCGTGCCAGCCGGCGGCGGAAACCTTCCACATAAGTGTAGATCACCGGCACCAGCACCAGGGTCAACAGCGTTGAGCTGATCAGCGCGCCAATCACCACGATCGCCATGCTCTGCCGAATCTCCGAGCCGGCGCCCAGCGCCAGGGCCAGCGGCGCCATGCCCAACACCATCGTGAGCGTGGTCATAAGAATCGGCCGCAGCCGCGTCGGGCCGGCCTCCAGCAGGGCCTCACGCACGGACAAGCCGCGGCTGCGCTGCTCGTTGGTGCGGTCGACCAGCAAGATCGCGTTCTTGGTCACCAGGCCCATGGAAAGCAGGATGCCGATCATCGAGAACATGTTCAACGTCTGGCCGGTGAGCGCGAGCGCGCCCAGGCCGCCGACCAATGCCACCGGAATCGAGAACATGATGGTGAAGGGGTGGGCATAGCTTTCGAACAGCGCCACCATGATCATGTAAACGAACAGGGCGGCAAAAGTGATGGCGATCATCATGTCGCGAAACATGTCCTGCATGTTTTGCACGTCGCCGGCATAAGCGACGGTCACGCCGGCCGGCAGCGTAATCGCGGCGCCGCGCCGCTGGATTTCCTGGGTGATCTGGCCAAGCGGCACCGTGCCGGCGAGATTGGACGACACTGTGATCAAACGCTCGCGGTCCTTGCGGCTGATCATGGTCGGCCCCTTGCCGTAGTAAACCTCGGCAACCTGGCCGAGAAAGATGCGCTCCCCACGATAGTTGACCAGCGTCACCTTCTCCACGTCCGCGGGGTTGCTGCGGTTGGCCTTGGCCAGCACCACGCGCGTGTCAAACTCACTGTTGCCGTCTTTGAATTTGGTGGCAATGTCGCCCTCCAGCGCGGTGCGCATCGCCACGCCGATTTCACCCAGCGTCAGGCCAAATTGCGCGGCGCGTTCGCGATCCACTGAGATCTGAATCTCGGGCTGGCCTTCCTCCCACGAGCTTTTCACGTCGCGCGTGCCCGGCACGCTGGCGGTGAGGTTCGCGACCTGCTCGGCGACCGTGGCGAGCTTTTCCAGATCCGGGCCTTTCACTTCAATCTGCAGCGGCGCTTCCTGCGCTGCGCCAAACATGCTGATCGGACTCATCCGCACCACCAGTCCTGGAATCTGCGCCGAGGCAGCGGCGATCTCGTTCATCACTTCGGCGGTGCTGCGCTCGCGCTCGCGCTTTGGCTTGAGGGTAACGGCGATCTGTGCCACGTTGGGACGCTGCGCGCTGGTCCATTCGCTTTGCGACTTGCCGACGGTCGCCAGGTAGCGCGTCACTTCCGGCATGCCCGCCAGCAGGCTCTCCACCTGGCGTGTGGCATGGTCCGTGAGATCGAGTGCCGTGCCGATCGGCATTTCGAGATTGACGGCGAATTCACCGCGGTCCGCCTCGGTCATAAACTCCGTGCCGATCGCGCCCAGCGGCACGAGCGCAAAACTCGCCAACAACAGGGCAAAGCTGGTGGCCAGAATCGTCTTGCGATGATCCAGGCTCCATGCCAGCAAGCGGCGATAGCGCTCGTTGAGATTCTGCTGCCAGGCCTCGAACGTGTCGATGAGGGCGTGCAGCCATGGCCAGCGGAAGGAGGTGCGGCCGGCGCGCGACCACTTCGAAGCCAGCATCGGCGTGAGCGTGAATGAAACGAACAGCGACAGCAGTGTGCTCACCACGATGGTCAGGCCGAACTCCTTGAAGATTTTGCCGACGATGCCGCCGATCAGCGCGATGGGCAGGAACACCACCACGTCCACCAGCGTGATGGCCACGGCGGCAAAGCCGATTTCATTGCGGCCCTTGAGCGCCGCCATCTGCGGCTCTTCGCCGCGCTCGAGATGGCGATGAATGTTTTCCAGCACGACGATGGAATCGTCCACCAGAATGCCGATCACCAGCGCCAGCGCCATCAGCGACACCAGATTGATGGTGAAGCCGAACGCCTGCATCATGATGAAGGTGGTGATCAGACTCGTCGGTATCGACAACAGCACGATGAAGGAATTGCGGAAGCTGTGCAAGAAGACGAACAGCACCAGCGCCACCATCAATACCGCCAGACCGAGATCGCGCTTGACTTCATTGACGGAATGCAGGGTGAATTGCGTAATGTCCTGCGCCACCTCGAAGTGGATTCTGCCCTCCTGCTCGCCTTCGATTCTGGCCAATTCGGCGCGCACCAGGCCGGCAACCTGCACCGAGTTGGAGCCGGATTGGCGCTGCAAATACAGGCCCACCGCCGGCTCACCGTTCAAGCGCGTATAAGTTACGTCTTCGTTGAAAGTGTCCAGCACCCGGGCAACATCACGCAAGTAAATCCGGCTGTCGCCGTCGGCGGCCAGCACGATGTCATTCATGGCCTCCGGCGAAGTGAATTTGCCGGCGACGCGCACGATGTATTGGTTTTCGGGTGAATTGATCTTGCCCGTGGGGAAATCCAGATTCTCGCGCTGCAGCGCCTGGCTGACCTGCAGAATGGAAAGATTGTAAGCGCGCAGCCGATCGTTGTCGACCTCGATGCGGATTTCACGCAGCCGGCCGCCGACGATTTCCACGCTGGAGACGCCGGGCAACTGCTCCAACCGCGGGGCCACGTGCTCGTCGGCAAATTGATGCAGCGCCCGGCTGTCAAGCTGGTTGCTGCTCATCGCAATGCGCACAATCGGAAAGTCGTTGATGTCGGACTTGGTGACCGTAGGCGTGTAGATTTCCTTGGGCAGGTCCGCGCGCACGCCGTCCACCTTGCGCTGCACTTCGTTGGTGGCGACTTCGACGTCGGTGGTAAACGAAAACTCCGCCAACAGCACGGACACGCCCTCGTTGGAAAATGAGCGGATGTGCTTCAAGCCGTTCAGGCTCGACAGCGCCTCTTCGATGGGCTTGGAAACCTCGCTCTCCACTTCTTTCGGTCCGGCGCCAGGATAGATGGTGACCACCGAGACCATCGGCCAGTCCATCTTGGGCAACAGATCCACGCCCATTTGCGAATAGGCGAAGATGCCAAGCGCGGCCAGCGCGGTGAACACCATGGTAATGAAGGCCGGCCGTTTTATCGAGACTTCGGTGAGTGTCATAAATTTTTCCTGAATTCCGTTGCCATTTCTTGCAGAAGGCGTTGAGCAAGCCAGGGTGCGCCTATTCCTGCACGACGACTTTGGCGCCTTCCGACAAACGCTGCTGCCCGGACACGACCAGTTGCGCACCCGCAGTCAGGCCACTGACGATCTGCACTTGATCCGGTTCCTGCAAGCCGAGCTCGACGGGCACGCGCCGGGCTATGCCGTTCTCCGCCACATAAACATAGCGGCCGGAGAGATCAGACAGGACCGCAGAACGCGGCACAACCAGGACGCTCTCGGCATGCGCCACGGCAATGACACCGCGGCCAAACATGCCGCTTTTCAAAGACTCGATCGCATCATTCTCCACCAAAATCTCGACCGGATAGGTGCGCTCACGGTTGGCCTTTTGCGCCACGGAGACTACCCTGCCGCTGAAAGTCTTGCCGGGCATGGCATCGACGGTCACAGTCGCCGACTGGCCGGCGCGCAGCAACGCCACTTCGCTTTCCGACACGCTCGTTTTCAGCTTCATATTGCGTGCATCCACCACCACACCGATGCGGTCGCCCGGCTTTACCATCGCGGCCTCGTCAACATAGCGATCGGCCAGCCGGCCGGCCAGCGGCGCCTTGATGAAGGAATCATCGTACTGGCGCTGCGCCAGTTTCAAGGCCGCCTCCGCGCTCTTCAGTTGCGCCCCGGCCGCGCGCTCTGCGAGACGGGCGTTCTCGAGCACGCTTTGCGTGGTGATTTGCTGGCGGAATAGTTCTTCATATCGTTCCCGATCCTTGACCGCCTTGTCGTGGTTCGTCTGCGCGGTCAGCAATTGGGCTTTGGCTTGTTCCAAGGCGACCAGCTTGAGATCATTTTCCACCTGCACGATGGTCTCACCCTTGTTGAGCCATTCCCCCACCTGGGCGGCCACGGCCACGATGGTGCCGTTGGTTTCGGAAATGACGGTCGCTTCGTTCTCACCGGCCAGCGTGCCGGAAACGGCCAGCGTTTGCGTCATGTCTGCGGGAGAGAGAGAGAGGGTCTTGATCGCGACCGGCCGCGCTTCCGGGGCAGAAGCTGGCCTTTCGCTGCTCCAGCGGCTCCACGCCACAAAGCTGATGAACACCGTCGCGACCAACAGTCCAATGACCTTCTTGGATAACATATTGTCCTCACTTAATCGAGAAATGTGAAACTTGCTGCCACCACCGCGCTCCGGCACGCGCGCGCCACTCCGTCATCACGCCTGCAGTTTGCGCCTGCGCACCGCAGCCAAAAGCTGCACCTACCGTCCCAGGACACCCATCGCGCGCGCCAGTTGCGCCTTGGCGAGGAAGAAATCATAGCGCGCTTCGATACGGCTCGCCTTGGCCTGAGTTGCGGCAACTTCGGCATCCACCACGTCCAGGCTCGAAAGCAAGCCGACTTCATATGAGTTGTTGACAATGCGCAGATTTTCGTTCGCTTCCTCCACCGCCTTTTCCGCGATGGTGATGCGCTTCTCCGCCGCCGCCAGGTTCAACGAAGCCTGCTTCACCTGCAGTTGCAGGCCGCGGGTGAAATCTTCTTCCATCTTCTGCACCTGCTGCAGTGCCGAGCGCTCGCGCTGCAGTCCGGCATAATTCTGGAAACTGTTGAACACCGGAATCGAAGCCGAGACTGCCAGCGACCAGGTGCGGAAGCTGTCAAAGGCCCAGGTGTCGTTCGCCTCCCAGGAATAGTTGTATGCCAGGCCGACTTTCGGCAGAAAACTCGAGCGCGCCAGGCCCACCGACGCCCGCTGCGCCGAAACGCTCGACTTCATGATCTGCACGCCGGGATGGCGACGCAACGCGATTTCGGTCTGCTCTGCCAGCGTGCGCGGCGCCTGCCAACTGAAATCACTCACCGGCTGCAGCGCCACCTCGTGCTCCAATGCCACGCCCATCACCTGATTCAAAGCAGACTTGGTCAACTCGAGGTTGTTCTGTGCCACGATCACGGCGTTTTCCGCTGTGGCGAGTGCAACTTCAAAGCGCAACACCTCATTGCGCGCGCGCAAACCAACCTCCAGCATCTTCTTCGAAGTTTCGAGATGGCGCTGTGCGGAACGATACGACTCCTC
>JBBIKM010000108.1:0-5036 GCA_037445455.1 bacterium | reverse complement strand
ACGCACATCCATCGCTTGCGCCAAATTCAACTGCGACGACAACACGCCGCCGGTGTAGATCGGCTGCACCACGCTCACCGACGGGCCGTAGGAATTGCGCCAGGCACCGGGACGAACGTTGCGGCGCAACTCATCCGGCAAGAACTGGCTGTTGGCGGGATCATTCACAAAGTTGTAAAACGCATTGGCGCGGTCAAGCGTGCCTTGATCCAACCGGACATATTGAAAACCGAAGCTTACCTGCGGCAAATAGTCCAAATAAGCCTTCTTCAAGCCCCACTGTGAGGAGCGCGCACCTTGTTTGGCCGCCTGCAGGGAGAGATTGTTGTCAAGCGCAGTGGTCACCGCCTGCTCGAGGGTCAACACGGTGCCATTCGGCCGGGAAGCTGGCGCGGATTCGGCCGTGGCCGCCATGGAAACGGCCTCCTTGCCGGCGCACTCGTCGCGATGACGCTGATCATCAGGAAAAGAAATACGCGTTGAAAAACGAACATTAGGGTTCCTCCGTTGAAAGGTATGTCACTCATACAGGCCTGCGATGTCACAAGAGTATATGGCTTGCACTCACCCGGCCATGCGCGGACGCCACTGCGCGGTTTTGGCAAGTTGGGCCTGCGGCACGAGGGGAGTCCAGGGAATTCTTCTTGGCTGCCGGCCAATGGTCAAGGCGTTCTCATCTTGCGTGGCCACGCGCGGCGTTAGGCCGCTTTGCTCGCGACGTTGCGGCCCGCACCTTCGTGCAGCTTCTGGTTTTTCATTTTCAGTCCGGCCGGCCAGTCCAGCGCCCAGTGTTCCTCGGCCTGCACTTGCGCGGTGAGCTGATCGAGCCATTCCAATTCCAGCTTCATGTGTTTGTGCGCGTTTTCAATCAGCAAGAACCAATTGAAGGGAATCTGCTCTTTCAGCTTGATCAAATGATCGTGCAGATCGCGATCACATTGCATCAGCTTTTCGCGGCGGTGCTGCAGCGCGGCCAACACTCGTTCGCGCGGCGCACCCTGAATGAAGGCCACACCCAAACCGAACGGCCACTCCGGCCGGTCCTCTTCGCGCAAGAAATGCTCCACCATCTCGCTCAACTGGCGGCGGCCCGTCTCGGTAATCGAATAAACGGTGCGCTCCGGCGTGTTGCCGACTTTTTCCTTTTCGGATTTGATTAAACCGCCCTCTTCCAGCCGCGTCAGCGTAGTGTAAATCGAGGCAAGCTTGATCTTCGCCCAATAATCCATTTCGCGCCGGGTAATCTCCTGGTGAATTTGATACCCGTGCATCGGTGACTCTGCCAGCAACCCCAAAATGGCAATCTCATTCTTCGACATTCTGTTCTCCAAAAAAATTTTGGGGAGTTTTACTATTCAAAGTTAGAATAGTTGCGTTATGAGTAGACTAAATTTTGAGAGTCTTTTTGTTCACTTTTAATTTCAGAACACATCTCTTAGTGCTTTGTAATCAGGCTAATGTAAACGATTGCTCACTTTTTGAAATGGATGCCCTTCGCCAAGAGTGTTCTGGAGTTAGGTGGGAGCACAGGCGGGAGCCTGAAGTTGAACTGCCCGGACGAGATGTTCCACTACAGACTCCCTTTCGGCCACAGGCAATGCGGAGCGGAAGAAGGCTGTGTCCGAGGCGTATCAGTTGATCAACATGAGCCGGCGGGTTTGGCAAAAATCGCCTGCCTGCAAGCGGTAGAAATACACACCGCTGGAGAACTGGCCCAGCGCCATGGTCACTTGGTGCCAGCCGGCAGGAAACCTTCCTTGGGCCAGGGTGGGGACTTCACTGCCAAACGCATCGAAAATCTTGAGTGTGACCTGTGCGGGCTTGGGCAGCGCAAACGCGATCGTTGTGCTGGGATTGAAGGGATTGGGATAGTCTTGCTGCAGTTCCTAAGTCGCGGGGACAGCCAAATCATCTTCCCTTTCGCTCACCCCTACAGTTTGGTCCCGGAACAGAGGATTTGCCAGAAAGCCGCTTGCGATGCGCGTGTTGCCCTGCGGCATGCTACCGACAAGAGCCTGGCCGGCGGCAGATTTTGCCGTGGTGGTCAGCGCAGCGGAACTGGCAAAGCCCACATTTATGGGAAGACCAGGCAACTTCGTTTGTCGGCGTTTGTGTGAAGGCCTCGCTTTGACAAAGCAGGCGAGGTAAAACAAGCGTGCCAGGGAGTATCTTTTTGCCTTCATGGTTAAAAACCCTTTCTTAGTGTGAATTCACCACCAACCAGCCCTTCCCCTTTTTCCAAACTCGACATTACCTTGCCAATCACCGTTCCGTGCGAGCGAGGAACATCCGTCGCCTTCATCGCATGCCCCGCAACCTCAGACATCGTTGGCAAATCTCTCGGCTTGATGGGGCCGTTGGCGGCGGTGGCCAAAGCGTCCACGCGACCGCTGAGCGCAATGTTCTGCCCGCCTTCCAACATGCCTTCTTGCGTGAGCGTTAAGCCCGGATCGATGTCACCCGCGCCGCTGACCACGCCGGCAAGTCCCGACGATTCGGGATCGTATGGATTTCTTCTTGCCTCCATCGCCATTTCTGCGTACCTTGAAACATCAGTCTTCATGCTATCATAGACGAGAAATTGCCATGACAACTCAAACCGTGACTCTTCAAGAAGCCCAGGCACGCTTGGCGGAACTGCTAACCCTCGCCCAGACAGGCAACGAAATCATCATCGCAGATGGCAACAAGCCCTTGGCGCGTTTGGTTCCCATTGCCGCAGCAAAACCCAAAGGCCGTACCGCCGGTTTGCAACGCGGCAAGATTTGGATGAGCGATGATTTCGATGCGCCGCTGCCGGATGAGTTCTGGACGGGTGAAAAATGAATCTGCTCTTGGATACGCATGCATTTATCTGGTGGGCTACGGCGCCAGAGAAGCTTTCGCCACAAGCGCGTGTCTCCTGCGAAGAGGTCAACAACACTTTACTCCTCAGCGTTGCCAGTGTTTGGGAGATGCAGATAAAACTGCAACTCGGAAAATTGAAACTGAGCGATTCATTGAAAGCGTTCATCGAATACCAAAAAGATGCCGATGCGTTGCACGTTCTGCCTATTGCCGTTGAGCATGTTTTTGCTCTGGACAGTTTGCCCTTGCATCATAAAGACCCTTTCGACAGGATCATAATCGCGCAGGCAACTGTCGAAGAGTACTTTGTCGTCACCAAAGACGAAAGCTTCAAAATGTATCCCGTCAAGTTGCTTTGGTAATTGCATCACTGCAAATTCATCAACACCAAAACCAACCCTTCGCCGCTTTCCAGCTCTGACATCGCCTTCCCAATCACCGTTCCGTGCGAGCGAGAAGCGTCCTTCGACTTGATCGCATGCCCCGCGATCGCCGAAGTCGTCAGCAAATCCCCCGGTTTGAAGGGATCGTTGGAGGCGGCCAAAACATGAACACGGCTGCAGAGTGCAACATTTTTGCTTGTCGCCTTCCCTTTTTCTGTGTATTTTGGCCGAACAAATAAACCTGTCCAATGCTTCTTGGTCTTTAACCAGGAGTTGTCTGATGACCGCAACCTACAGTATTCCCGAGCGCCTCGTCTTCAAGATTTCAGCGGCCGCCAGAAAAAAAGGCTTCACCAAGCCCGAAGACTTTTTGACCCAAATCATTGAAGAGAAGTTGCTCGAAATGGAGGAACGGGAAAAAGTCTTTGCCATCACGGAAAAGGTTCGTGCTGCATATGAAGCCAAGGGCGTCAGCGAGGAAGAGTCCCTGGCCAAATTCGAGAGCTTCAGAGAACGCCTCCATCATGAACGAATCAAGGGAAACCATCGCAGTTGATGCGAACCCTTTGTTCTCCGCACTTCGGGGCGGAAGAGCGAGGAGCGTATTGTATTCGGAGCGGTTTGTTTTCATCACTACGGAGTATACGATCGAGGAGATCAAGAAATACCTCCCAGAAATGTCGGTTGATACCGGCGTCCCGGAGAATGAGTTGTTTTATGCCTTCGATCGTTTTCCCCTCCTATCCATGCCGCCTGAAGTCCATGAGGAGAAGCGGCAACACGCCGACAAGCTCATCTCCCACCGCGATCCCAAAGATGTGGATATTCTCGCCCTGGCTTTGGAACTTGACATCCCCGTCTGGACGAATGACAAAGATTTCAGCAACATCTCCGGACTAAGAGTGCTCACGACTTCTGATATGTTGAAAAAGCTGACCGTGGCCACTGATTAGTCCGCCTGTTCTGGAGTGCTCCTGGTTGCTGAAGAGAAGCAGCACTGCAAATTCATCAACACCAAAACCAACCCTTCGCCGCTTTCCAGCTCTGACATCGCCTTCCCAATCACCGCTCCGTGCGCGCGAGAAACATCCGTCGCCTTGATCGCATGCCCCGCAACGCTCGAAGTCGTGAGCAAATCTCCCGCCGTAATCGCATCGCTGGCGGCCGGGGCGAGCGCACAGACTTTGCCGGTGAGCGCGACGGGATGTCCCCCCGGCAGCACGCCTTCTTGCTGTAGAGTAAGTCCGGGATGAACGCCGCCCGCGCCACTGATGACGCAGGCCACGCGTTCGTCGCAGGCTTTCTGACCCAATTTCCGCTGGCCCTCTCATCGATTCGAAGCGTGGCTGTTGAGGAAGTGATGCCAACACCCCAATTGCCCTCACGAGTAACTCACACTTTTCCAGTGTGCGCGTTCTCCTGGGTCGACAGGGCGTACTCGGCTTGTTAAAGACGCCTATCGTATTGGGTGATGCGTTTGTTCGGATCGAGGGCGAGGAGTGGTGCCGCCCAAAGAAGAATGCACTCGGTTTTATTAAGGAAGGGGTAATCCGGCTGAGCGTTACAATGGGATCCACATCGAGTGGGAGTTTGCTGTCATGCAATATTCCATCACGATGAGCAGGGGGACCTGCTCACTTCACCGCCACTGCCATCAACGTGGTATCGTCTTCGAATTGCCGGGTGCCGCTGAATTGTTGCACGGCTGCGAAAACTTCCTTTACCAGCGCCGCGAGCGTGAGTGGGTCCTGACTCTGCGCGGCCAGCCAGCCGTCGACCACCTGCTTGAGTCCCGCCACGCCAAAC
>JBBIKM010000107.1:0-20284 GCA_037445455.1 bacterium | reverse complement strand
GTCCCTTGAAGCGCACGCCAAAGAGATCCCAGACTTCGCGTTCATACCAGCCGGCGCCGGCCCACAAACTGGACACTGAGGGCACCACCGGGTCGTGCTCCGCCACGGGCACGCGCAGGCGCAAACGTAATTTCGCGGGCCAGGCGAAAAGATTGTAGACCACTTCAAAGCGCGCGGGCCGGGGTTGGGGGAAGGTGAGATAATCCACCCCGCCGAGATCCATCAAGAAATTGAAACCGGGCTGATGCTCGGTTTTCAAATAAGTGCACACGGCCAACAGCGCGTCGCGCGTCACTTCCAGCACATTTTCCCCGGCAGGCGATGGCAAAACCTTCACCGCACCTGAAAATTTCTGGGCAATATTCTCCAGCCAAGACATGGGATGCAGTCACCTGACGATGAGTTTCGTTACGCGGATAAGACCAGGACGTCAAGCGGGATTCTCCCTCCCGCCACCTCATTCCTGCCAGATCCTTCGCCGGCGCCGGGCAGACCTCATCAGGCAGACCCTGCCCCAAAGGGGGGCAGTTCCTTCCAGCCGGGCACCTGCGAGGCCGGGAGCTTGACGGTCGCAGGACTTAATACTCCTGTTTCTGCTTTTGAATTTTCTCCTGCAGCAGCATGATGCCCTGCAGCACGGTTTCCGGCCGCGGCGGGCAGCCGGGAATGTAGACATCGACCGGCACGATGGTATCGATGCCCTGCACGGTGGAGTAGTTGTCGTAGAATCCGCCGGTGCAGGTGCAAACGCCAAACGCGACCACCCATTTCGGCTCGCACATTTGATCGTAAACACGGCGCATGATCGGCGCGATCTTTTGGCTGATCGTGCCAACGACAAAAAGCACGTCGGCCTGGCGCGGACTGAAACGCGGCAGCGCGGCGCCGAAGCGGTCAAGATCGTACTGCGGGCCGGCCACCGCCATGTATTCCATGCCGCAGCAGGCGGTGACGAACGGATATTGAAACAGCGAAAACTTGCGCGCCCAACCGACAGCGGCGTCGACGCGCGAGGTGACGAAGTTGTCACCACCAAGGAGATTTCTCAATCCCATTCCAAGGCACCTCGCTTCCACGCGTAAACCAACCCCAGCACGAGAATCCCCACGAAGGTCATCATGCTGAAGAAGCCGCCCGGGCCCAATTCGCGAAACACCGTGGCCCAGGGGAAGAGAAAAACGATTTCAATATCGAAGAGCACGAACAGAATCGCGATCAGGTAGAATCGGATCGACCGCCGTTCGCCGGGCAGGGCGAGGGGAACCCAGCCGCACTCGAACGGCACTTCTTTCACGCTGTTGGTGCGTTTGGGGCCGAGCCAGGAGGACAACGCCAGGATCAAGCCCACCAGGCCGCCGAGCAGCACGAAAGTCGTGAGTACTGCCATCAAACTGCTCATTGCACACTCGCTTGACGTTTATGCTAAAAAACGCGGTGACGCAACTCATCGCGTCGCGGAACAGCGAAACATCAGTCCCGCCGCAGCGGGACTGACGCTACAACTCAGCAAGGCCGAAAGCGGCTGACGCGTTTCAGGCGCGTGCTTACTTCTTCTTCGCCGCTGTCTTCTTCTTGGCAGCCGCCTTCTTCTTTGTCGCCTTCTTCTTGGCTGCCTTCTTGACGGCCTTTTTCTTCATCATTGTGGCTTCTCCTTCTATGGTGATGAGATCAGTGAATTGTAGCCCAGATTCGCAGCCGCGCCACGGGCCCAGCAACTCGCGCCGCGCGATCGTGACCTCCCCGGGAGCGAACTGCGTTTGCGGCCCCGTCCGGCGATTGTGCGCCGCCCTCACGAGCGTCGCTGCGCGCGGCAACCCTCCTCAGATGTGAATCGCCTCGCCCAGGGCATCCGCAGCAGCCTCCATCACCGCCTCGGCGAAGGTGGGATGCGCATGCACGGTTTTGAGCAGGCTGTGGGCGGTGGACTCCAGCGCACGCGCCGCCACCAATTCCGCGATCATGTCCGTGGCTTCGCTGCCGAGGATGTGCGCACCCAGGATTTCGCCGTATTTCTTGTCAACCACGAGCTTCACGAAGCCCTCGGTTTCTCCCACGGCCACGGCTTTGCCCAGCGGCCGGAACGGAAAGCGGCCGACGGCAACCTCATAGCCTTTTTCGCGCGCCTGTTTTTCCGTCAGGCCCACGCTGCCGACTTGCGGCTGGCAGTAGGTGCAACCGGGAATATTGTTGTAGTCCACCGGCTGCGGCGCTTTGCCGGCGAGCTGTTCGACGCAGGCGATGCCTTCGGCCGAAGCGACATGCGCCAGCAGCGGCGCGCCGATCACATCGCCGATGGCATACACTCCCGGCACCGTGGTGGCATAGGTGCGCCGGTCTACCGCGATGAACGTCTTCTCGATGGTGACGCCGATTTCTTCCAGGCCCAGGTTGGCGGTCTGGCCGGCAAAGCCAATCGCCATGAGCGCCACGTCGCCGGTGATCTTCTTTTCGGCATTGCCAACGGTGTAGCTAACCGTGACCTCCTGCGCCCCGGCATTGACGCCGGTGACTTTGGCACTGGTCTCCACCGCGATGCCGCTTTTCTTGAAATTGGAAGCAAGCGCTTTCACGACTTCTTCGTCTTCCAGCGGCAGAATCTGCGGCATCATCTCCAGGATGGTCACTTTGCAGCCGAAGGCATTGTAGAAGTAGGCGAACTCCACACCGATCGGCCCGCCGCCGATCACGATCATCGCCTTCGGCTGCTCCGGCAGGATCATGGCTTCCGTGCTGGTGATGACGCGCTTGCGGTCCAGCGTGACGCCGGGCAGCGAACGATGCGTGCCGCCGGTGGCGATGATGAGGTTCCGGCCCTTGTATTCACCCACTGCCTTGCCGTCCTTGGTGACTTCGACGACGTTATCCTTGCGCAAACGTCCGGCGCCATCGATGTGTTCGATTTTGTTCTTGCGAAACAGGAAATGCACGCCTTTGTTGATCTGCTCGGAGATCTTGCGGCTGCGTTGAATGATCTTCTGCCACTCGAACGAGACGTTCTCCACGCCCAGGCCAAACTCCTGCACATGATGCAGCAGGTGATAAACTTCCGCCGAGCGCAACAGCGCCTTGCTCGGGATGCAGCCCCAGTTCAAACACAGGCCGCCGAGTTTGTCCTTTTCAATGACGGCGACTTTCATGCCGAGCTGAGCCGCCCGAATCGCGGCGACATAGCCACCCGGGCCGCCGCCCACGATCACCAAATCGAATTCTTTCAAACTGCTCTCCTCTGGAATTGAATCTGCACCCGGCGCTGACTCGTGCGCAAGCTGCGACGCGCCGGCCGTCTGTTCCGTCAGCCGCTTCAGGGCGAGGTGCCGATATAGGTTCCGTCGAATTTCACATAATGCGTCGGCTGCGCACCCGCATTGAAGTTGAGGCCCCACATCGGCTGGGTGTAAGTGGCAATGTTGAACGCTGCCAGGTTTGCCAAGGTGGCCGCCGGATCGCGATGCGGCGCTGTCGCATTGAAAATGTCGGTGCTGTTGACCCAACCTGCCGGCAAGGGCTGGCCGTTGGCACCCGGTGCCGAAGTTTGCGCCCGCGTGCTGGTTGAGGTGGAGCCGTCATGCCGCACGTTGACTTGAAACTCTTTCTGCTGTGACGGGCTCCACGCCACCAGGCCCCAACTTCCCTGATTGGCCGGCAGCCGGCCGTCACGAAAAATTTGAACGCCCATGATGTGATAAATCTGGGCATCGGCGGCAAAGTTGGTGATCAGCGGCTGCGCAATGTCGCGCGCCCAATGCACCGAGCCCTCAAACGCATTGCCCGGGCGCTGCTGTGGCGGCGGCGGGGTGCAGGTGCCGCCGGCAAGCAGCATGAGAATCAACCCCAGCATCAATCCCAAACCGATCTTGCGGATCATCCTTCGCTCCCAGAGGTGTGTGTAAATTGCCTTCGTTTCTTGTCTGTGCGCAACCGTGTGGGCGTGGCCTGCGCCAGCCTCACGCCCGGCCAGGTTCACTCGCAGTCGCACGCCGGGCCTGGTTCCGCAGCCGCGCCGCGAGGTGGCGCATGATCACGTTGGCATGTTCGCGGCCGTTCTCGATGAAAATTTTGTTGCCGTTTTTGCCGGCGGCCACCGCACCCGCGACGTAAAGCCCGGGCACATTCGTCTCGAAAGTCGCGGGGTCATGGCGCGGGCTGTTGTCCTCACCGCTGATGGCAATGCCGCACGCCTGCAGAAAGGCATAGTCGGGATGATAGCCGGTGAGCGCGAACACGAAATCGTTCGGCAGCGTCTCGGTTTCGCCCGCCTGGTTTTGCAGCACGAGCGCGGTGTCGGTGATGCGCAGCACGCGGGTGTTGAAGCGCGCGGCAATGCTGCCCTCTTGAATGCGATTGAGAATGTCGGGCAGAATCCAATACTTCACGCTTTGCCGAATCTCCGGGCCGCGATGAATAAGCGTAACCTGCGCGCCGTGGCGGTGAAGGTCGAGCGCAGCCTCCACTGCGGAGTTTTTTCCGCCGATGATTGCCACCTTTCGCCGGAAAAACGGAAAAGGCTCGGTATAATAATGAGAGACCTTCGGGAGCTCCTCGCCGGGGAGGTTGAGCAGATTGGGATTGTCGTAATAGCCGGTGGCGATCACGACCGCGGAGGCGTGATAGTCCGCTGCCGCGCTGGTGACGGTGAAGGCATCTGCTGCTTTGGTGATACGCCGGACTTCTTCGTAGAGATGAAGGCGCAGATTATAATGCTGCGCGACACAGCGGTAGTAATTGAGGGCATCGGCACGGCTGGGTTTGTCGCCGGAAATGATGAAGGGAATGTCGCCGATCTCCAGCAGCTCCGGAGTGGAGAAGAACTTCATGTGTCGCGGGAAATGGCAAAGCGCATTGGTAAGCGCACCCTTTTCAACAATCAAAGAGGAGAGCCCGCTGCGTTGTGCTGCGATGCCGCAAGCGAGCCCCACCGGCCCTGCGCCAATGATCAAAACATCAACTCGTGACTTGCGATCCATTCCACCTCTTGCTTGTGCCACAACTCAGCAAGCCTCGTTCCCGGCTGCGTGCGCGCGGATCTCTACTCGCCTCATTCACATCAATCAAAAGTGAAAATATTATAAAGAATTCTCGTTAGCAATGCAAGGCCTATTTCCGTTTTGCCGGTGCCGACATGCTTGTTGCGCGCGACACAGCGTGTCGGCAGCAGGAAAACAGAGCGCACGGCGATTCGTTCACGCGCACCGACCCACCGCGCGCTCCATTTTTTCATGTCGCGTGCGTGCGCAAATCAGCCGTGCGTGCCCGGCAATCGTGCGACGAGGGCACTGCCGCTGGCGGCGGTGCGTTCGGCCCGATCAAACCGCACCTCCACGTGCCCAACCATGACGGAACGTGTGCCACGTTCACCGGCTCACGCCCAGCGTGAAGCGAAATTCACGGCCGGCGGCCGGATAATCTTCTATCACCTGAATGCGCTGGTCAAGGAGATTGTTCACCGCGCCGGCCAGGTAGAGATAATAGTCGTTCTGCAAGTTCAATCGTCGCACCGCCGACAAATCCACCAGGCGATAACCCGGCAGCGAGCGGCTGTTGTCCTGCCGCACAAATCGCCGGCTGACGATTTGATAAGATACACTGCAGTTCAGCTCCGCCACTTCGAAGGAGAGCAGGGCGTCAAACTTGTGATCGGGGCGATAGAGCAGCCGCCGGCCTTGCACGTCCGGGTCATCACTGTCATCGACGGCATGCAGGCGCGTGTAGGCCAGCCGCACCTGCACGTGTTCATCCGGTGCACGCCAGTGCAATGCCGGCTCCCAGCCCGTGAGGCGCGCGGCCGCGATGTTCTGCGGTGAAAACCGGAAATTCTCATCCGGAATCCAACTGATCAAGTTCTTCAGCCGGGTGTGAAACGCGTCCATCGCGAATTGCCAGTGGCCCGCGCCGGTGACGGCCTGCAGCAAAACGCCGCCGTCGACTTGCGTGCCGGTTTCCGGTCGCAAATTCGGATTGCCGGCCGTGTAGGGCCCACTCGGCCAGAACAAGTCATTCATCGACGGCACGCGAAAACTCCTGCCGGCGCTTGCATGCCATGACAGCACAAAGTTGCGCTCCCATTTCCACACCAGGCTGAGCTTGGGGCTGGTGCGGCGGCCGGCGTCGCTGTAATCATCAGAACGCAATGCTGGAATGAGCGTGAGGCTGGTGAGCGAATTGGCACGCACGCGTTGCCAGCGCCATTCGCCCTGCACGAATGCGCTGCGTTGATCACGCCGCGGTTGCCGCAGATCCGTACTGTTGATGCGGGCATGTGCCAGCTCGAGGCCGTAGAGCAAATCAACGACACGGAATCGGCTGCGATTGTGCAGCAGCACCTCCGCCACTTCCACGCGATGGCGGCTCGCGACTGGGAAAAACGGATCGGGATTGCGATAGTCCTGCTCGAGCTGTTGCCAACTTCCCTGCAGATTGAGATTCAAATGTGCGCCTTGTTGCGCGGTGAAGAGCACGCCGCTGAGGTGATTGGCGTCGGTTTGCCGGGCGCCCGGCGAAGGGAAACTCAGAGAGCCGGCGACAGCGCGATCACTGTCAATGTATTGATGAAAAGCGCGCACGCGCAGGTGTGGCGCCAGCGCGTAATCGGCACGGCCGTAGAAATCCCATTTCTCCAGGCGGTTGTTTTCCAGCCGCGGCCGCGAGGCCAGGCCGGTGGGGTAATCGCCCGCAGTGCGCAACTGTCCCACAGCCAGCGCGCCGGAAAACTTTCCAAACTGCTGGCTCCACCGCAGGCGCGCGGCGCCGGTGCCGTAGCTGCCCAGCATGTACTCGGCCTGCGGCGTGAAGCGGGCCGCGGGCGCGAGCGTATGAATGTGCACGATGCCGCCCACGGCCTCGCTGCCGTACTGCGCCGAGGCACCGCTGCGCATCACTTCCATCCGGCTCACACTCAACGTGGGCAGCAGATTGAGATCGACCCAGCCGCCTTGCGGGTTGTTCAGGCGAAAACCATCGAGCAACACCAGGACCTGGCCCTCCGAGGCGCCGCGCAGCGTGACGGTTTTCAATCCACTGAGGCCGCCATATTCCTTCACCAACAGCGACTGCATTTGCGCGAGCGCCTCACCCAGATTCTGTTTGGTGATCAGGCGCGGTTCTGCCAGCGCAACGGCGGTCACGGGCGCAGGGTTGTCCGCGGCGAGAACGGCACTGCGCTTGGCGGTGACGGTTACCTCATGGAACAGCAGACTGGTGGGAATCAATCGGATGGCGGCCTTGCCGGAAAGTCCCGCGAGCGCCAGGCGCGCTGGTTCATATCCGATGCGCCGAATCAACAAAGAGTCAGCGGGATCGGCCACCGCCAGGCGAAACTCACCGGCGGCGTTGGTGACGGTGCCGGTCGAAGACTTGCCCAACAGCACGGCAACACTCGCCAGCGGCTCGCCGCTCAAACCATCAACCACCGCGCCGCGAATCTCTCCGGCAGATTGCCCGCGCAGCGCCGAAGTCAAAATCGCGCCTGCCAGCAGCAGGCCGGCACAGAATTTTGGAAACATAACACCTCCCTGAGAATGAATGCGCACCTGCTCGGGTGCACCAGGGTAAGGAGGGCGCTTCACGGAAGGCGAGGTCTGGCGCAGGAATAAAAAATCCCCACGCCTTGAGGGGATAAGGATGAGGAGACGGAACCATCGCAGCCTGCCTTCCCTCGAAGGCTCTCCTGGGCAATGGCGGAGGTCACCGCCATCGTGGAGATTGATCGCACGGGCAGGTCTCCTGACTTACAGCTCGGCTGAGTTGATTTCGACCTTCCCCTCGTGTCGAGAGTGGTGAAATCGCCGAATAGCTTGCTGCTTACAGTTGCGGGGCAGTCGCCGATTCGCACGGCGTTCCCTATTCTTTCAGTTCTGCGCAAGCAGGACTGAACACCCGTGTTGATGCGGAATATAAGTAAGCGAATTCGCGTGCGCAACTGGTTTTCTGCGAGCGGCATCATTTTCTCAAAGTGAGTGCCACCTGTCGCGTCCAACCCAGATCAGCATGCGAAAACGTGGTGACCTGAACCAGGGCCGGCCGTGTCGCCAGCGCCAGGCCGCAAGTAAAGCGGTCGGGATTCTCACTGCCGCCCAAGCGCAACCGCAACGGTGACCAGGGCGCCAGTTCAAAACCGAGCCGCCATTCCAGCGGAAACGGCGGCTGTTTGTAGAGATCGCATTGTGCCGTAAGCGCGCTGCTGGGCACATATCCCACGCCGCAACTGAGATGGCGCGGCAGCCGTTCCCGGCCGCGGCCTGCCTGGGCGTGCGTGAGATTGCCGGCGGCCAGTCCCCACACCAGCTTGTCGTTGAGGCGCGCGACCACGCCGGCATTAAGAACGACGCTTTGACTCTGGCCATAGTTGACGATGCGCTTTTGCTGCACGCCGAGCTGCACACCAAAGGCGAATGCCGCTGCCGCCGGCCGGCTGCGGAATCGCCAGCGCCGGGCGACGGCAATCTGCAGCGTTTGATCCCGCAGGAAGTCATGCCCCAAAGCAACCGCACTGCTGCCGAAACTCAAGCCGCCGAGCCGGCCGGCGAGCGCGAGACTGGATAACGACAACTCCGGCAGGCCAAACGGCCGGGAATAAAACGCGGTCGCGCTCCAGGCTGGCAGCTCGGCGAGCAAGGCCGGATTTTGCAACTGGCCTTCTGCCTCCTGCGCCAGCGCCACGCCGCTTCCTCCCATCGCCTGCGCACGGATTCCGAGCGCATAGTCCTGCGTCTGCGCAAAACCGGCGCCCGCCAGCACGGTCCACCAGAGTATATGCTTGACTTTCATGCGCCCCTCTGGCTATATTGGCCGCGTTCAGTGAATTGCGGTGTTCTCTTTGGTGGAGATGAAAACATGCCCTCGACTTTTCTGCCCCGCCTCCAATGCTGCGTGATCGGGCTGATGCTTGTGTTTGCGGCCGCAACCGCTTTCGCCACCCCCAACAAGGGCATCGTGCGCGCCAAGGTGACGACCATTTTGGACAAGCTGCCCGACGAATTCAAGCCGCGCATGGCTGATTTTGCCGGCAAGGTCGAAAAGTACGTCAGCGCCAAAAGCTGGATCGAAGAAGACTACGTGCTGCCCTTCACCATCGGTTTTCAGTTTTTTCTGGAATACCGGCCCACCAGCACCGAAGACCGCTACCAGTGCAGCTTGATTGCCTCCGGCCCGGATTTGCAGTACTTTGACAAGCGCGCCATCTTTCCCTTTCAGCAAAATGAATCCATCACGGACTCGCCCGGCTATGTGCCGGTGCGGGCGTTGATCGATTTCTATGTCTACCTGCTGATCGGCAACGAGCTTGACAAGTATGGCGCTCTGGAAGGCACCAAGTATTTTGAAAAAGCGCGCGCGATTCTGCAGGAAGCCAAATTCAGCCAGTTCATCTACGGCTGGGACTATCGCGAAGACACCATCCTCGCCATCTTTGGAGAGAACTACAAAAAGTTCCGCGAGCTGAAAGACTACTACTTCTACGGCATGTCCGCACTCGCAGAAGAGCCCGGCCCGGCGCGCGACTACATCAAACAGTCGCTGGAACGTCTCGAAGTCGTCTTGCGCGAGAACAAAGACAACCTTGCCGCCAAGCAATTCATTGACGCCCACTACTCCGAAGTCATCGACGTCTTCAGGGGCAGCAAGGACACCCAGCCCTTCCAAATTCTGCTGCGCCTGGATCCCGAGCGCAAACATATCTACGAAGAGCAGATTGCCGCCGAAACCAACTGACTTGCACTGCCCGCCCCACCATCCAAACACTCACCCGTCGTGCCATTTTCCCTTAATGCAAACGTAGCCAGCAGGAAGAACTTCGCGGCTGCGTTCGTTTTTCCGGCGTCATGCTCGGTGTCCGATTTTCAGACAAGTTGAAGAGCGGAGCCTGCTGGGCAGCACAAGAGATTTTTGACAGAGTGTTGTGACGCCAGCATGATTTCAAACTCACTCTGCCAACGACCTGCTGGATTTCTTTTGGGATTGCAAAAGCGAATCGCCCATACCGGATTCCCGCGTGGCGGGCGCGAAGCGCAAGGCCCTGTGCCGTCGGGTCCATTCTTTTCGCTTGCGGACTGATTCTCTGAAGGTGGGCGGCGCTTGTTCGAGTTCCCCTTCCGAAGAAGCGCGAGATGCTCACGCGAGGTGGTGAAAACATGGATGGGAAACAGCAGGCTTTCCGGCACGCGCCGCCATCACCGGTGCGCACCGCGTCGTATTGCGGTTCACCTCCTCACGCGCAAACGCACATTCAAACCGTGAATTCTTCACCCGGCGAGGGCACATGCACCCCGCCATAGCCGGCGGCACGAATGCGATCTGCCAGCGCTTCCGCCGGGTCGGGCTCGCCGTGCACCAGGAAGATCTGTTGGAGTTTCCTGGGGTCTTGCCGCTGCACCAATGCCAGCAACTGCTCGCGATCGGCATGCGCGCTCAAGCCCTCGAGTTTGCGCACTTCGCAGCGGCGCTCACACACCTCGCCGAAGATCCTGACCTCCGTCGCGCCGTCGCCAAGCTTGCGGCCCAGCGTGTGTTCGGCCATGAAGCCCACCAGCAACACCAGATTCTCCGGCCTGCCGATATGGTTGCGCAGATGATGCAGAATACGGCCCGCCTCCGCCATGCCGGAAGCGGAAATGATGATCGCGGGCGTGGTGAGATCGTTGAGCTTCTTGGAATCTTCCACGTCACGCACGTACGTGAGGCGCCGGAAGCCGAAGGGATCCTGCCCATCCTGCACAAACAGGCGATAGGTTTCGCGGTCAAAGCATTCGGGATGCATGCGAAAGACCGCGGTGGCATCCACTGCCAGCGGGCTGTCCACGTAAATCGGCAGCTCGGGAATGCGGTTGTGCTGCCAGAGCTTGTGGAGATAGTAAACCAGCATCTGGCTGCGGCCCACGGCAAAGGCGGGAATGATGATCCTGCCGCCGCGGCGGTGCACGGTGCGCACGATCCCGGCCAGCTCCTCCTCCACGTCTTCAATCTCGTGATGCACCCGGTCGCCGTAGGTGCTTTCCATGATCAAAATATCGAGATCATCGAGCAGCACCGGGTCGCGCAGAATCGGCATGTGGAAGCGCCCCAAATCACCGCTGAAACCCAGGCGCAGCCGCCGCCCGTTTTCTTCGATCTCGAACACCGCGCCGGCCGACCCCAGGATGTGGCCGGCATCATAAAAGGCGGCCCGCACACCGGGCGCAACGCTGAACGGGCGGCCATACTCAACGCCCACGAAATGCTGCAGCGCCAACTCGGCATCCTCGATGGTGTAAAGCGGCTCGATCTCTTCCTCACGCTTCTTGCGCAGCCATTCGGCGTCTTTCTCCTGCAAATAGGCGGAGTCCCGCAGCATTACGTGACACAGACTGACGGTGGCGCGCGTGGCGATGATATTGCCCTGAAAGCCGTGTTTCACCAGCGAGGGGATGTTGCCCGAGTGATCGATGTGGGCATGGGAGAGCACCAGGGTTTCCACTTGCTCGGGCGCGAACAGGAAGGATTGGTTCTTTTCCCGCGCTTCCGCGCGGCGGCCTTGATACAAACCGCATTCCAGCAAAACGTGTTTGCCGTTGATGGAAAGCAAGTGCTGCGAGCCGGTGACTGTGCGCGCAGCGCCGCAGAACTTGATGCGCATGCTGTGCTCCCGTGAAAAAGTCGGGCACAAGCTAATGCCAGGTGCAAAGAATGTCAAGCGGAAAAACCAGCGCCCCGTGTGCTTGCTTTGGCCGCTGTTTCTGGCTATATTCGCCGCCACCTGCAAGCCGCCCCGCGCCAGCGGGATTTTGCCATCAACCAAGGGTTCTCCAATGCGCTCCTCTTTCAGCCGTGGCGTGATGTTTTCCTGCCTGATGCTTTGCACACAATCCCTCTTCGGCCAGGAGCGATCGACCACGAACTGGCCGCAGCAGTTTGCGCGTGATGCCGGCGACGTGCTGGCCGGCACGGGCCACGTGTTGACCAATCCGCTGCGCTGGCAGGGGAAAGACTGGGCAACCTTCGGCGCTCTCCTCGCCGGCACCTTTGCCGTGTCGTTCGCCGACGAGGAGGTGAACCGCTTCTTCCTGCGCAACCAAAGCAAGACCGGCGACAAGCTCGCGGATTTCGGCGTGCAATACGGCGAACCGCGCACCGTTGTCCTGCTCACCGGCGCGCTTTATCTCACCGGACTGGCGCTCGACAGTGACTGGTTGCGAGAAGGCTGCGTCGTCTTGTCCACGGGATTGCTGGCCTCCGGCGCGGTGCAATACCCCACCAAGATTGTCTCCGGCCGCGCGCGGCCGCATGTGGGCCTGGGCCACGATGAGTTTGATTTCTTCCGCGGCGAAGAGGCCTATTATTCCTTCTTCTCGGGCCACACGATGGTGGCCATGGCCACTTCACACACCTTTGCGCGCCGCCTCAAGCCAGTACCGGCCAGGGTGTTGCTCTACACCATGGGCACAGTGGGCGGTGCAGCGCGCTTATATAATGAAGATCACTGGCTGTCAGACGTGGCGCTGGGCACCATCTTCGCAATTGTGAACGTGAACAGCGCCGCCAAATGGCTCGAGGAACGGCGCAATCCCAACCAGGCGAACGGCCGCCCGTGGCGCGTTTTTGCCACTGCCCGCGGCCTGCATACGACCGTGGCCTGGTGATCTCCTGCCTTTCTCTCCCCTGCCCGGGCGCCGGCGATCGTTGGCAGAACCTCATTGCGGCGTGACGCCCGGCTTGCTCACCGACTCTGGTTGCCTCAACGGCAGCAATAGAGCTGCGCCGGATTTCCGACGGACTGCAATCCGAAGCCCACGGGCAGCCAGGAGCCGCCGCATCTCGAAAGACCGCGAAGTCTGAAAATCATCGTCCAAACCGCAGAGGTGCAGAGAACACGGAGTGAGGCCTCGTTGAGGCGAGGACTCTGCGCTCTCAGCGGATCCGTAATTCCGGGGGGAAACATCACCCCTGCTGCGTAGAGCTTATTACCTGATCGGGAGTCGCCACGAAAAAAGGACTTGACTCTCATGAATTTTATTTTAAACTACAGACAATTAAAATTTGAAGTATCTTTACTTAAAGAAAGTGCGGCCAAACCATGGCTGATCATCTGACCCGCAAAGCCCTGCTCAACCGCGAGGGGTACAGCGCCTGCCGCCAGCAGGCGTTGAAACTGTGGGTGGTGCTGGCACGCTGCTACAATTCCTTTGCCCATGCCGAAGCCATGTCGCACAAGGATGCCGACCTGACCCAGCCGCAGTTCGCGGTGCTGGAGGTGCTGGCTCATCTTGGGCCCTTGAAGATGTGTGAAATTGCCGGCAAGCTGCTGATGAGCGGCGCCAACGTCACCGGCGTGGTCGATCGGCTGGAGGAAAAGGGATTGGTCAAACGCGTCACCGACAGCGACGACCGACGCATGTTCCGCATCCATTTGACCGAGGCTGGTGGCCGCCTGATTGCTGAAATCTTTCCGCAGCATGCCGCCGGCATCGAGCAGTTGACCGCCGTCTTGACGCCGCACGAACGAGCGACTCTCATCCGGCTGCTGAAAAAGCTGGGCAAGTCAATTCCCACAGCGCGTTGATTGCCGGCACAGCGCACCCTTGCGGCGCCCGCCGGGATCGACGTTCATCTGTTGTTCTGATATCATTTCATTTTGGAGGAACCCCATGCGTTTCACTGCTTCCCTGACGGCGCTGCTGCTGGGCAGCCTGCTGCTCGCCAACGGCATTGCCGGCGAGAAATTTGAAATCGACGTGTCGCACTCCAACGTGCTGTTTACCGTGCGCCACATGGTGATCGCAAAGGTCACCGGCAAGTTCAAGGATTATTCCGGCACGATCGTATACGATGAAAAGGACCTCAGCAAGTCCTCGGTCAACGTGACCATCAAAGTGGCGAGCATTGACACCGAAAACGAGGCCCGCGACAAGCATCTGCGCAGTGATGATTTCTTCAACGCCGCCCAGGACTCGCTCATTACCTTCACCAGCAAAAGGATCGAGAAGAAGGGTGAGGGTTTTGTGGCGGTCGGTGATCTCACCATCCGCGGCGTGACCAGGGAAATCGTACTGCCCTTCACGATTCTCGGCATAATCAATGACCCCTGGGGCAACAAGCGTCTGGGCGTCGAAGCCAGCACCACCATCAATCGCTTTGACTACGGCGTGAAATGGGACAAAGCCCTGGAAGGCGGCAATCTCATCGTCAGCAAGGACGTCGACATCAAGCTGAACATCGAGGCGATTGCGAAACCCGCGGAAGCGCCCAAGCTGTAAACGCGTCATTCGGAAACTCTGGCCGGCCGCAACCGGCGCTGATCATCGGTGCAGATCTGCGCCGGTTGCCGGGCCGGGCTATCGCCTTCAGGCGGACTCGCAGGGCTGTGCCGCCCCGCCGCCGGTGCGAAATCAAGGGCTCAGCAGGAAACCGGAGGCAGATCATGCTCTCTCCCGGAACCACATTCGAGACCAAGAGCGCCACGGTGCGCGTACTTTCCTTGTTGGGCAAAGGCAAATCCGGCTATTCCTATTTGGTGGAATGCCGGGCGCAGCACCGGGTGTTGAAGCTCATGCACGATGAACCGTGCACGTACTACACTTTCGGCGACAAAACCCAAAGCGAGATGCAGGCCTATGCACGCCTGCACGGCCTCGGCCTGCCGCTGCCGGCACTGCTCGAGTATGATGTGCAACGTCAGTATCTGCTCAAGGAATACCTTGCCGGCCCCACTGCCGCCGACTTGATTGCGGCTGACGCCGTGCCGGCCGCGATCTTCGCCCAGCTTTTTGCCATGGCAGAGTTGCTCCGGCGCCACCAACTCAACATCGACTACTTCCCCACCAACTTCGTGGTGAATGACAGCCGCCTGTATTATGTCGATTATGAGATGAATCCCTATCTCGCCCAATGGGATCTCTGCAACTGGGGCATCTATTACTGGATCAACACCGCCGGCATGAAACGTTTTCTGGAGACCGGCGACCATCTCGCCATCAACCAGCAGGCCGGCTCCGGCCTGCCGATCAAGCACGGACTGCAAGAGCGGGCGCAAGAATTGATCGCCACCTTCGCCGGCCGGCCGGTTTAAAGCGAGTGCCGGCTGGCGGTCTGGAAATTTCAAACAGGGCGCGGCAAACAATGCCGAGCGGCATTGTCATCCGCCAGGCTTTACACCCTTACACGGTTCAACCCAAAGGAGTATCACATGAAACGACATGCTTCTGCTGTCTGGCAGGGAACGTTGAAGGAAGGCAAGGGTTCACTCTCAACCCAAAGCGGCACGCTGCAAGAAACGCCATACAACTTCAGCGGCCGGTTTGAATCCGGCGAGGGCACCAATCCCGAGGAATTGATTGCCGCGGCGCACGCAGGCTGCTTTACCATGGCGCTGGGCGCGCGCTTGAGCGCCGCCGGTTTTCCGCCCGAAAAGCTGCACACGCGCGCAAATCTCACGCTCGAACAAGTGCAGGGCAATTGGACGATCACCGCGATTCATCTGGAGCTGACCGGCAAAGTGCCGGGCGTGGCACGCGCCAAATTCGATGAGCTGGCCAACGACGCCAAAAACAACTGCATCGTCTCCCGCGCCCTCACCGCGCAGATCACGCTGGACGCCAGGCTGGAAGCATGACTGGTGTCTGTCCTGAAGTGTTCCCCCCGGCTGAGCCGGGGTTCCGAAAGCTTTGGGGTTCGCATAAACGCCGAGGATTTTGTGCAATGGCCAGGTCATCGCGGGAGCGTTTTCCCTAGAATTCGCGCTTTCGGACGGACACAAGTTCGTTCGTCCACGCTGCCGGCTGAAGGATCAACGGCAAGGCGCCGGCAGTGCGCTTTGCCGTACGATCATTGTACCGGTTGATTTTCAAATTCATGACCCCACTGGAGACCCGCACCGCATGCCTCGCGTGCTGTTGCTGTTCGCGCATCCCGCTTTGGAAAAATCCCGCATTAACGCGCGCCTGATTCGCGACGTTGGCCAGCTCGACGGGATTACGTTTCACGATCTCTACGAAGCGTATCCCGATTTTTTTGTGGACGTGGCGGCCGAGCAGCAACTGCTCGCCGCGCACGACGTCATTGTCCTGCATCATCCTCTGTTTTGGTACAGCTCGCCGGCGCTGGTCAAACAGTGGGCTGACCTCGTGCTCGAACACGGCTGGGCCTATGGCGCCAAAGGCACGGCGCTGCGCGGCAAACAGCTCGTGCACGTGGTCACCACCGGCGGCAGCGAGCAGGCCTATCAAACCGCGGGCCTGCACAAGCACACCCTGCGCGAATTCCTGCTGCCCTTCGAGCAGACCGCCAGGCTGTGCGGCATGCTCTATCTGCCGCCGTTTTGGGTGCACGGGACGCATCGCCTGGCTGATGATGAAATCGAGCGCTTTGCGCAAGAATACGTTGCGCTGTTGCAGTTGCTGCACGCCGGGCATTATGACCTGGAAAACTGGCTGCACTGTGAAAGCTGCAATCAATTCCTCCAGCACGGCAGAAAATAACGGGGCCTTATGCACGGCGATTCCTTCTTCTTTCAAGCGCTGGTCTATCTTACGGCCGCAGTCGTTTCCGTCCCGATTGCCAAACGGCTGGGACTTGGCTCGGTGCTGGGCTACTTGATCGCGGGCGCGCTCATCGGCCCGAGTGTCCTCGGCTTGATCGGCGCCGAGGGCCAGGACGTGATGCACTTCGCCGAGTTCGGCGTCGTCATGATGCTGTTTGTCATCGGCCTGGAACTGGAGCCGGCGCTGTTGTGGCGCATGCGCGCGGCGATTGCGGGGTTGGGCGGTCTGCAAGTTCTCGTCACGGCCGCGGTCGTTGCCGGCTTGGCGTTGCTGGCGCAAATTCCATGGCAGGCCGCAACCGCATTGGGCCTGACGCTGTCGCTCTCCTCCACGGCCATCGTGCTGCAAACACTGAATGAAAAAGGCTTGATGAAAACCGCCGCGGGCCAAAGCTCGTTTGCGGTGTTATTGTTTCAAGATATTGCCGTGATTCCCATGCTCGCGATTTTTCCCCTGCTCGCAAGCGCGCCCGCGTCGGCGAGCGAAGATCATACGTGGATCAGCACGCTACCCGGCTGGGCGCAAACACTCGTGGTGTTGGGCGCGGTCGCGCTCATCGTTCTCGGCGGGCGTTTCATCGTGCGCCCCGCATTTCGTTTCATCGCGCAGACGCGCTTGCTGGAAATTTTCACCGCAGCGGCGCTGCTGCTCGTCATTGCCATCGCCGTGTTGATGACG
Source organism: bacterium (assembly GCA_037445455.1). Classification (GTDB taxonomy): domain Bacteria; phylum Zhuqueibacterota; class Zhuqueibacteria; order Zhuqueibacterales; family Zhuqueibacteraceae; genus Coneutiohabitans. Next base: position 3,101 of record JBBIKM010000107.1, on the reverse strand, counting down.
CAGGTGGGATTGAGTCCCGCGCTCGGAACGTTTCTCGCGGGCGTGGTGCTGGCCAACAGCGAGTATCGTCATGAATTGGTGAGCGACATTGAGCCGTTCAAAGGCTTGCTGCTCGGTTTGTTTTTCATCTCCGTGGGCGCTTCCATCAATTTTCCATTGATTGCGCAATCGCCGGGGCTGATCGCGGGCTTGGTTGCGGGGTTGATGCTCGTCAAAGGGCTTGTGCTATTCGCCCTGGGCAAATTCTTCAAAATGAGCACCAATCAAAATTTAACCTTTGCCTTTGCGCTTTCGCAGGTGGGTGAATTTGCCTTCGTGCTGTTCTCGTTCGCAACGCAACAAAATATTTTGGAAGAACGCCTCGCCGGCACTATGGTTGCCGTCGTCGCGTTGAGCATGGCGCTCACCCCGCTGGTGATGATGTTCAACGAGAAAATTTTGCTGCCGCGCATGGGCACCAAAACACGCGACGAGCGCGCGCCGGACGCCATCGAGGAGCAGAGCACCGTGATCATCGCGGGCTTCGACCGCTTCGCGCAAACCACCGGGCGTTTGCTCAAAGCCAACGGCATCGCCACCACGGTTTTGGATTTCGATTCCGATCGCGTGGATTTGCTTCGCAAATTGGGCTTGAAAGTTTATTACGGCGATGCTTCGCGGCGCGAACTGTTGCACGCCGCGGGCGCGGAGCACGCACGGCTGATCATCATCGCGTTCGACGACGCCGAAAAAAATCTCGCGCTCGTGCACACCGTGCAAAAACATTTTCCCCATCTGCAAATGTTGGTGCGCGCCCTGGACCGTCCCGATGCGTATCAATTGCTCAATGCCGGACTCGGGCGCGTGTATCGCGAAACTTTGGACACCGCCCTGCGCATGGGACTCGACGCCATGCAATTGCTCGGTCTGCGCGCCTATCGCGCGCAACGCGCCGCAAAGATTTTTCTCAATCACGACGAGCGCATTTTGCGCGAGCTGGCGCAGCACTATGCCGACAACAAGGCTTACCTCAACGTCGTGCGCCAAAGAATCGTCGAGTTGGAAGAATTGATCAAAGCCGACGACGCCGAGTCCGACCTCGATCGCGACGCGGGCTGGGACAGCGACGCGCTGCGCGAAGAAGTGCGCGCGGGCACGTTCAAAAGCCCGGAATGACAGCGGCGCATGCCGCGCTGGCACTTTAAATTAACGGAGTTTTTATGCAAAGAAGATCGTTTCTTTATGCCGTCACAGCAGGCGCGGCCGGCCTTTCGCTTGCCGGCTTGAGCAAGCAGAGTGATGCGGCATCAAATGGCGGCAAAAAATCCGTCAACCAAGACGACAATCAACCTTCTGAAACCTCACAACCCAGGGAGCAAGACATGCAACTCGGCGCGTTTTCAATCAGCTTGGCCGTCAAAAACCTCGAGGCTTCGCGACTATTCTATGAGAAGCTCGGTTTCAAGCGGTTCGCCGGAGATCCCGCGCAGAATTGGTTGATCATGAAGAACGGCGATCACGTCATCGGCTTGTTTCAAGGCATGTTTGCGAAGAACATTATGACCTTCAATCCGGGCTGGGACCAGAACGCGCAGAAGCTGGAATCTTTCACGGACGTGCGCGAATTGCAACGTCAACTCAAAGCCCAAGGCGTGCAACTCATGACCGAGGCCGATGAGAAAACGACCGGCCCGGCGAGTTTCATGGTGGCTGATCCCGACGGCAACACGATTCTCTTCGATCAACACGTTTGAGTCGAAGATCGACACGGCTTTGAACGATCCGAGATTCCTCCGGAATGACGAAGCAAGAAAGATCTGCAATTTAATCCGTGCAATGCTCGCAGTAGAAAGTGCCGCCAAATTCATCGTTGATATTCACCTCCTGGCAGATCAATGAATCTCACCAAACTTTCCGTGCCTCGCCCCGCGGCCGCCATGACGGTGTTCGTGCTCGTCATTACGATTTTGCCGCATTGACTTTGCTTTGCCGTTTTTTTTGTATGCTCAAGTGCTGCCGGAAAATATTTCGAAAATTCTCGAATCAGTTTCATTTCCAGTGAAAGGATGGACCTCGCATGATGAACCACTGCAAGCGGCCGCGCAAGAGCGCCGCACTGTTCTTGACCATGACGGCCTTGTTGTCCTTTATGTTTTCCGCGTGCTCGCAGCAGCAAGCGCAGGGCGGCGGTTTTCAAATGCCGCCCATGCCGGTGGAAACGGCCACGGTAACACAAAGCACGGTGACCGATCCCTTCGAAGCCGTGGGCACGATTGAAGCGGAAGATGCCGTCACCCTCGTTTCCGAAATCGATGCGCTCGTGATCGCTCTGCCCTTTAAAGAAGGCGCGGCGATCGCGAAAGGCGGCCTGATTGCGCAACTCGACGACACGCAATTGCGCGCCGAGGAAGAACGCGCGCGGGCGATACTGGAACAACGCAAGGTTACTTTTGAGCGCATCAAAACCATTACCGACGAGGGCCTGGGCACGCAGCAAAACCGTGACGATGCCGCGGCCGCGTTGAAAGTGGCGGAGGCCGAACTGGCCGTGATTCGCGCGCGCTTGCAGAAAACCCGCATCACCGCGCCGTTTGCAGGCATTGTGGGCGCGCGGCGCGTGAGTGCGGGCGCGTTCGTGCGCGCGGGCGCGCCGATCACGGAGTTGGCGCAGCTTGATCGTTTGCGCATCAACTTCTCCGCGCCCGAGCGTTACTATTCCAGCTTGCAGCGCGGCGCCGAGGTAAAAGTTTCCACCACGGCCTATCCCGGCTACGAACTGACCGGACGCGTCGAGGTCATTGAGCCGGTGGTCGATCAAGCCACGCGACGCACGAAAATTATCGCGCGCATTAACAATCCCGGCGGCAAATTTCGTCCGGGCATGTCGGCGAACGTGACGGTGGTGTTGCGCGAACGTGAGAACGCTTTGGTCATTCCCAGTGAGGCGGTTTTTGTGGAAGGCAGCCAAGCGTTGGTGTTCGCGATTCAGGCCGATAGCACCGTTGCGCGAACGCCGGTCGAGTTGGGCACACGCTTGCGCGACAAAGTGGAAGTCCTCAGCGGCCTGGCCGCGGGCGCGAAAGTCGTGGCCGCGGGGCATCAAAAACTTTTTCCCGGCGCGA
>JBBIKM010000106.1:0-20393 GCA_037445455.1 bacterium | reverse complement strand
GGGCTGCGCTATCGCGAGCCGTGGGTGGCGGGCTGGCCGCTGCATCTTGCCGGCGGCTTTCAGCAGTTGATTCAAGACACGCTGTACGTCGAGCGGCGCTGGGAGCTGGCGGCGGAGATTCCCGCCGGCGGCCGCCTCACGCTCCTCGGCCAGCTTCTGCGCGCAACGGTTTCGCCGGACTCGCTGGCAGCGGTGCAGCTCGGCCTGCCGGAAAGCCGGGTTGCCAGCGTGGCCGCCGGCCTGCGCTATGATTCGCGCGATGACCTGATCAATCCCCGCAGCGGCGTCTATTACGCAACCTCCCTCGAAACCGGCCGCAAGCGTGTGGCCGGCAGCACAGGCCGCCAATCCTTCTCCCGCAAGAAACTCACCATTGATTTCGAATGGCTGCTGCCGGTGCGCTGGTCACACGTGCTGAGCCTGGCGTTGCGCGGCCGCGAAGTCACTTCGGGCGAGCCGTATCTCGCGATTACCGATCAAATCCGGTTTGGCGGCGCCACCACGCTGCGCGGCTATCGCGAGGAGCAATTTCGCGGCAGCCGGGTGGCGTGGAGCAATCTGGAATACCGCTACCTGCTCTCGCGCCAATCCCGCGCCTTTGTGTTTTTGGATTTGGGCTATTACTTTCGCGAGGAACCGGTGGCGGGCGCGGCGCCGGAGCTGGCCACCAGCGAGGCATTCAAGCGTTCGTACGGACTCGGCGCGCGGGTGGACACGCCGCTCGGCATCGTGGGCCTTGACTATGGCCTGGGAGAGGGGGATGATTTGCTCAACGGCAAAGTGCACGTGAGCCTGGTCAACAGTTTTTGAGAAGGAAAAAAAATGGCTGATCTCGCCGCTGCGCTTTTGATCACCCGCCCGGCCAATGTGGCAATCGCCGGGCTGTCGATTCTGCTGGCGGCGGGGCTGGTGCAGCCCTTCGTTTTCAGCGCCAACGTCGTGTGTGCCATCCTCGCCGGCATGCTGATCACAGCCGGCGCCAACGTCATCAACGACTTTTATGATCTCGCCATCGACCGCATCAACAAACCCGGCCGCATCCTGCCGGCGGGCCGCATGTCACCGGCCAATGCCAGGCGCTACGCGATATTTCTGTTTGCTTGCGGCGTAATTTTTAGTATATTTGCCAGCCTTTTCGGTGCTGTGATTGCGTTCGCGACCAGTCTGCTGCTTATCGCGTACAGCCGCTGGTTCAAGCGCCAGCCCGTGATCGGTAATCTGGCGGTCAGTCTGGCTACTGCGTTGTCATTCATCTTTGGCGCGCTTGCCGCCGGGGAGGGGGTAATGGTGTTGGAGCACGCAAACCTCCCGTTCGGCACTTGGCGGCCAGGAGTTTTTCCTGCCGTGCTTTCCTTCCTCTTCCACTTCGGCCGGGAAGTCATCAAGGACATTGAAGACCAAGCGGGAGATCATGCGGCCGGCGCCCGAACCCTGCCCCTGGCTTTTGGCCTGCGGCCGGCGCAACTCATCGCCTCGTCAGCGTTCCTCCTCCTGGCGGGAGTCGTTTGGTTTCCGCACTTTGCCGGCATGTATCGTCAGCCTTATCTCTGGATCATTCTGATCGGCGTCTATCCCGTCATCGGCTTCACCCTGTGGCAGCTCTGGAAAAATCCGGGCGTCACGCGCATGCGCCTGGCGAGCCGCGTGCTCAAAGCCGACATGCTGGTGGGTTTGCTGGCGATCTATGCGGGGAACTAGCAGTTGGGAAACAACAGGAAGAGGGAAGGAAACCAACGATTGTCGTTCAACGCAGCCATCCGAGAGCTGCGTGACCCGGCCCGGTTCAACGCGGTGCAGCCTTTCTTGGGAGCATTCAACAAGCAAACGGCCAGGACTTTTGTCCTGACACGTCGCCTGAAGAGGGACTGCCGGGCGGGGAAGACCGTGAGGTTGGCGGACACGCCGGAGACGCCACGGCGCACAGGAGCCGGCTGGGTAGTTCTCAATAAGCAAATGTTGCATCTCGAATTGATAATCAGGCGGCCATGCGAGCGCTTCTCCAACGCGTGCAAAAAGGTTCAGTCAAAGTCAACGGCCAGATTGTGGGCGCGATCGAGCAGGGTCTGGTGATTCTTCTGGGCGTCGCCAGGCACGATACCCGCGAGGATGCGATCGCGCTCGCCGACAAATGCGTGAACCTGCGCATCTTCGAGGATGAGAACAGCCATTTCAATCACTCCCTGCTCGAAGTGGGCGGCAGCATCCTGGTGGTGTCGCAATTCACGCTGTACGGCGACACCCGCAAGGGCCGGCGGCCGGGCTTCGAGGAGGCGGCGCGTCCGGAGCAGGCCGAGCCGCTGTATCGCGCTTTCATCCGGCAATTGCAGCAGCATGGTGTCACCGTGGCCGAGGGCGTGTTTGGCGCGATGATGCTGGTCGAAATCCACAATGACGGCCCGGTGACATTCCTGCTCGAATCCAAACCACAAACCGACAAAAGTACCGCTGCATGAATTTCCCGCTGGCCATGCCCAACAAGCCGATCATTCTCGCTTCTTCGTCGCCGCGCCGGGCCGAGCTGCTGCGCAAGATCGGCCTGCAATTCGAGGTTCATCCCAGTCACGTGGACGAGGAAGACGGTGTCTATCACCTGCCGCCGGCGGAGATGGTGACGGAATTGGCGCGGCGCAAGGCGCTGGCGGTGGCCAGGCACTATGACGCTGCGCTCGTGATCGGCGCCGATACCACGGTCGTGCTCGACAACACCGTGCTGGGCAAGCCCGCAACGCCGGAGGAGGCCTGCGCCATGCTCGCCCGTCTCGCCGGCCACACGCATCAGGTGTACACCGGCTTTGCCATCGTGGACCAACCCACCGGCCGGTTGGCGCAGGGCGTCGAACGAACCGAAGTCACGTTTCGGCCGTTGCAGCGCGAGGAAATCGCTGCTTACGTGGCCAGCGGCGAACCCATGGACAAGGCCGGCGCGTATGGCATTCAGGATTTCAGCGCGGTCTTTGTCGAACGCATCGCCGGCTGCTTCTACAATGTCGTGGGCTTTCCGCTCACGCGTTTCTACCAAACCTTGCAGGAATTCTGTGAGAGCTTAGCGCAGGTGAAGGCATGATTGAAATTGGTGAGAAACTCAAGGCAGCGCGCACCAGCAAGGGACTTCAACTCGCAGACATCGCCAACCGCACGCGCATCAATCTCGCTTACTTGAAGAGCATGGAGGAGGGCCGCTTCGATTTTCTGCCCAAACCGATTGTGGTTGGCTTCTTGAAGACATTCGCCAGGGAAGTGGGGCTGGATGGCAATGCCCTGGCGCAGGCGCTGCAGCCGCCGCCACCGGCCATTCCAGCCGCAAAGCCGCAAATCGAACGGGCGACAGCCGCCCCAGCCGCGGCGGCGCGCGAGGCGGCGCCCGGGCTTCAAATCCCGCGCCCGGGTTTTCCATATCTGAAAGAAGTGGTCATTGGTCTCGGCGTATTGGCGCTGATGGCGCTGCTGCTCTACGTGGTGGCGCAAAGGCCGCAAGAGCCGCAAGTCCGGGACTTGCCGGCCGCCGAACAACCACAGCCGCAAGTGAGCGACGGGCCGGTGCAAGAGATCTCGCTGGCGCAGATGGCGGCCGAGGCTGCCCGCCAGGCCCAACCGGATTCCACGATTGCGCCCAAACCCGCGCAGGTCACTTTGCAGGCGAGAATCAAAGAACGGGTTTGGCTGCAAGTGACAGTCGATGACTCGCTGACCACGGATTCCATTTATCCGCCCGGATTGCCGCAAAGCTGGACGGCAAGGCGAAGCTTCCGCATTCGCATGGGCAATGCCGGGGCCGCCACTTTTGTTCTCGAGGGCAAAGACTTGGGCGAGATCGGGCCGGCCGGCCAGGTCGCGGATCTCGTGATCACACCGGCGGGCATCATCGAGAAACGCTTGCGCCGGCCGCAGACGCGCCGCGCCGAACGCCAGATTCCCGAGGTGCGCACCCGCCCGAATTGAGCGGAGGAAGCGGTTGCGCGTGACAGTTGTTCAGAATTCCATCCTGCATTTGGTTCTTCAATTCGCAAAAGGACGACGATGTCTCAGAGGATTCATTTGATTGCGATTTGCGGCACAGGAATGGCCGCTTTGGCGGGCATGCTGAAGGAACGCGGCTATGAGGTCACCGGCTCGGATGAAAACATTTATCCGCCGATGAGCACGTTTCTGGAGGCCAGGGGCATTCCGGTGGCATCGCCGTTTGCCGCAAAAAATCTCCAGCCGCCGCCGGATCTCGTGGTGGTGGGCAATGCCATGTCGCGCGGCAATCCCGAAGTCGAACACGTGCTCAATGAACAGCTTCGCTACGTTTCGCTGCCGGAATTGCTGCGGGAATATTTCATTCGCGGCAAATACTCCTGCGTGGTGGCCGGCACGCACGGCAAGACCACGACCAGCAGCCTGTTGGCGTGGAGCCTGCATCACGCCGGCTGGGAGCCGAGCTTTTTCATCGGCGGCATTCCGGAAAATTTCGGGCAGGGTTACCGCCTGGGCAGCGGCCGGCATTTCGTGCTGGAAGGCGACGAGTACGACACCGCCTTTTTCGACAAGCGCGCGAAGTTTCTGCACTACCTGCCCAATCTCGTCATACTCAACAACGTCGAATTCGACCACGCCGACATCTACCGCAACCTCGACGAAGTCCAGCTTGCCTTTCAGCGCCTCCTCAACCTCATCCCCGCCAACGGTTTTTTGATTGCCAACCAGGATGATGCGATCGTGCGCACGCTGGTCAAGCGCGCCTTCTGCAAAGTCATTTCCTTTGGCACCAACGAGCCTGCCGACTGGCGGGCGGTGGATATTCGCACGCGCGCGCACGGCGTGGAATTCGACGTGGTGCGCGCCGGCGTCACGCTCACGCGTGCCCATTTGCCCCTGGCCGGTGAGCACAACGTCAAAAACGCGCTGGCGGTGCTCGCCGCCGGCGAAGTGTTGGGCCTGCCGCTGGAGCAACGCCTGGCGGCACTGGCTTCTTTCCGCGGCGTGCAACGGCGGCTGCAATTGCGGTGGGATGACGGCCAGCATCTCGTGTTCGACGATTTCGCCCATCACCCCACCGCGGTGAAGGCCACGCTGGCGGGTTTGCGGCAGCGGTTTCCCGAGCGCCGGCTGTGGGCGGTGTTCGAGCCGCGCACCGCCACCACCAAGCGCAAAGTTTTCGAACAAGACTATATTGCGGCGTTTGCCGCGGCTGATCGCGTCGTGTTCGCCCCCATGCACCGCGCCGACAAGGTGCCGGAGGCGGAACGGCTCTCCCTGCCAGCGGTCATCGAGGGCATCCGTGCCCAGGGCATCCCGGTTGACCTCGTGCCGGCGGGGAGTGAAATGGCTAACTTCATCGCGCGCCAACTGCAAACCGGTGACGTCGTGCTCTTCATGAGCAATGGCGATTTTGGCGGGACACCGGCGCTGCTGGCGGGCCGACTCATGTCCGCGGCGGAGGCTGCCAAAGCCGCCCGCCGGGACAGTTAACATCTATCGGTACGAGGAGAACCATGACCGAACAACATGATCATGAAGCACCGGCGGCCAACCCGGAAGGCAGTGCAACGGCAGCCGGTCATTCCGAACCAACCGAGCGCCGCAGACCCGCTGGCGGCCGGCGGCCATTCAAAGAAGGACGGCCGCGCGGCGGACCCCGGCGCGGCGGCAAGGGCTTTGGCGGCGGGCGTTTTCGTGACCGCCAGGAAGAACCGCCCGATCCCAAAATCACGCAACTGATTCGCGAGGTCGAAGAAAAACTCAGCGGCTCGCACGCGCCGGTGCAACTCCCGCAACTCAATCCCTTCGAGCGCAAGCAAGTGCACCGCCATTTCGAGCGCAACAAGACGCTTTACGAAACCAAGACCTATCGCAACGGCGATGATCACGTGTTGTGGATTTTCCCGGTGGCAAATCTCAAGAAATTCGTGGAAAGCAAGGCGCAGGAAGCCCTGGAAAGCGGGGAGGACGTCGCGCTGCCGCCGATGAGCAGTTACGAGCGCTTCATCGTGCACAACGTGCTCAAGGAATTCGGCAGCATCGAAACTTCGTCGGTGGGCGAAGGCGCCGAGCGCCACATCGAAATCCATCCCAAGAAGTTCGGCCGCGGCCTGAAGCGCATCGCGAAGAAGATCAAGCTGTTTTAGCGGCGCTGCCGATGGGGCGGGCACAGCCGCCGTGCAATTGGCCACGCCTTGCGGAGCAGAGGCGACGGGCGTGGCCAGTGCCGCAAACCCGGCTCTGGTCCGCTCCCACCGTATCACGAAATGCTGAGGTCAGAACAACTGCGCTGACAGCCGCATGCCTTGGTGTCAGCGCTGTTCCCACTTGAAGGCAGGCATATGTGCCTCTCCACGCTAAACACGGCCGCCCTGGTGTGTTTATATTTTCTGTTGAACCAGCCAGCTCTGAGAACACCACATTGAGCGCTTCTGGCAGGTGGATTTCTGCTGAAATCAAAGAGCGTATTCTCAGATTGGCAGGCGCGTCATAAAGCCCGAAGTGTGCTGAGCGGGATGGGTAGGGCTTCTCTCCTGTCCCTCCCACACCAACGGACAAAAGGCTTTGCTTGAAGGGACATCCCACCAGGTAAATTGTCGATCCCAACGGACTGGGCGCGGATTCAGCTTGCCGAGCCTGCACCTGCACAGGCAGGCGAAGTTGCTGTTCCCTTCCGCAAGACTCAAGGAACGTTCGCGCTCACTGCCTTGTGGCCAGTTTCCAACAGACATTACTCTGTGGCTTTGTTCCTGCCTTTCGCTTTGAAATTTCGGGTTTGGAAATGTGGGCAACCATCCAAATCGTCCTGGGCCTGCTCGGTGTGCTGCTGGCCTTGGGTGGAAGCAGATTGTCTCAGCCGATGGCGACATCTGCCGGTATCACATGTTTTGCCTTGGCCTCCGTGGCAATCGGCTGGGAAGCCATCCTCACCCGCAAAATCGTCCTGGGCAGCCGACTTCGAGGAACGCGGCAAACCTACTCCGGCGCGGCAGCAATCCTGCAGGGCATTCTATTCAACCTGCTGGGGCTCTTTCTCATCAGCCTGACAGCCGTAATCCATTTGAACAACGGGCGTGAACTCCTGCGTTACTTTGCACGCCGCCCCGGGCTGCTATTGCTCCTGTTCGGGGCGCTTTGTCTGATGCAAGCCGTGATTTCATTCGCCGGCTCGCTGGAAGACCGGGAAGGTCCGCGTTGGATGGTGATCCTAAACCTGCTGGCTTCCCGCCGGTTGCCGGCGCTGATTCTGGGAATGGTGGGAGTGGGCGCGACGGCGCTGGGTTTCTTCGAAATCATCGCGCCGGATATTTTCGACCAGATGGGTGGGGGAGTATTGGAAATGCTGTACGGGAGGAGGTAACTGAGCGCAAGGAACGCGATCCACTCCCAACCGCGGAGTGCTGCTCAACCCACCATGCTCCTGGACGTTCCATGTTGCGCGCCTGCGGGGGCGAAGGCATGCGTTGGGAAGCACAACGTGACTGCAATCATTCGGCCGCCAGTGGTTGAGGGGCAGAATCCGCGCGGCCTCGCTCCGGCCGGAAGATTAATGCGGCCAGAGCGAGCGGAGCTGCGCGGAAACCGTGAAATCACGCCAACTCGAAGCGATCCAGGTTCATCACCTTGTCCCACGCCGCGACAAAGTCGTGGACGAACTTTTCCCGGGCGTCGGAGCAGGCATAAACTTCCGCCAGAGCGCGCAACTCGGAGTTGGATCCAAAGATGAGATCAACGCGTGTGCCAGTCCATTTGGGCGCACCGGTTTTGCGGTCGCGGCCTTCGAACACCTCCTGGTCTGCGCCAACCGCCTTCCACTCGGTTCCCATGTCGAGCAAGTTGACGAAAAAGTCGTTGGTGAGCGCGCCCGGCCGCTGCGTGAACACGCCGTGGCGGCTGCCGCCGAAGTTGGCGTCCAACACGCGCATGCCGCCGACCAGCACCGTCATCTCCGGCGCCGTTAATGTCAGCAATTGCGCTTTGTCGATCAGCAGCGCCTCGGCGGGCACGCTGGACTTCGCCTTTAGATAGTTGCGAAAACCATCGGCGAACGGCTCGAGCACGGCGAAGGATTCGATATCTGTCTGCTCTTGCAAGGCATCCATCCGGCCCGGCGTGAACGGCACCGTCACATGATAGCCCGCATTCTTTGCCGCCTGCTCCACCGCCGCGCAGCCGGCCAGCACGATCAGGTCAGCCAGCGAAATCTTCTTGCCGGTCTTTTGTGAGCGGTTGAACTCACTCTGGATGCCTGCCAGCGTGTTCAGCACCTTCGCAAGCTGCTCGGGCTGGTTGACTTCCCAGTCCTTTTGCGGTGTCAGGCGAATCCGGCCGCCGTTGGCGCCGCCGCGCTTGTCCGAGCCGCGAAAAGTCGAGGCCGACGACCAGGCGGTGTAAACGAGTTCCGCGATCGACAAGCCTGAGGCCAGCACCCTGGCCTTGAGCGCTGTGACGTCCCTGGTGGTGACCAGCTTGTGATCGACCGCAGGGATCGGGTCCTGCCAGATCAGTTCTTCCGCGGGCACTTCAGGGCCGAGATAGCGGGCGCGCGGTCCCAGGTCACGATGCGTCAGCTTGAACCAGGCGCGGGCGAAAGCATCGGCGAACTCCTGCGGATGTTCGAGGAAGCGCCGCGAGATTTTCTCGTAGATCGGATCGAAACGCAGCGACAGATCGGTGGTCAGCATGGTGGGCGGATGCTTCTTGCTCGGGTCATACGCGTCCGGAATGATTGCGGGCGCGCCCTTGGCCACCCACTGCCACGCACCAGCCGGACTTTTGGTCAGCTCCCATTCGTACGCGAACAGGTTCTCCAAAAAGTTGTTGCTCCATTTCGTCGGTGTCGTAGTCCAGGTGACTTCCGGGCCGCCGGTGATGGTGTCAGCGCCCTTGCCGCTCCCATGGCTGCTCAGCCAGCCCAATCCCTGCGCTTCGATGGGCGCGGCCTCCGGCTCAGGACCGACAAGGCTCGCCGGTCCGGCGCCGTGCGCTTTACCAAAAGAATGGCCGCCGGCGATCAGCGCCACGGTCTCTTCATCGTTCATTGCCATGCGCCGGAAGGTTTCACGGATGTCGCGTGCAGCAGCGAGGGGATCGGGATTGCCGTTTGGGCCTTCGGGGTTCACGTAGATCAGACCCATCTGCACGGCGGCAAGGGGATTCTGCAAATCGCGGTCGCCGGAATAGCGCTTGTCCTCGAGCCACTTGCCTTCCGGGCCCCAATAGACGGATTCATCCGGTTCCCACGTGTCAGCCCGGCCGCCGGCAAAGCCGAAGGTCTTGAAGCCCATGGACTCGAGCGCGACATTGCCGGCCAGGATCATGAGATCGGCCCAGGATATCTTGCGTCCGTACTTTTGTTTGATTGGCCACAGCAGCCGGCGCGCCTTGTCGAGATTGGCGTTGTCTGGCCAACTGTTGAGCGGCGCAAAGCGTTGCTGGCCGGCACCGGCGCCGCCGCGGCCGTCGGCAATGCGGTAGGTGCCGGCGCTGTGCCAGGCCATGCGGATGAAAAGCCCGCCGTAATGGCCGAAATCTGCGGGCCACCAGTCCTGTGAGTCGGTCATCAGCGCCGCCAAATCTTTTTTCACGGCCGCCAGGTCGAGACTGTTAAACTCCGCAGCATAATCGAAGTCTTCGCCCATGGGATCGGAGAGCGAAGAATTCTGGCGCAGGATTCTGAGATTGAGTTGCTGGGGCCACCACTCGCAGATGGTCTTGACCTCGCCGGCAGCGGCGGTGTGGGGGACGGGGCATTTTGATGCTGTTGACATGAATTCACCTCGCGTAATTGATCGGCATTTACCTGCTTATCGCGACGGTTGCTCGCGTTGCTCAAAGTTGCAAAATACTGGCACCAGCTTGATATGTCCAAGACACTGTTTGAATAAATGTGATAGGTTATGCCTATGAACCTCGGGCCGCCTCCGTTCACGTTGCGGCAGTTGCAATACGCCGTGGCGGTCGCCGACTCGCTCAGCTTTCGCAAGGCCGCGGAAAGCTGCCACGTCTCACAGCCGTCTCTGAGCGCACAGCTCGCGCAGATGGAAGAGGCGCTCGGCGTGCGCCTGTTCGAGCGCGATCGGCGGAGGGTGCTGGTCACGGCCGCCGGCCGCAAGATCATCGAGCGTGCCCGCCTCATATTGCGCGAAACCGGCGACTTGGTGGAGTTCGCGCACCGCTCGGTCGATCCGCTCTCCGGCATGCTGCGCCTCGGCGTGATCTCGACCCTCTCACCGTACCTGCTGCCGCGGTTGACGGCCGCGCTGCGTGAAGCCTACCCGCGCCTCACCGTGCTGTGGGCGGAAGACAAGACCGACGCCCTGATGCAGAATCTCAAAAGCGGCACGCTCGACGGTGCCCTCCTTGCGCTTGAAGCCCACATTGGTCATGTTGAACACGAGATCATCGGAACGGACTCGTTTGTGCTCGCCACGCCGGTCGGTCATCCGCTCGGGGCCAAGTCTTCGCCTGCAAAGGCGGCAGAGTTGAAGGGCGCCAACGTGCTCCTGCTCGATGATGGCCACTGTTTCCGGGAGCAGGCGCTGGCGCTTTGCGCGAAGGCAAAGGCTCATGAGCTTGAATTTCGGGCAACCAGCCTCTCGACACTCGCGCAAATGGTTGCCGGCGGCGCGGGCATAACGCTGCTGCCCGAAATCGCGGTGGCAACCGAGGCCAGGCGCGCTGCGCTTGCGATCCGGCCCTTTGCGCAACCGGCGCCCAAACGGACCATCGCGCTCGTATGGCGCAGCCGCTCGCCGCTCGGTCCGGCGTTCCGGCAGCTCGCCGCCACCGCCCGCTCTGCCTACAAGCACGCGCCCACAGTGCGCTCTCACCGCCGCATTTCCGGGAGGCAGCAGAAAGCGGGCAAAAGCCTGGGCAAGAAATTTCCGCCAGGATAACTGGCAATAATTCTGGTTCGGAAGGATCGAAGGAAGGACGATGCTCCCGGCAATCTTTGCGGAGACGAATGCGCGCGGTCAACGCCGGTTGGCACAGCGAATGATTCAGTCTTGCTGCCCTTGGGCGGGAGCTTTGCCACGAGACGTCTCGCTGTTTCCCCCCGCCAATCATCTCACCCGACCAGCACTTCCAACTTCGGCAGCGTGAAAAAAACGGTTGTGCCTGCGCCCGGCGTGGACTCCAGGCGCACCGTGCCCTGATGGTTCTCGATCAGGCGCCGCACAATTGCCAGCCCGGCGCCGGTGCCGGCGATGTGATGCGCTTGCGGGCTGCGCTGAAACAACTCGAAGGCCTTTGGGAGGAACTCAGCCGGCATGCCCATGCCGTTGTCGCGCACCCAGAACTCATGGCCGGCCGGCTGCTCCTGCCAGCCAATTTCCAGGCGCAGCGGCACTTCCGGCCGCCGGTATTTGAGGGCATTGCTCAACAGATTTTCAAACACGGTACGCAGGGCCTGGCGGTCTGCGAAGAGTCGCGGCCAGCGCGGCGGCACCACCAGCCAGCTTGCGGCCTCCGGAAAGGAGGACGGGCCCGACGCGGCCGCGGCATGCGCCATCACGCCAAGCTCTTCGAGCACGCCGGCAATGGTTTCGCCGAGATCGAACCACTCGCGCTGCGCCGGTGCGACGCCGATGCGGGAAAATTCGAACAAGTCAAGGATGCGGCGTTCCATCACCGCGGCGTTGTGTTGAATGCGGTCGAGAAAGTGGGCATGCTCCTTGTTGAGCTGCGCGCCCAGTTCCTCGCGCAGCAACGCGGCGAAGCCCTGCACCGAGAGCAGCGGTGTCTTCAGGCTGTGGGTAATAAGATGCACGTAGCTTTCCAGTTCCTGGCGGCGCTGTTGCAGCCGCGCCTCGGCGGCCCGTTGCGCGGCAAGATCATGGAGAATCGCCAGAAATGTCACCGGCCAGCCGCTGGGATTGAAGCCGCAGGAAATCGATACGCGGATGGGAAGGCGCACCCCGTCGCGGCGCACCACGCTGGTTTCGAAATGCTGCAGGCTGCCGTTCTCACGGCGCAGGCGGGAAAGCAGGCGCCGCCGGTCGCGGCTGCGCGGTTGCCAGAGCTGCCACACCGGCTGTCCGAACAAATCCGCGGCGCGATAACCCAGCAGCTTCTCCGCGCCCCGGCTGAGGAGGGCGATGCGAGCCTGGCTGTCAGCGCTGATGATCGCTTCGCCGCTTTCAGCCAGCAGCACGGCGAGCTGCTCCGGCACACCCAGACGCCAATAGTGGCGGGCGGAAGCGGAAAGCAACGGCGGCGCTTTTTGCGGGCCAAATTGCGCGGGCTGTGCGCGAAGCGGGGCGGTGGGCGTACCCGTACCGCCCGGGGGTGTGACTTTGCGGGAACGTGCCGGACTTGCGCTCATGTTGCGACCTCGTGATCCCGGCTTGCAAACGGCAAATTTTGAAGTGAATGATTCTTTCCGGAGCAAACCGGCACGCAAAATACGGCTTTGGCGCTGATTTGCAAGCGGGAAGATCATTGTTACGAAGATTTAATGCGGCCGCAGCCTGATCAGCTTGCGGGTCTCGTGCTCGCCGGCCACTGTCAACCGATAGAAATAAACGCCGGGCGGCACCAATGCACCCCGGGCATCGCGGCCATCCCAGGTTGTTTCATATTCCGCCGGCGCCCTGCGGCCCTCGAACAATAAACGAATGCGCCGGCCGGTGAGATCGAAAAGCTCCAGGCGCACAGGCGCCGCGCGTCTGACGCTGAAGCCAATGCGCGTGACCTGGTCAAACGGATTGGGAATGTTCTGCCGCAACGCAAAGGCGCGAGGCGTGTTCGTGACCGGAGTTGCCGGCGCCGCAGTGAGGGGAATCTCCTCCAGCAGAAACGGTTCGTGGCCAAGCACCAGTGTCACGCGCTGGTTTTCAGCAGTGATTGAATCAACGCGGGCGAACGGCTGCGCCACGGAGGTAATGAGGCGCGTGCGCACAAGCCTGGCAGTGCCCACTTCGAAAGTCACCGTCTCGCCGGTGGGCAGATCATAATTCAGATTCGGCGGCGCCGGCCCGGTTTCACTCCACAAAACGTATAGCGGCCCGGCCTGCCTTTCGAATTTGTAGACGCGCGTGCGCGGATCAGCGCTCACGGCAAGACGGGTCGCAGCCGTGAAGCTGCGCAGCTTCTCCGCCAGCAACTGATAGGTGTAAAATTGCGGTTTCTCGCGATACCCCTCCTGGCGGGTGCCCAACAGATTGATCCAGCCGATTTCTTGAAAGGGAGGCGTGCGCAACGGCGCGACATCATTGCTGCCGGAAATCGAAACGCGTTCTGCGCCCTCACCAAGCGCCGTCACCACGGATTTCACCAACTGCCGGGCGCCGTTGGCTTCATACCATCGCAACGCGGCGGCGTCCCCCATTTGCAATTTTTGCCGCAGCACCTCATGCGGATCAAGGGTGGGAAACAGTGAGTTGGGAAAATCACCGTGGAGACGCTGCACCCAGGCAATCGGTGCCGGCGGATCCGCCGGCGGCGCGTTGAATTGTGCCTCTCCGGGTATTGCAGGAATCGAGCCAGCCGAGTAGCCCTGGGCAAAAATGTTGCACCACATGTCATCGACATAGATGGGCTTGCTGCCGGCAAGCGCGCGCAGCAGGCGGAATTCCTGATCGATGACGCGCCAACTGAAATGGGGATGCCAGCCAAGATAATCGCACGCCATGCCGTTGCGGTCATCGCTCAGGCCGGCGAGCAACTTTTTCAAATCGCTCCAGCCCCTGCCATGGCCGACTCCCCGGTAACTGCCGCCTTGCAATCGTCGCCAAACGAGACCATCGGTGGAATCGAAGGCCGGGTAGTCGGGAAAATCAGCATAAAGGTCCCACAACACCGCGCTGCTTGCCACCAGCTTGGTATGGCCGCCGGGATCAGCGGCGCGAATGGCGGAATGCGTGAGGCGATGCAGCCGCAGGAGATTTTCGATCGTGTCGGCCCAATGCGCCGGGGACTCCTGATCGCCCAAGCCACTCTTGTCGAATTTGACTTCCCCGGGCATGAGGTAGAAGCGAATCGGAAGGGTGAGGCCGGGCATGTCATCCGTTCCGTCGCCATCATAGCGTTCCACCACCGCCCGCACATATGCCTGCCAGTCATCTTCCTTGTCCGGCGCGGGCGCCATGCTCGCGCCCAATCTCACGGCGGGCGAGGGATTCGGATTCACCCAGGCCCAGCGCGCCTCGCAGTTCAAATACCAGGTCAATTCGAAGCCGTGCGCCTGAAACAGACGTACGATGGAATCCGGCACAGCGAAGTTGTACTCGTGCGATTCGGAAGGCTGGATCGCTGACCAACTGCCGATGCCGTTCACGTTGATCGCGCCGCGGGGTGTGATCGTCGCGAGCTTGGCGAGCAGTTGCGCGTGCGCCGGATGCGCCCAGCCCGGCGACCACAGCGGCCAGTTTTCGTTGTACTCAAAACCGAAACGCCAGTCGCTTTGGGCGGACACCGTCAGGGGCGCAAGGGAGAACACGATTACGCTGAACAGCACCAGCATCAGGCCTCCACCGGGAACGGATTCCGAGCCTTGCTCACCTGGGGGTGGGCTGAAATGGGCGAGCGGTCAATGGCGCGGTGACACCGGCATCGGTGGCAAGGTTCCGTTGCAGGCAGAGAAAACGGCGCACCGCATCTCAGCGGAGGCCGGCACCCGGCAAGACCGACTCGAGGGAGCAGGCACGGGCACTCTGAATCTGCAGCAGGACGCCGACACCGTGACAATTGCAAAACGCGCCGTTCAGAACAACGCCTTGGCCTCTTCGATCACCTGCGGGATCACGTTCTTCAGCGCGCCGTCCACCAGCGCGCCGGCCGCAAATGGGTGGCCGCCGCCGCCGAGCTGATTGGCCAGGCCGTTGATCACAATGCGCCCCTTCGAGCGAAAACTGATCTTGGCCTTGCCGTCCTTGGTTTCCAAAAACATGATGCAGATTTCAACGCCGCGGATGGTGCGCGGGAAATCGGCGAAGCCCTCGGTGTCGAGCGGCGTGGTGTTGGTGGCTTTCATGGTCTCCTGGCTGACCGCGAACCACACCAGCCGGCCGTCCTTCTCGTACTTCAGATTGTTGAGAATGTAGGCGAGCAGCCGCATCTTGTGCGGCGGCTGATTCTCATAAACGTTCTGATAGATTTGATGCGGATTGGCGCCGGCCACCAGCAACTCCGCCGCCACCCGGTGCGCCTCCGGCGAGGTGTTGGAATAGCGGAAGGAACCGGTGTCAGTCATCACCGCGGTGTACAACGCCTCGGCAATGCGGCCGCGCAGATTGGCGCCGAGATAGACCAGCAGCCGGTAAATCAACTCGCCGGTGGAAGAAGCGGGCGGGTAGATGACATCGAGATCGGCAAAGGGCTGATTGACCGGGTGGTGATCGATGCACACTTTCGGCAGTGTGAGCGTGCGCAGCAGCTCACCCAAATCGCGCAGGCGCTTCCAATCGCTGATGTCGAGAATAAAAACGACGTCGCTTTCCCGCACGCTCTGCTCGTGCAAATCCGCCCGGTAGAGTTGAATGTCTCCCAGTGGATCGAGGAACTCGCAATTGTCGGGCGTTTCGCTGTGGTTGAGAATCAGCACTTCCTTGCCGAGATGGCGCAGATAGGTCGCCAGCGCGATCTCCGAGCCGATGCCATCGCCGTCCGGATTGACGTGCGTGGTGAGAATAAAGCGATGGTGCGAATCAATGAGGGATTTGATCTGCTGTAATTCGTTGGTCGCAATCATCAGGGTCCTTTGCTGCTCGAATGGAATCGAATCTGCTGACGCAGAGATTTATCACTGGGGCACAACCGCTTTGCTGAAGCCGGCGTTGCCGTTGGCATCCGTCACTTTGACCGCGAGCATCTTGCCGCGCGCTTCGTCCGGCAATGGGATTTGAAAACGCTCGCTCAACTGGTCCGCCACCTGATCAACCGGATAGAGAAGCTGCCACTCCCCGGCATCCAGGCTGTACCATGCCTCGTGCAATCGGGAAAGACGATCGCTGGCTTGAAAGGTGGCCACGCGGCCGGTCGCGGTGGCGGTGAAAGTGAGCGCACTCACGGCCGGCGGCGTGTTGTCGATCAGGAACATTTCGCTGGTTTTCTGCACGCTGAGCGCCGAAGCCGGTGGATTGCTCAGACGGTCGCTGGCCGTGACGCGCACAAGATACTCGCCGTCAGGCAACGACTGGCTGTCAAAGGTATAAACCTGGCCGCGATATTTCTTTGCCAGCTCGCGCCAGGACTGCTCGCCGCTGGCGCGAATCTCCAATTGGAACTCGAGCTGATCCTTGTTCTCGTCACGCGCCTTCCAGCCGAAGGATTGTGCGCCCTTTTGATTGGTCTTGCGACCGGCCGGCGGCGTGCTGGAGCCGGCCTCGCCGCTGCTGCTTTCGGCAGCATGATCGTTGGCATTCTGCGCCGCGTCGGGAAAAGCTTCGCCCGCCGGATAGATTTTGATTTGCGTGATCTCAGGCGCGAGGTTCGCCTGCAAATATGAAATGCGCATATCCCGCACCGTGGCCGCCGGCTCGCTGCCGCCGGAGAGTACAACCTTCCATTGCAGAAAACGGCCGGCCGGGCTGGCAATCGCGCCACTGGCGTCCGTGGCCGGCACCGGCGTCCAGTCGCTCCACGTTCGGTCCGGCTTGCCGGTGTTGCCGCTGCGCGTGAAGACCTTCACGGCCGCAGCCGCGTTCGTCTGCCAGGTGGCCGCGCCCCATTGCGCCGGCGCGCCGGCATCGATCACTTCCGCCAAGTATTCTCCCTGGCTGCGGCGGGCTTTCCCGAGCAACTGGGCCACGCCGGGATTGGCCATGGTCAAAACAATCTGACCCTTCGCTTCCGGACCGACCGAGGTGATCTGGCTGGCCTCGGATTCCAGCAGCAAGGTACGGCTGCCCTCGGCATTCAGCAGAAAGACTTTGCCCTTGTCCCCGGTGCCGACCAGCAGGTGAAAACTCTCCTCGTTCGTGGCATAGGCAGTGGTCATCAGCATGGCGTGCACACGTTCGCTGCGCGAGGACCACAACGTTCGCGTGATGCCGTTGGGAGAAACGCGGTAAATCGCGCCCACCCCGGCCTCCGGCGTGGCACCGCCGGGCGTGGACTCCTCCGAGACAGAAACAGTCACCTCGCCGCTGGCAGGAATCATGATCACGTTTTCATCATCTTCTTCACTCACTTCCGTGCCCGCGGACGGCGCGGCGGTGGGCGCCGTCGTCGCCGGCAGAAACGGCATGACACCCGCCGCCGCGCCGGCGAGATAAACCTCGCCGTTGTTGTGCAACGCGATGGCGACAATCTCGGCGGAGGGCGCATCGTACAGCACCGAAACTTTCTTGTCTGCGGTCAGGCGATAGAGATAACCATTGCCGCTTGAACCGGCATACAGCACCTGGCCGCGGCCATCCCACCGCAGGCAACGCAAATGGGTTTCATCGGATTCAAAGAAGGTTTCGACTTGACCGGTGGGCGAAATCTGCAGTATCGTGCCCGGCTCTCCCGTTGCGGCGAAGAGGCGGCCCCCGGCACCCGGTTCGAGTGCCCACACGTATTTGGCCTTGGGCTGGTAAACCGGCTCCGCTTTGCCGCCGGGCGTGTAGCGGTAGATCTGGCCGTCCGGCGAGGTGGCGAAGTAGAGGCGGTCACCGGCAAAGGTCATGGCCATCACCGCGACTTCCTTGCCGGCAAAGACGGTATCGGCCATTTGCCGGCCCGCGAGGCGCAACACCAGCGCGGGGTTGCCGCCGCCGAGGTAGACGTTGCCCTGCGGATCGGCGGCCGCGCACCAAATCGCGGGCAGGCTGGGCCGGTGAAGCTCCTGCACCGCGGGCGCCAGCATAAGCTGGCCCTGCGCGGTGATCGCGATGCCCTGCACTTTGCCCTTTTCCAATTGTTCCTGCGTCGAGAAGGTCTTGAACGTGGCCGACGTGGCAAGAAGACTCGTGGCGAGAATTCCGGTCAAGAGAACAGCATACGATCGCTTGTGCATTTTAATCCTGTCAGTCATCACGAATCGGTTTTATTGATCCCGCCTCGCATGCGTCATGCGAGAATAAGATCGCCGCTTTCTCCGGGTTCAAATTTTGTGAATGATCGCGCGGCGGTCAGGCCAGTGAGTCCAGCCTCTCTCGCAGCGAAGCGATGGTGGCGCCGATTTTGGCGGCTTCCGCTTTGGTGGATTGGATAAACTCGGGCCTGGCCTGCTGCAGGAAGCGTTCATCCTTCAGCTTTTGCTCGAGGCGCGCCAGTCGCTGCTGCTCGGTCTCGAGTTGCCTGGCCAGGCGGGTGCGTTCGACTGCGAGATCGGCCTGGCTCAGGCTGACTGCCACCGTGAACGCGGCATCGACCGCCACCACGGCATTGCGCAAGGCGGTGGCGGAACTCTGCGGCGCGTTCTCGATCACCGGCTCGGTGGTGCGCGCCAGCCGGGAAATGATTTCGCGGCAGGCTGCGAAGATTGGCGCATGCTGGCGCGGCTGAATCAAGACATCGACCTTGGCGTTGGGCGGAATCTCCTTTTCCGAACGAATCCGCCGAATCTCGGTGAGCAGCCGCACCACGGCATCAACGCCTTCGACCTCCGCGGGCCAGTCGTGCGCGGCCTCGATCTCCGGCCACGCCGCGCGTATCAAGTACCCCGGCCGCCGCAGCTCCTGCCACACCTGCTCCGTCACGAATGGAATGAACGGATGAAACAGCCGCAAATAGCAATCGAACGCGTGCTGCAGCACCGCCGCAGTCTCGCCGAGTTGCTTGAGCGACTCGAGTTTGATCGCTTCGAGGTAGAAATCACAGAATTCACCCCAAAACGAGGCGCGTATGTGTTCGGCGGCATCGTTAAAGGCATAGCCGCTGAGGCGATTGTTGGCGGTGGTGATCAACGTCTTCAGCCGCATCAACATCCAGCGGTTCACGGGATGCACCGCCTGGGCGGGCGTTCCCTCCGTGGCTGGTGCCGCAGCGAGGCTGCGCTCCACCAGTTTGGCGGCGTTCCAGATTTTGTTGACCAGCCGCTTGCAGGCGGTGATCTGTTCTTTGGAGAGGCGCGTGTCCCGGCCGGCGGAGCTGCTCAACACCATCGCCAGCCGCAGCGGATCAGCGCCGTCTTCGCGAATCACATCGAGCGGATCGATGCTGGTCTCCGGCTTGGTCTTGGACATCTTCTCGCCGTCTTTGTCCAGCACCATGCCGTGCAAATAGACCACGCGAAAAGGCACCTGGCCGGTGACGTAAGTGGTCATCAGAATCATGCGCGCCACCCAGAAGAACAGAATGTCCCAGCCGGTTTCCATTACGGAAGTGGGATGGAACCGCTGGAAATCCGGACTGGCGGCCAGGATCTGCTTGAGGTCGAGCTGCGGATCGGCCGCGCGCTTGGGATCGACCAGCGTGCTCCACGTCCACAATGCCGAGGAGAACCAGGTGTCGAGCGTGTCCGGATCCTGCACCCAGCCCTCGCCCTGTGGCGGGCGATGGCCAACGTAGAACTCTTCCGGCCCGCGATACCATGCCGGAATGCGATGGCCCCACCAAATCTGCCGGGAGATGCACCAGTCGCGCAGGTTGTCAATCCAGTGATAATATTTTTTCTCTTCATGATCCGGCACGATGCGAATCTCGCCGGATTCCACCACGGATTTCATCACCTGCTTCAGGCTGAGCAGTTTGCCGCGCCAGGGCACCGCCGGCTTGTTGACATCGATGAACCATTGCGCCTTGGGCAACGGCTCGATGGGCTGCTTCGAGCGATGGCAAATCGAGATGGGTTGGGTGTAGGTTTCGATCCTGGCCATCAGCCCGGCTTCCTGCAAATCGCGCACGAACGCTTCGCGGCATTCCAGCACGGTCATGCCGGCGTAAGGCCCCGCGGCCTCGGTCATGCGGCCGTCTTCGCCGATCACCTGAATCAGCGGCAGGCTGTGTTTGCGCGCAATCTCGAAATCGACCTGGCTGTGGCCGGGGGTCACGCCCAGCGCGCCGGTGCCGGTTTCGGGATCGACGAATTCGGCATCCGCCACCACTTTGACGGTGATGGTCGGCCCCTTGGGCCACGGCACGGCGATGGTCTGGCCGATATAGGCCTGCCAGCGCGGGTCCTCCGGATGCACCGCCACCGCGGTATCGCCGAGTTTGGTTTCCGGCCGGCTGGTGCCCACCAGAAACGGACCGTAGCGCATGGTGTAGAATTTCGCCTCGCGCTCGACGTGATCAATCTCATCATCCGACACCGTGGTTTGCAGCGCCGGATCCCAGTTGACGATGCGCGGTCCGCGGTAGATCAAGCCGTCGCGGAACATGCGGCTGAACACCGCGGTGACGCAGCGCGACAGCGCGGCGTCCATGGTGTAGCGCTCGCGCGACCAGTCGCAGCTCGAGCCCATGGCGCGAATCTGCGCGCGAATGGTGGATTGCGCGCCGGCGACATAGTCGATGATGCGCCGCACCAATTCCTCGCGGCCGAGTGTTTTGCGCGGATC
>JBBIKM010000105.1:0-20402 GCA_037445455.1 bacterium | reverse complement strand
CCAGACGGCCGGCTTTGAAATCGCTGCTCTTGGGAATATTGATGACGCGCTCGTCGTCCACATAACATTTCAGGCTGCTGCCGTCCACCTGCACGGCGAGATGGTGCGGGCCGTTGGTGAGATCGATGTTCTTTTCCGAGGTCAGGCCGGAAGACATGCTGAAGAAAAAGGAAGGCGGCTCAAGCGTGCGCGAGAGCCAGTCTTCTTCCGTCGCGCCGATGAAATCCAGCCGGTAGCGGCCGCTGTACCCTTGCAGCGTGACGTTGAAATCCATCTCGACGGTGAACTGCGGTGGCAGCTTGAGCTCGAGCGGAACGAGCGTTGCTTGTTCCTGCGCATGCAGCCAGAATTGTTTGTTGACTTCGAGCACGCGCACTTTGGCGTTCTGTGGCAGCACGGACCAGGCGCCGGGCGGCTCACCGGGCCGGTCGCCGGAAAAATCGTCGAAAAACAAAACCTGATGGCCGGGCATGTAATCGTAGGTGGTCCAATCAATCGGCGGGCGGGGCAGCGGCTGGGCCAGAAGGTTGGCAAGGGGGAAGAGCAGGAACAGCCACCAGCCGCGGCATTTCTGCAAAATCGTCATATTTCATTCTCCGGCAACGGATGCGTTGGTCTGAGCGCGCAATTTAGCATAATTTGGGGAAAGTTCAAGCGTGGGATGGGCGGGGAAGGCGATTTTTTGCCGCGCTGATATTGCGGCCTTCACCGCTCACTTTACGGCCATCTGCACGAAAGATGACAGGCACGCGCTCCGGGAATTTGAATGAATCGCAGGCCCGCAGCACAAAGAGGTCTGGCGCGCTTGATCTCCTGCGGCTGGGCGGCGCGATGACGGAAGCTTGAATGAGAGGGGGGGAGGAATCCTGCCATGCCCTCACCGCCCGGGCGCTTTGTCAGGAGCAAGCGCCCGTCTTATTCGACTTATGCAGGCCACGGAAGCAAGCGCCCTGGGCGGTTTGCACGTTGTGTGACAGAGAAGAGCCCGGCAGGATGTCGTTCAACCTGGGTTGGAGCGAGCCGCGGAGAGGATTCTTACGAGAACAGCGCTGTCCCGGCTCAACCGAATCAAGCCGCGGCCAGGCTCAGGCTCGCGCACTCCGGCTCTTGACTCAAAAGTTGCAGAACTTCCTGGGAAGTGGTGGCGGTCAAGAGTTGTTCGCGAAAGGCGCGGTTATGAAGGAGGCGACAAAGCTGAGAAAGCAGTTGCAGATAAAGGTTGGGGGCGTCGGCCGGCGTGCCCATCATGAAGATCAGATGAACCCGATCTTTTGGAATGGGTGTAAAGGGAATGCCGCGTTTGGTACGCGCCATAATGATGACAGGACGATCGACGCATTGCGTGCGGGCATGGGGTAGTGCAATACCGTGTCCGACACAGGTCGGTTCGATCTCTTCGCGGGCAATCACTTCCTTGAGGAAGGTGTGGGGCTCGCTGATCATGTTTTCGTGCGCCAGCGTCGACACCATGGCGCGGAAAGCGTCCAGCTTGCTTTCGGTGTTCAAATCCAGCAGGATCAGGCTTTCGGAAAGATATTCGGATAACCGCATCGGAAGTCTCTGAAGTCCATTCATGAGAAAAAATCCTTAATCCTTAAGCGTTTACTGCCTTCCTTGTTGGGTTGCCGTTCTTTTTGACCCGCTTGCCAGCAAGCAATGCACGTGCCACTGCATGAGTGACAATCCTGTTATGAGACTGCTTCAGGTGAAACATTCATTTAGCAATTTCCCCTCACAACGGACAAAGCCAGCAAAATTGTTTCACTCTGAAGCAATGTCGCAGCGAATGGCAAGCGGCCGGTTTTTCATGAAACTGAGTAAAGATTCAACGAGCAGACGATAAGCCGCGCCGGCCGTGAAGCCCGCCAATTAACTCTCCCGCAACCATCGGCGATGCCGGCGCGCGCGCCGGCAGAAACTCTGCAATTGCATTGTCGGAGCGATTTGGCTATATTGGGCGAAATTTTCGACCAAGCTGCTCACCTTTCACAGGGGTCAGGTGACGGTGATTTCGCTTCCCTTCTTTACTCCAACCCTGGCGCGACTGGCACTTCAGCGACACGCGTTTCAGTTGGCCCGGTTGACCGCGGCTCTGTTCTTCGTGTTGACGACCACGGCGCCGGCCCGGGCCTGGGCCACACCTCAGAATGAAAAAAATCTGGCGGAAGTTCTCGCCAAAGCGGCGCAATTGCTGCAGGAAAACAGCCCACGCGCCGCCCTCCGCACGTGTTTTCAAAAACATGCCGAGGGGCAACTATTCGAGCGGGCCTCACTGGCGTTGCAGGAGCGGTTCCTGTTCGAGTACATCGATGCCTGCATGCATGCCGCCGACCGGCTGCCGGCGCGGGAGGCTAGGGCCTATTTGGAGGAGGCCATCACCGTTGCGCGCCGCTATCTAAAATGGTGCAAGGGCCCGGGCGCCGGCTTGGTGGACAAGTGGCGCAAAGAAGGCAGTGACCGCGATCGCATTCCCGCAGTCACCTTTGTCCTGGGAATTGCTCACAAACGACTGGCCGCCCAGCAGCCGGCGCAGCGCCGCGCCTTGCTGGATGCCTACGAGGAGACTTCCTCCCTCTCCGCTCATTTTTTCAGCCCGCGCTCGCTCGAGCTTTGGGAGGAAAGTCTGCGAATGTATCCCACTTTTGTTCGCGTGGAAAGAAGTGATCGACGAATCCGGGAGCGCATCAAAAATGATCTCGAGTATCGCGAGCGGTGGCAGGCCTATCAGAAATTCCTGGAAGCATTCGAATCCGTGCCGCGGATGCGCGCGATGGCGCGGAGCAAGCGCAAGGTGGTTTTGGCGCTGCTGCGGGAAACATGAGTGGCGGGCCGCACTTCTCGGCGGGTGGTTGGTGCTGCTGCTGGCCACTCCCCTGTGGCCGCAAGCGCTGCCGCCACTGTGTCTGCATTTCGACCCTCCGGCAATGGAGATCGTCACCGATCCAATCTTGGCCACTCTGCTGGTGCGCAATGCCTCCTGCTCCCACTTGACGGTGTTGAGCACAACAATCGAGTTGCCAGGGGCATTGACAGCCGGCAGCCGGCAGCGAGAGTTGCCGGTGGCGCACGGCACTTTTGATCTCGATCCCAATGGCAGCAAGGAGCTGCAGATTCGCGCGGCCGGCGTGGGGCTGGGCGCGGCCTGGCAGCTTCTGTTCTATCGTCATCAGAAATATCGCGGCACCATCCGCCTCAAGTACGAAGTCGTGGGCGAGGCCAACCGTCCGGAACACATGATCGAACTGCCCTTTTTTCTGAGCCCGCTGAGCACCTGGTGGGCCGTGGCGGTGGGCGGGATACTGGGCGTGATCCTGGTGATGGGCTTTCGCTGGTTGTGGAGTAAATACCGTGCCGCAGCCGCGCCGGTTGCCCACCCGCCGCACTGGCTGACGCTCGGCGTTGGCAGCCTGGTGGTACTGCTGGCTGTCTTTCTTTTCCGTCTCACCGCAATGGAAATGCCCGAGCTGCCG
This sequence comes from bacterium, assembly GCA_037445455.1. GTDB lineage: Bacteria > Zhuqueibacterota > Zhuqueibacteria > Zhuqueibacterales > Zhuqueibacteraceae > Coneutiohabitans. The sequence continues at coordinate 16,932 of JBBIKM010000105.1, read as the reverse complement.
ATCACGTTTCATGTGAAAGACTTTTACGGCGGCGTCTTGATTGGTCTGGTGTTTGAGCCGCTGGCGAAATGGTTTTCTGATCTGGTCAAATCCAAATGATTTCATCATCGGAGGCAGCATGTTGTTTCGTTTGCTGTACGACGATCTGTTGGCACAGGCGGCGTATTTGATCGGCTGCCAGCGCACCGGCGAAGCGCTGGTGATCGATCCCGAGCGCGATGTCGAGCGCTACCGTGACGCGGCGGCGCGGGAGGGTCTGCGCCTCACCGCCATCACGGAAACCCACATTCACGCGGATTTTCTTTCCGGCTGCCGCGAGCTTGCCGAGGTGACGGGCGCAACGCTCTACCTCTCCGATGAAGGTGACGCGGATTGGAAATATCAATGGCTGCAGCACAAATCCGGCGGCGGCAGCTATCGCCATCAATTGCTCAAACACGGCGACACGTTCAAAGTCGGCAACATTCTCATACAAGCCTTGCACACACCCGGCCACACGCCCGAACACCTGAGTTTTTTGGTGACGGACTTGGGCAGCGGCGCCACCGAACCCATGGGCATTGCCACCGGCGATTTTGTGTTTGTCGGTGATGTCGGCCGGCCGGACTTGCTGGAAACCGCGGCCGGCCAGGCCGGCATGAAGGAGAAGTCCGCGCGCACCCTCTATCATTCCCTGCAGGAATTCAAGAAGCTGCCCGATTATCTGCAACTGTGGCCGGGACATGGCGCCGGCAGCGCCTGCGGCAAAGCGCTGGGCGCCGTGCCGCAATCCACGGTCGGCTATGAAAAGCGCTACAACGCCTCGCTCGCCTATGCCACCGACGAAGGCCGTTTTGTCGCGGCGATTCTCCAGGGCCAGAGTGAACCGCCCTTCTATTTTGCGCGCATGAAACGTGACAACAAACTTGGCCCGCCGCTGCTCGGCCGGCGGCCCATGCCCGAGAAATTGGATGCCCAAGCCCTGCGCCGCCTGGACGGTCGCGCAGTCGCCATCATTGACACGCGGCCATGGGCGGAGTTTCGCGCCGGCCACCTCCCCGGCGCCTTGCACGCACCATTCAATAATGCCTTTCTCACCCTCACCGGTTCCTATGTTTTGCCGGGCGTGCCAATCTACTTGATCATTGCCGCGGAGCGCGTGACTGACGCAGTGACGGCGCTCATTCGCATCGGCCTGGATGAAGTCGCCGGCTATGCCACGCCGGATACGCTCGCCGCGCTGGCGGCGTCCGGCGGCAAGCTGGTTGCCAGCCGGGAAATCGAAGCAACCGAACTGCGGCAGTTGCTCTCGCGGGAAGATTTGTTCGTGCTCGATGTGCGCGCCGGCTTCGAATACGAACTCGGCCATTTGCCGGGCGCGGTAAACATCGCACATACGCGCTTGCTCGGCCATCTCGAGGAGATTCCCCGGCAAAAGCCGGTGCTGGTGCATTGCCAGGTCGGCTCGCGTTCCCGGCCCGCAGCCGCGCTGTTGGAGCGCCAGGGCTTTCAGGTCATTCATCTCGCGCGCGGTTACCACAGTTGGGTGCAAGCCGGCGGCGAGGCGGTGTGAGGGGAACCAGGTTGCTGCTCGAGTTGCCAGAAGGTTTTCTGCCTGCTTCCGGCGCAGGTACGCATTAATACACGAACGATTCTCCACCGGGCGCCAACGAATGGCTTCGTGCATCCCCGATTTCTGCTTTGCAAGGCATTACGCAAGAATGGTGGAAGAGACGCAATGATCGACGACGTTCTCGCGGCCATTTTCAAGGAAGCAGCCAAAGCCGGGCAGTGGCTGATTGAGAAAAACAAGGAGCTGGATTACACCGGCGCCGCTGCCAGGCGCTATGCCGCTCATTTGGAAGAACGCTACAATACCGTCCGTGTTTTTGGCATGGACAAACCCCTGCCGTTGCGCGAGGTTTTTGTCAGGGTGAACGTTCTCGAAAAGATCACCGCGCGGCAGCGAATCTCCATTGATGACCTGCGCAGCCAGTTTGAATGCAACCGCCGCAGCTTCGGGACTGCAATCAAAACGATGGATGGCCTCGCGGTTGCCAATGAACTGGCCAAGTTCATTGTCCTGGGCAAGCCGGGTTCAGGCAAGACTACCTTTCTGAAGTTCCTGGCCCTGCAGAGTCTGGATGGCAGACTCAAACAAAAACGCCTGCCCATTTTTGTTGGAATCCGTGATTTTGCCGATTCCGGCAAGACGCTCTTTGAATTCATCAATTCCCAGTTTGACCTCTGCCATTTGCCCAATGCGGTGCCCTTTGTCACCCGAATTCTGAACCGGGGCAAATGCCAGATTCTCCTGGATGGCCTGGACGAAGTGAATACCGAAAGAAGAGATGAAGTCATCAAGGAAATTTATGATTTCACTGAAAAATACAGCAACAACCAGATCGTTTTGAGTTGCAGAATTGCGGCGTACAACCATTGGTTTGACAAGTTCACCGACGTTGAGATCGCAGATTTCAACGAAACGCAAATGCGAAACTTTGTCCACAATTGGTTCAGAGGAGAACCGGAGGTTGTTGAGCAATGCTGGCGAAAATTGAATGAGAACCGGCGCATCCAGGAACTGGGGACAAATCCCCTGTTGCTGACGTTGCTGTGCCTGTCCTTCAATGAAGCCATGGATTTTCCGCAGAACCGGGCGGAGCTTTACCGGGAGGCCATTCACGCATTCCTGAAAAAATGGGACAGCAGCAGGCGAATCAAACGGGATGAAATACTGTATCGCGGTCTCACCGCCATGCGCAAAGAATCCCTGTTTGCGAGAATTGCTGCAGCGGCATTTGAAAACGATGAATACTTTTTCGCGCAGCGCAACCTGGAACTCTGGATACTCGATTTCATCAGACGTCTGCCACGCGTCAGGCGGGAGGCCCCCGAACCGGATGGCGAAGCATTGCTCAAGGAAATTGAAGCACAGCACGGTATTTTTGTTGAACGGGCCAGTCGCATTTATTCCTTCGCCCATTTGACCTTTCAGGAGTATTTCACGGCAAGATACCTCGTCGACAACGCCGCCAAGGGAACCATTCAAAGACTGGTCGAACATCACCTGACCGACGATCGCTGGCGCGAGATTTTTCTGCTGACTGCAGAAATGCTGGATGACGCGAGCCAGTTGCTGCTGCTCATCGATCAGAAATGCCAAGCCATCGGACTGAACACCACCGTAATGAAGTACCTGGAAGCAAGCAACGAAGTCGTGAAGGCCTCTTCACCCTATCCGCAGCCGATCAACCGGGCGTTGGCGCTTTTCAAAATCCTGGATCACACCCTGCAGATTCTTCTCGTCAGGGAGTCAAACCAGCGCAGCCTCCTCACGCAAGCGCGGGAACTGGCGTCTGAGCTGGCGGTTGGAATTGCCTATGAACTCATCGGCACTGCGGCCATTCACAGCACGCTAAATTGGGATTACGCATTTGAAAACGCCAAAGCCCATTCATTTGCGGTGGCCTTCAACTACGACTCCAAACTCGTTGCCACTGAGTTGATCGCTTTTCTCAAGGCCAATCTCATTCTGATCGAATGCTTGAATACCGAGTGCTGTGTCTCAGAGTCGGTGAGACAAGGGATAGTCGACAGTCTTTTGAGTTCTTCGCGGTTCCAACACCCAGAATCCCGGCCACACCAGCCAGGCCCGGACCATGCCCTGGCGTAAAGGCTGAAGCGGCTCTGGCTGACAGAGCAGCGTTCGGGCTCGAGGGTGCCCAGCAGGAGGAACAAGGGGCATACGTCTGCGTATGACTCCCCGTCACATCTCAACCGACGGAGGACAACATGGACACCCGCATTCTGCAGCGCATCCGCGCCAACCTGCAGCGCCAGCGCCAAAACCTGCTGGAATGGTGGCAGGCCGCGCCCAGCGCCAAGAAGAAAATCCGCGTCGGCCCGCTCGAGGAAACCTCGGTACAGGCGCATCTCCAGCGCCTGGAAGAAGCGCTCGCCAAGGCCGATAATCAAACCCTCGGCCTGTGCGAAGTCTGTCACCAATACATCGAAGCCGACCGGCTGGAGATGGACTTCACCGCCTGTGTGTGCATCGATCACTACTCCGACGAACAACGCCGCGAGCTCGAAGCCGAACTCGAACTTTCCCACAAAGTGCAGAAGGCGCTGCTGCCCCAGGAGATTCCACAGATTCCCGGCCTGCAACTCGCGGCCTTCAGCCAGCCCGCGGCCATTGTCGGCGGAGACTATTTCGATTTCTTTCACTTCCGCGACGGCGCGCCCGGTCTGGCGATTGCCGATGTCATGGGCAAGGGCGTGCCTGCCAGCATGTTGATGGCCAATCTGCAAGCAGCCTTGCGCATTCTCGTGCCGGAGAGCGACGGACCGGCGGCAGTGGTCAGGCGGCTGAACCGGCTGTTCTGCCACAACGTGCATTTGATCAAATTCATCACCATCTTTCTGGCGCGCTTCGCGGCCGACCGCCGTGCGCTGACATACTGCAACGCCGGCCACAATCCGCCGTTGCTGCTGCGCGGCCGGGAGCAAGCCGAACCGCCGCGGCAATGGCTGCACCCCACCGGCGCTGCCATCGGCCTGGCAGAGAGTTTTGACTATCGCGAGGAAACGGTCGCGCTTGCGCCACAGGACGCCATCGTGCTGTACACCGATGGCATCACCGAGGCAATGAATCAAACGCAGGAGGAGTTCGGCGAAGAACGGCTGGCGCAAATCGCAGCGCAGTTTCGCCATGCCCCGCCGCAGGACTTGATCCGGCATGTGCGCCTGGCCTTGCGCGATTTCACCGGCAAGAAAGGCTTTGCCGATGATGTGACCCTCGTGGTCGGCAGGATCAAAGAAGCCGCCGGCTCCTGATTGCGACTGTTCCTGTCAGATCGCCGGCCCGTGTGCTGCAGCCGCGCGCGAACCATGCCAACGGCGCACGCCGCGCCGGCCGTTTCGAGTTGCGCGCCGTTGCAAGACTCGCACCTTGTATCTGCTCCACACTTCGCCATGCTCGTTGCCGCCATTGCAGTGCTCGCCTTCCTGACCCTCGGCTATGTCTGTGCGTTGCTCTGGCTGACGCAGGGACTGCGCAAGGCGCAACAAAGCCACCGTCACGAGCGTCATGCGCCATCCTCACCGGCGCTTCCGCCTACTGTCACCGTGATCGTTTGCGCCCGCAATGAAGAAGCGCATCTGCCGCAGTTGCTGGCCGATCTCAGCCGGCAGGACTATCCGGCGGAGCGGCTGCAAATTTACCTGGTCGATGACCGGTCCAGCGACGGCACCGGTGCACTAATGGCGGCCTTTGCCGCGCAACACCCGCACGCCCGCCACTTGCGCATGCACGACACCCGGCCGGATTTCGCGCCCAAGAAGCGCGCCCTGGATCACGCCATCCGCCAGGCACACGGCGAAATCATTCTGCTCACCGATGCCGACGCGCGCGCCGGCCCAACCTGGGTGACTGAAATGGCGGCGCAATTCCGCCCCGGTGTGGTGATGGTCTGCGGCTATTCGCCCTACCATCCCCGCACCACGCTGCTGCAGAACATTCTGGCGTTGGAGTATTTTTCGCTGGCGGCCGTGGCCGCCGCCAGCATTGGCGCAGGCCGGCCGCTGACCTGCACCGGCAGCAATTTCGCTTATCGCCGCGCCGCTTATCTCGCGATCGATGGTTTCGCAGGCATCGCCCATTTCATTTCCGGTGATGATGATCTCCTGCTGCACAAGATGCACGATCACCATGCCGGCCGCATCGCCTACGCCGGCCATCCCGCCATTCAAACGGCAGTGCGGCCGCCCGCTTCCTGGCAGGAGTTTCAATCGCAGCGGACGCGCTATGCTTCCAAAGGGCGCCACTACCGGACCGGCGTGACGCTGGGCCTGGCCGCCGTCTACTTGCTCAACCTCCTGCTCGTCGCCGGCCTGCTGTCCGTTTTGCTGGGAATAAATGCGGTATTCCTCGCGACGCTGGCCTGCGGCAGCGTCAAAGCGGGCTGTGAATTTCTCTTCTTGCGCCGCGCGGCCGCCTGGTTCAAGGAGGAAAACCTGTTGCAATATTTTCTCCCCGCTGCTCTGTTGCACCCGTTTTATGTGGTCTATTTTGCCACGCGCGCACCCTTTGCAAAATTCACCTGGCGCGGGCAGAGCTTTGCTGCGACCACGGCCGTCCAGCAACCGGCGACCGTGGGCAGCCAGTAAGGTGCCGCGGTAAGGCATCAGATATGTAGGTGGGGATGATCGGCCACGGCTGTGCCGTGCCGTCACGACGCCCGGCTCCAGGCGCCCAGAGCAAGGGTACAACCGCTGCTGAGCAATATGATGCCGCCAATAACTGAGGGATGATGCGCCGCGCGCCTGTCTTCTCTGCTGTTTGCATCGAACAATCACGGCCCGGCCTGCGCGCCGGGAATGAAATTCTATTCCTTCAGTTTGCGATGGATTCTGCCCACACTCACCGGCAAGAGACACCCAAAAAGCAGCGGGTCATGCTCGTGCGCGCGCTGTCCAAATTCGGGCTGTGCTCACGCCAGGAAGCACGGCGCGCCATTCGCGCCGGCCGCGTGCAGGTCAATGGCAAAACCGCGCGTAACAGTCTGTACTGGATCACGCTCGGCGAGGATCAAATCGTATTCGACGGCAAGCCGCTCAGCGCAACCCAACCGTTGCGCTATTTCATGCTGCACAAACCAGCAGGCTATGTCACCACACGCCGCGATTCCTTCGGCCGGCCGACGGTTTTCGATTTGATGCCCATGGCGCAAAGCAGACTCGGCAAACCTTCAGGCACGGCGCCTGCCCGCGACTGGCTCTTTCCTGTGGGCCGCCTGGATTTGGATTCAGAAGGCCTGCTGCTCTTCACCAATGACGGGCCCCTGGCAGATGCCCTCGCGAGTCCAACCAGCCACGTCGAGAAGGTCTATCGAGTGCAAGTGCATCGACTGCCGCCGGAGGCCGGGCTGCGGCGGTTGGAGCAGGGCATTCTGCTGGACGGCCGCATGACGCTGCCAGCCAAGGTCGAATACGAACCGGATCATCACGCCGGCCGCTGGCTGCGCATCACCATTCACGAAGGGAAAAACCGGCAGGTGCGGCGCATGTTTGCCGCGGTGGGCAGCCAGGTTCTGCGCCTGCAGCGCGTTCGCATTGGCCCGCTGCACCTCGGCGACCTGGCCGCGGGTGAATGGCGGGAACTCACCGCCGCGGAAGTGCAGGCCTTGCGCCGGGCGGTGGCGCGGCAATAACATCTTTTTGCACCTGCTTGCAAGGGAGGAAAACGGCCGGGCGCGGGACGCCAAGACGCACACCAGCCGAATACAACTCACTTCTGTTGATGACGATGCAACCGGGTGGTGATGTTTTCGGACGGACGTTTGAAGAGAAATGCCGGCACTCCCAAGATTGCCGTCTTCCCCGACACGATTGCCGTAATTGACAGGATTCTCTTCTTGCTCAATGCCTTGCTCCCTCTTGCTCTTTGCGGAAAAGGCGCGAAATCTCACAGTAATTGGCATCATCCTGATCTCTGGTGGTGCCGCCCCAAGCTGCCCGGGCCATGGCATGGCTGGGGCTGACCAATGACCGAACTCACGTTCCATCCTGTTGAAGCCTGCCGTTGCTGACCGGCATATCTGCGGAGAACTGCGGCTTTGCACAAGACGCCTGCATGACTGGAATCGAAATCACTTTGCTCTGCCTGTTTGGACTGTATGCCCTGGCCTCGCTGCTTCTCCTGGCTGGCACAGCGCGTGCCGGCGCCGAACAAGACAATTCGGATCAGGCGGCCCGGCCACGCGTGAGCGTCCTGGTCGCCGCGCGCAATGAAGAAGGGCATCTCGCCGCCTGTCTGCAAGCGTTGGTGCAGTCCACCTATCCCGCCGCGCAGCTCGAAATCATGGTGATCGACGACCGCTCGACGGATCAAACCCGGCAGATTGCGGCCAGCTTTGCGCAGCGCCACTCCAACGTGCGCGTGCTTTCGCTCACCCGGCGGCTGGCGGGCATGTCCGGCAAAGCCAGCGCGCTCTGTCAGGGGCTGGCGCACGCAACCGGCGAGATCATTCTGGTGACAGACGCCGACTGCCTGGTGCCGCCCACCTGGGTGGCGGCCATGGTCCGACATTTTACCCCGCAGACCGGCCTGGTTGGCGGCTTCACTTTGCTCAGCCCGTTTCACACACTGCGGCCGGCGCAGGCAACAGATCATCTGTGCGGCCGCGTGCAAACGCTCGACTGGATGTTCCTGCTGACCATCGGCGCCGGCGCTGCAGGCTGGGGCAAACCGGTTTCGATTCTCGGCAACAACTTTGGCTTTCGCCGCCGGGCCTATGAGCAAGTCGGCGGCTATCGGGCCATCGGTTTCACCATCATCGAAGATTTTGCGCTGATGCAGAAGATCGTCCGCGAGACCGCGTGGCAGGTGCGTTTTCCGCTGGCGGCGGCCGCGGCGATTTACTCCTTTCCGCCGCCCTCCTGGCGGGAGTTTCTGCACCAACGCCAGCGCTGGGCGGCCGGCGGCAAGGAAATGGGCCTGCTCGCCAAATCCCTGATGGTGGTCGGCTTCAGTGTGCAGCTCGCGCTTGTGCTCGCCGCCGTTCTTGCCCCCGCGCTGCTGGCTGCCGGCCTGCTGCTCAAGCTCGGCAGTGACTTCATTCTGCTGTGGCGTTGCGCCACCGCACTGCGGGCCCGGCCGCTGTTGCGCAGCTTTCTGTTCTTCGAGTTGTATTTCTTTCTCTACAGCTTCGCGCTGGCGCCCACCATCCTGTTGCCGGCAACGGTTCATTGGAAGGGCGTGCGTTATCGCTGGAATGTGCGCGGCCAAATCAGAAGCGTGGAAGACTTGCCCGAGTCCGCGCCCTGAGAACTGCCGCCTGCCTGGTGGTGCTTTGCAACGATTGAGATGACATGCCCAACCTGATCAGCTTTGGGAGCCTGGCCGCGGCCGCTGGCTTCGACCTTGACGGGATGACCCTGCCGGCCGCTCTGCTGTTTTTCCTCTATGCCGAAATTCACTATCGCTTCAAATTCACCCCCAGCCGGCTGTATCGCCGCCAGCCCGAAATTCTCGCGGATGTGCCGCAGCGGCTCGAGCCGCACACGCCGCTGCCGGTTTTGTTGATCGTCAAAGATGCCGGCCGCTTTCCCTGCGAGCTGCGATCCCTCACCATCACGCTGCAGCCCGCCACGCCCGCAGCCGATTCCAGCAAGCCCGTCACGCACCAGATCACCTTCAACGAAATCATCACGGCGCCGATATGGTGGCGGGTTGTGCCGGTTGTTCTGCCGGCCGGGGCACGGGGACTGGCGCGAGTCAACGTCACCATCGAATATCGCATTGGCGGCCGGCAGTTTCATTGTGTGAATGACAATTATGTCGGCACGCGCCATGCGCCGTTGCAACTGCTGCTCGCGGAGGAGCCGCTTCCCGCGCTGCCGGGCTTTTGCCAGGGCGATCTGCATTGCCACACCGATGCCACCAGCGACCAGGTCGAATTCGGCGCGCCCGCCGGCGCCTATGCTGCGCTCGGCCAGGCCATGGGCTTGTCCTTTTGCGCCGCCACCGATCATTCCTACGATCTCGATGACTTCCCCGATGATTACCTGCACAATGATCCGGCGCTGCGCAAATGGCGCAGGCTGCAGGAAGAGATTCATGCCCTCAATGCCGCTGCCTCCGGTTTTGTCATCATTCCCGGTGAGGAGGTTTCCTGCGGCAACGCCGCCGGCCGCAACGTGCATTTTCTCATTCTCAATCATTCCCGCTTCATTCGCGGCAGCGGCGACAGCGCCGAACGCTGGCTGCGCACCCGGCCCGATCACACCATCGCGGAGGTGCTGGCTCAGCTCGAGGCCGGCGCGCTCGCGTTTGCCGCGCATCCCGCCGTGCCGCCGCCCCTGCTGGAGAGGGTGCTGCTCGGCCGCGGACATTGGGCGGAGGCGGACTTCGCGCATGCGCGCTTGAATGGCCTGCAGTTTTGGAACGGCGGCAGACTTTGGGAAGAACAGGGCATGCAACAGTGGCGCGAGCTGCTGCTGGCCGGCCGGCGCGTCCACACCATTGCCGGCAGTGATGCCCACGGCAACTTCAACCGCTTTCGCCAGATTTCATTCCCCTTTGTGAAAATGGTGGAGCATCACCGCCATCTCTTCGGCAGTGTGCGCACCGCCGCCCTGCTCGAGGGCGGCCTGCAGCTCGATTCCCTGCTGGCGGCGTTGCGTCACGGCCGCGCCTGCATCACCACTGGCCCGTTGCTCGATTTGCGCGTAACGAATGCCATGGGCAAACAAGCCCGTCTGGGTGATTGCATGCCGGCAGAAGCCGGCAGGGTTCAAATTTCGGCGGTGAGCACGGAAGAATTCGGCAGATTGGTGCAGGTGCGAATTTGGCGGGGTGACCCGGCGCGACGGAAGGAGGAGATTATTCATGAGGCGCAGCCGGCGGCTCGAACGTTTCACTATCAGGCAGAAATCGCGTTGCCGCGCGTCGAGCGTGACATTTACTTGCGCGCGGAAGCGCGTACCGAGCGTGTGTCGCTGCTGCCCGAGCAAAGCACCAGTTGCCGCGCCTTGACCAATCCGATATGGCTCACGCCGGCCAATGCACAAACCTGAGCGTTTTGCTCTCAGGAGACGCGCCGCCCGGCGTGTCATCCAGCGAGGCAGCTCTGAACCGCCGGATATCACGCCGGGCAAATCAACCGGGAAAGCGAATTATCCCACCGTGCCGGCTCACGGCAGTAGTCAAAGCCGGATGGGTTTTCAGCAATCCACCAACTTTCTCGAGAGGGAGGTGCGCCCATGAAAAAGACCATTTTGCTGGTCGCGGCGCTGGTTCTGCTGGTGATGAACGGCTGTCTCTTTGTCGAAGCCGTGGAGGTTCGCATCCGTTTCTTTGGCAACGATCAACCGCCGGAGGTGACGCTGATCTATCACAATCTCTCGAGTGACGCCGAAAGCGAAACCAGGCTCAAGGAAGACTTTGCAGACATGATTTCGAGCTGGCAGAGCAACGCGGATTCGCTCGAGCTGGCCAAAAATGGATTCCAGCTCAAGAATCAGCAGCTCTACCTGGAAGACGGCAAACTGCAAGCGCGCCGGCTGGCGGTTGTCACCGGCAACCTGGCGCAGGTGCTGCGGGAAAGCGGGCCGAGCGCGGTCGCCGGTGAGGTGCTTTCCAACGGCGAGAGAATGCTGGTGATCGACGCGAGTGAAGGCACCATCACCGCGACCAATGCGAAAATGTACCAGACCGGCAAGAACTTCGTGCTGACCTGGCCGGAGGAGAGGCGGGAGATTTACTGGATTCAACGCGTGCCGACCAATACCGACGAATTTCGACAGGCACGCCGCAATCGCCCGGCCTTTGTGAAGATGTTCGAGACGTTTCAGCAAGAGCAGGCAGCGGGCGCGAACGAGCGCCGGTAAATCGCCCGGCGAAGAAAACCGGCAGCGAGAGGATGGCGGCGCGCGAGCCAGGCGGCTTTGCGCCGCTGGAAGGATACAGGCCGGAGATATTTCAGCGCAACAGCAGAAGCTTCTGCGTGGCAAAGTGGCGGCGGCCCTGCGCCTCGGTGACTTTCACGCGCACGAAATAAAGGCCACTGGCTGCCGGCCCGCCGGTTTCATCGTGGCCCAGCCAGCGAAACTGCCGCACACCGGCGGGCAGGGAGCGGCTCAAAATCCGGCGGCCGGTGAGATCATAAATCGCCACCTCGACGGCGGCCGAAGGCGCGGGCGCGAAGGCAATGGTCACGGCAAATGGCGCTTGCGCCGGGGCAAAGGGATTCGGATAGATCTGCGGCAAGGCCGGCGCGCGCGGCACCGCCCCGGGCGCCGTGACCGCACTGGCAGCCGCGGCGCGAATGGTCCTGCCCGCCACCAACGCGCCGAATTCATCCACGATCTCCAGCCGGACCGAATCTGCACCGTGCACCGTGACGCGGCCGTAAGCGTCGTTGAAATTGCCGCTGCTGATATTCTGGCCGCCGCCGTTCCAAATGTTGAAACGGAACAATTCGAGCAGAAACACCAGCCGCGAGTTGGATTGTTCGAGCGCGCCCGCCATCAACTCCGGCAGTCCGGCATTTGTGCCGTCGTCAATCGCCGCAGTGTGCGTGTCGCCGCTGAGCACGATCACGTTCTTGATATCATGCTCGGCCAGGAACTGCAGCAGCCGCTCCTGATCCGCCGGAAAGCCCACCCATTTATCCGCGATTCCCAAACCGATGCGCAGCAGCGAGCCGGTGCCGTAGCCCGGCACCGTGAGAATGCTGTCTTGCAGCATCACGGAGAGATCGATCACCGGCCGCAAGCCGCGATTGAATGGCACGGTGGAGACAATGAATTTCCAATCCGCGGTTGAGGCCTGCAATTCCCGCAGCAGCCAGTCCATTTGGTTTTCCCCGGCCAGGTCGGCATAGCCGGCCAGCATCGAATGCTGCGGCCCCGGCGCAAACTCGATGCTGTCAGTCACGGGATTGTACACGAAGGCTTCGAGGTTGGGACTGCGCTGTGCGCGCGTGTCCAGCATGAAGAAGTCGGCGTTGCCGCAGGAGAATTTATGCCAGATGCCGCCCTGCGGATTGGCCAGGGCATAGCCGGGGAAGGCCTCCTGATAGGCGCGGATGTTGTTCGCTCGCACGCTCGCTGGCACCGTGATGGTGCGCATGGAATCATTGCGCGGATAGCTCAGCGCCGAGGCATCGTCATTCAGGTAATCATGATCATCATAAACATAGTCGATCGGCGTGGTGCGCAAAACTTGCTGCAGCGCGTGCGAGCTGTCATACTTCGCGCGATAGCTCTCCTGCACGCGGCGCAGGTCGGCGCTGAACACCCGTTGCGGCTGGGCCGGTGAATCAGTCGTGTCGGGATAGCACCAGTCGCCAATCTGCAGGAAAAATCGCAGATCATCATTCTTCATGACCGTGAAGACGCGGCCGTCCTCCGATTGCGGCTGCCGGCGCACAACAATGCACGAGCCAAACGCAAACTGAAACGGCACGCGCTCGCCTTCCCGCGGAAAGGTTTTGAAGCGGCGCACTTCGCCGGCGGGCTGGCCGTTGACCAGCGTGCGGTAGTAGTAGCGTTGATCGGGCTGCAGGCCGGAGAGTTCGAGCAGCGCGGCATAATCCCGCAGGGAATCCGTGCGCACCGCTGCGCTCGTGCGGGCGGAATTGAAATCCGGCGTCGCGGCGAGCTGGATGGCCACTTCCGCCGCGGGCGCCACCCGCGCATAAAAGCGCGCCGATTGTGAAGTGACCGCACCGGCAAACGGGCCATGCGTGAGGGTTTGCGCGGACAGCGGCAGCGCGCAGACCGTGATCACCAGAACGAACCAAGGCGGCGAGCAGCGACACCGTGCAGGATAAATGAAATTCGGCGATGGCATTTGAGATCGAGTCCTGTGCGTGCGAGGATCAGTACGGTGAGTGGGTGACGGTTGCTTTGCGTCATGGCATGAGCCGGCCGTGTGAGTGTCGCGTGTCCCTCCGAATTCACGGCCTTTCCAAAACGATCCCGCAACGGCCTGGCCGTTGCATGGAACCCCCTGGCGCTGCCATGATGGTCGAAAATCTGAACACTTCGGCTGAGTCGAGGTTGGAATTTCTGCGGACGGACACTGGCTTTGCCGTTTTGGCCGAAATTCCGCTTTTGGCGCTTCACGGCGGGGGAGAGAGAATGCGATCCGGCCGAATCACGGCATAGATGAAGTCGTCGATCGTCTGCCCATCCTTGGTGGCACTGCAGCGCAGCCGCGCTTCGCATTCATAGCCCGCCTTTTCCAGCACCCGCATCGAGGCCTTGTTCCACTCGAACACCGTGGCCTGAATGCGGCAGAGATCAAAGTTCTCGAACATGTATGCGGTCATGGCTTTCACCGCCTCGCTGGCGATGCCGCGACCCCACAACGCTTCACCCAGCCAGTAGCCGAGCTCGGCAGAGCGGCGATCGACATCATCCTTCAACACGAAGCCGATGCCGCCCGCGGCCTCGCCGGCCACCACGATCGCGAAATTGGTGCAGGGATCTTGGGCGCCGGCAAATGCGATCCACGCCTCGGCATCGGCCAGCGTGTAGGGATGGGGGAAGCGATCGCGCACGTTGCGCCAGATCTTGCGATTGTTGGCGTGCTGGGCCAGCGCTGCAGCGTCGCCTGATTGCCACGGGCGAATGAGCGAGCGCGTGAGTTTGAGTTCCATCAGAGGCTCACTTCCGGCGGCTGTGCGTTTGCCCGGAAGAATGCCGGACAGCAGCGTGACTACTTGGGCAGAGGGGTTTTCACCAGCACGGTACACAGGGAGTCCGTCATCGTCTCCCGAACAATTGTGCCGCTGGGGACGGCGCCTTGCAGTGAACCGAAAGCAGTGGCATAATCATTCTTTTGCCACTCCAAAAGATAGGCGGCCCAGCGGCTGGCGTCCAGCAGCGCGGCTTGCCGGGCTTTGCTTTGCGCCACGGCCGCAAGACTTTCACCGGGTGGAATCTTGCCGCGGCCGACGGTCCACAGCGTGCCGCTGGCGGCATCCATTGCGCGCGTGCCCAACTCGCGGCGCGCTGCAATTTCCTCCGGCTGTTGCATCACTTTTTCCTGAAGCTGCAGCAGGGTTTGCGCTGCAGCTTCGTCAGGTACGCGCACTTCCGGCGCCGAGGGCGTGCTCTCGCGCGCTGCAATGGCGCCACCGGATTCTGTCTCAGGCTGGCGCGGCGGGTTTCCGTCTTGGCACGCCAGCAGGGCGAGCAGGGCAACGGGAAGAAGAAAGAACGATCGCATGAATGCAGCTCCTTGTTCGATTATTTCGCGATGACTGATCCGGCCCCGGCGCGATAGCCCTGCCACTTCCACGACGACACTCCCTCACTTCAACAGAAGTAGCGTCGAAAGCGGCAGCGAGATGATGCGCGGATCGTCTGTCACCACCTGCTCGCCGAGCGTGATCAGAAGGCCGAAAGGCGCGTTGTAGTGTGACTTTTCCAGAAAAGCACGCAAGCCAAGTGTGTCTTTGAAATCGATCTGCCGGCGGTACTTGACTTCCAAGGGAATCCGCTGCTCGCCGACGGTAAGAATAAAATCGACCTCCGGTTCGGCGCCGCGTTCGGGAAAATGAGTGACGCCGAGATTGACGATCGTGCCCAGGAAATAGCCGGCCACGCTTTCCGCGATTCGCCCGGCCAACTCAGCGAGATGCGGGGATCGTTCCAATGCCTCGGGTGCGAGCGGTACGGCTTCTTGCAGCCAGGCCGCGCGCAAGGCGTGATCACACAGGCAGATTTTAGGCGCCCCCCTTTTCTTCTTCAAACGCAACTCATGGGGCTCAATCAGACGCAACAGCAGTGTGCCGTCCAGAAACTTCAGATAGGTCAGCACGCGTTGCGGGCCGACATTCGCGTGAAAGCCCTGGCGCAATTCCGCCAGGTAGAGGGCTTGCGACGGCGCCTGCCCGGCATAGCGGCAGGCCAGGCGAAACACTTCTGCAAGCAGATGTTCGTCACGCCGCTTGCCGCGCGGACCCATCCTGAGATCATGCTGAATGGCGCGACGGATCACGCTTTCGATGAGGTGATCCGCGAGTTTTTCCCAAAGCAGTTCGCTGCGGTCGTGGGCCACCGGATAAGCGCCGCGTTCCGAGAAAGCTGTGAAGGCAAGACGCCGGAACTCGTGGTGCTGCTCGCCAAAGCGGCGCAATTCCTGCCAGAAGTTTTTTTCCTTTAGCGCCGCCAGGCCATTGTCAGGAAGAAACGCGGCAACCTCTCCGAAAGCTCTCATGTGACCGATCTCACGCAGGAACAGAGGCCCCATGTCCAGCGTGGTAATGCGCCCCGCCAGGCTGTCCCTGCCGGCCTCAATGCGGAGAGCAGAGCTGCCCGTCACCACCACCCGCACCGGCTGCAGATCCACCAGATGCTTCAGTTGCGGCGCCCAATCCGGCAGATTCTGCACTTCATCCAGGAAAATGAGCGCCTGCTCGCCGTCCCAGGCGGCCTGATTCAGGCTCTTCCCCAGCACCGACTCGGCATACCAGCGTACCAGGGTGAGTATCGGTTGGTCCAGTCGTTGCAGTTGCGGCAACTCATCGAATTGAATGCGCAGGATGCGCGATGGGGCGATTCCTTCATCGAGCAGAGCTTGAATCGTCTGATTGATCAGCGTGGTCTTGCCAACCTGGCGCGGGCCGCGCAAGACTGTGATCGGCGCCACCCCGCTCTTGAGATGGCTCAGAACCGGTGCAAAGGCCCAACGCCTGATCTTCGGCAGGCCAAAAATCCGCTCGCCGCGCCACCAGGGATTGTCCTCTCGCAAGGTGGCTTCCAAGTCAGCAGAGAGCGAAGAAGACAAAGTTTGTTGTTTCATGGGAGTCGAGAACTTCCTGGCACCGAAACGCTGACTTGCCGCAATTATCCTGCTTGCCTGCCGGCTGCAGCAAACTCGTGAGAAGCCGGCAAAACGCCACCGCGTGCTGCACAGGATTACCACGAACATGACATCGCCCCGGCCCCTTGTGGGCCGCTGATTCGGCACAAGCGACAGTACGCCACAAGGGGGCAGGACTACATTTTCATCGCGATGGTGTTTAAACGAACATGGCCATTCCTGCGGAATGAAAAATGGAATCTCCTGTGCCAGTCAAGCCTGCAAGACACTGCGCGAGTTTTCAGGCAACTGAGAACTTGGCCCTTCGGGCAGCACAAAAATCTTCCAGCCGACAGAAGAACCCACATGATGGGGCATGCCGATCAGTTGGGTTCTGCCATCAGTTGGAGGGAAGTTGGAATTTTTTTCCAAGTCTGAAGAGCCAATCGCCTAGCGCATCGTCGTCTGGGCGGCTGGCGGCGGCTTGGGCAGATCCTTGCGCGGCAGCTTCTCTTCGCGCATGGCGGCGTGATACACGAAGGTCGCCATCACCACCGCGGCCTGCATCAAATCGCCGGCCTGCAGATGATCGTAAACATCCATGTTGGAATGATGCGTGCGCGTGCTGTATT
>JBBIKM010000104.1:0-20448 GCA_037445455.1 bacterium | reverse complement strand
AGACAAAGAGACAAGGAGACAAAGAGCCAAGGAGCCAAGGAGCCAAAGAGACAAAGAGACAAAGAGACAAGGAGACAAGTTGGAACTGCAATGTCAAGGCGAAATTTGTGGCACAGAGGAGCTTCAATGGCGGTTGATGGAGAAGCGAAGGGTGATGACCTGGGGAGTTGGCAGTCTCAAGGATCACGAGTCTCTGGAGGGCACTATGGAATGGCCTCTGACATGTCGCCGTCTGGGGCGAATGGCGAGGGACCTTGGTGTTTCCGTGGCCGCTGCCCAGAGACCATTGCACGCGGCCCGCGAACGTCGCAGTCGCGGAAGTCTGCGTGAGCCTTTGCGTCTTCGCCTCTGTGCGTGAATTCTTTTGCTCCGAAACCCCCATCACTACTGCCGGGAATTACGAGCATCGAACGGAAGAAAACTCAATCCGGTGGCGTGGCGATTCACAGCGTCTTCATCAAATTGATGGTCAAACACAGAAGCGCGGCCAGGCCCGCGAGGCCCGACAGGCCAAACGCCGCTTGCGTTACCAAGGCGATGGCAGGCCACGTTTCAAACAGGGCCATCGGCATGAGCAGCGGCATCACGCGCATCACGACGGCAAGGTTGCCCAGCCAAAATGTGGCGCCCACCAGGCGCGGACTCCAGATCCGTTTCTGCTGCATAAAGCCGGGCAGCATGCGCACCGACATGCCGAAAATCAACAAGGTGATGAAACCAAGCAAATAGACATGGCGGCTGGCATCGCTGCTGTGGGTCAGGGAGAAATCGAAGATCTTGCTGGCGCCGGAAAGAAGGTCCAGCACCGCGCCCAACACCAGCCAGGAATAGGCGGCATAGATCAGCCGTTCGAAACGGCCGAACTCACCGTAGTCGGGCAGGCCGGGTCGCGTCGCCGGGCGCTCCGGCCCCGGGTGAAACACACGCTTCACCGTCCAGGGCAGGCGCCAGCGCGTCAGCACATCCAATTGCCACACGAAGACGAGAATCACCACAGCCCTGGCCATGACACCGGCGGCAGCAATCCACTGCGGCGCTTGCGTGGGCAAAACGGCCAGCGGCGGCAGCAGGGGAATCAACTGCAGGCCCAGCGCCATCGCATAGGCAAATGCCAAACCGCGGACCGGCCAGGTGGCCGCCGGCAGCCGCAGATAGAGCGGAAACATGCGCACGGAAAACGCAAATGCCACCGGCAGCAACGCCAGGCCGAGGAGCGCTTGAATGGCAAACTCATTCCACGCTTGATGCACAACGATCATGCGTTGCAGCGCCATTTGGATCAGCAGGGCGGCATTGATCAGGCTGTAGAGATTCCAGCCGGCGAGCATCATGAGGAAGAACGGCTTGACGTGCGCGAGCGCGGGCCGCGGCCCGGCGTCCGCGGGGCCTCGCATCGTGCTCCACAACAAGCCGGTATATGCCAGAATGCCGGCCCACTCCAGCACGCCGGAGACTGCCACTGCCCACGCCAGCGGCGTTTGCCAGGCGCTTTCCCGCAAGTAAGGCAGCAGGCATTGGCCCAAACTGCGCAGCACCAAGCCGGCAGCCAGCAGCCAGAGAATGCGATTCCGCCAGTGCGGCTTTGCCAGCGGCATGCCCGCCAGCCGGGGAATAAAGTGCAGGCTGATGCCGATGATGAACAGCCCGGCCCAGGAGACGAGTTGCACGTGGCCATGCACCTGAATGAAGCTGTAGAATCCCGGACCGAGCGGAAAGTCAAAGCCGATGACCGCGGCCAGATGCGCGCCAATGGCGAAACCGACAAGCAGCGCCGCGGCCAGCGCCACCCAGATGAAATCGAGATGAAACGCGGCGTGCTCAGATTGCGGAGAAGCTTGAACCGGGAGGATGCGCATGTGCCTTCCCTGCTGATGCACTCAAGATGATCGGCCTGGGCCGGCCACAGCCAGCTTCAAAAGCCCTGGTCCATGCAAATGAAATCCCGCCGAAGAAATGCTTTCTTCGGTGGGATTGCGGTTCTGGTCTGCCGGGCTTGACAGGCAGAGCCCAATCTGACTGATGACAGCATGCGGCATCAGTAGCCTTCGCCCTCGGCCGGCAATTTGGTTTTGCCGCGAAAGGAATAAAAGACATAACCAAAATAACCCGCCGCCAGCACCATGCCGATGATCCACCACACCATGCCGACACTCAGGCTGTATTCCTGCGCCGCGCTGTTGTAAATGGTAAGCGCGAGTTGCTTGTCGGTGGAGGCGGGCAACATGGTGGGGAACAAGCCAAACGCGGTACTCGCGGCCATGCCGGCGATGAACAGGCTGGACGCGAAAAACGCATGGCTGTCCCGCTGGCGTGCCTGAGCGTAGGCGCCGCCGAGCCAACCCAGCAGGCCGAGCACGGGAAAGATAAATCCCCAGGGCGCGTGCCGGTAGTTGTCCCAGATTTCGGGGTGAATGTACCAGGTGGAGAGAAATGCCAGCAGCGAGGCGGCCAGTGTCAGGTACCAGGCTCTTTTTGCCCAGAGCCGCGCGCGCGTTTGCAGGGCATTCGTGGTCTTCATCGCGATGAAATGCGCGCCGTGCGCGGTTACCGTCGCGAGTGCCACCACGCCCATGATCACCGTAAACCAGTCGAGAATGCCGGCTTCGGGCACGACAGTGAAGGTCGTCCACAAGGGCGCGAAAAAATAGCCTTCGGGATTGAGCGGAACACCGCGCACCACGTTGCCGAGCGCGGCGCCAAAGAAGATGGCCAGCAGCGTGCTGGCGAGCGAGAAGGTCACATCCCAAAACGCTTTCCACATGGGATGGCGCAGATGATGGCGGAACTCGATGCCAATGGCGCGCAGCATGAGCAGCCACAGCACCATCATCAACGGCAAATAGAAGCCGCTAAAGCTGGAGGCATAAACCCTGGGAAAGGCGAAATAGAGGGTGCCGCCCGCCGCCAGCAGCCAAACTTCGTTGCCATCCCAAACCGGCCCAATGCTGTTCAGCACCGTGCGCCGCTCGTCCTCGGTTTTGGCGACCAGCAGATGAATCACGCCGGCGCCGAGATCAAAGCCATCCAGGATGACGTACATCGTGAGCATGAAGCCAATCGCGATGAACCAGAAGATTTCCATTCAAACCTCCGTGAGTGAATGCGAAGACACGGCCCGCGCCGCGCCTGCCAGGCCAGGGTCTGTGCGAGAATGCTCCCTCCTCGACTGAGCCATGGTTTCTTCCACTCCCACTGCCAGTGAGTCTCTGTGAGCTTTCATGCGGCAGCCCAGCCGTGGCAAGATCCCCTTCTCAAGAGTCTGCACTTGCAGACCGTCACGGTGCCAAACCAATGTGGCCGCGGCGACAGGCATGGCAGCAGAGGGATCAAGCGGCGGAGACATGGGCTGCGGCGGGCGCCGGCCCGTGAAAAACCTCGCGCATCACCAGAAATAGAAACAGCATGCCGAGCAAAGCATACATGCCCATGAAGCCCAGCAGCGTGAACAGGCCGTTGCCCGCCGATACCGTGGGGGAGATGCCTTCGGTGGTGCGCAGCAAGCCGTAAACCAGCCAGGGCTGGCGGCCCAGCTCGGCGGTCATCCAGCCGGCGGTATTGGCAATGTAGGGAAAGGGAAAGCTGAGCATGAGAATCCACAACAGCCAGCGGGAGGAGTAAAGTTTGCGCCGCCAGAGCAAATATGCCGCAACGGCCATGATCGCGATGAAAATCGTGCCCAAGCCCACCATGATGTGATAGGCATAATAGAGCAGTGGAATGTTGGTGGGCCATTGCTCGCGCGGAAAAGCATCCAGGCCTTTGACCTCGGCGCCCCAGCGGTAATAAGTCAGGAAGCTGAGCAGCCGGGGAATGTGAACGGGATTGTCCATGCGCAACTTCTCCATGTCGGGCTGGCCGATGAGGATCAACTCCGCGCCCTCCTTGGTTTCGAACAATCCTTCCATTGCCGCCAGGGTTACGGGCTGATAGGTGGCCACGTTTTTGCCCTGGCCGTCACCAGTGGGAAACGCCACCAGCACGGCGGCAAGCAAGCCGGTGGGCACGCCGAGACGCAGAAACAGCCTGCCGTATTCCTCATGACGGTGGTCGAGCAGGTAGAAGGCGCCCACGGCCGAGACCACAAAGGCGGCGGTAATCACTGCGCCGATCATGTTGTGAAGGTATTGCCAGCCGAGCCAGGGATTGAGCAGCAAACCCCAGAAGCTGGCGAGATGTACCGAACCGTCAGCCGCCACCGAATAGGCCACGGGATGTTGCATCCAGGCATTCGTGGCAATGATGAAAAAGCCCGACAGCCAGGAGCCAAGAAACACCATGAACGCGGCGACGAAATGGCCGATTTGCCCGAGCTTTTTTTCACCGAAGATGAACAGGCCAAGAAAGCTCGATTCCAGAAAGAAAGCGAACACGCCTTCCATGGCGAGCGTCTGGCCGATGACACCGCCGGCAAAGGTGGAGAATTTGGCCCAGTTGGTGCCGAATTGAAACTCCATCGGAATGCCGGTCACCACGCCGACGGCGAAGTTGATCGCAAAGATTTTGGCCCAAAAGCGTGCGCTGCGGTTGTAATGCTCGTCCTTGGTGCGCAGGGCCAGCCCCTTGAGGATCACGATCAGCAATCCCAGCCCCATGGTTAGTTGGGGGAAAAGATAGTGGAACATGATCGTAAAAGCAAAGTGCACGCGATGCACCAGCAGTGCTTCTTCCATCCAGCTCTTCCTTTCTTGTGTGAGAGTGCGAGTGCTCTGTTACTTTGATTTGTATGAGCGATTCCGGGTGTCATTCACAAGGAATGGCCATGTTCGTTTAAACACCCATCTTGATGAAAATGTAGTCCTACCCCCTGGTGGGGTACTGTGACTTGTGCAGGATCATCGGCCCACCAGGGGCCGGGGCTACGTCATTTTCGTGATAACCTTGTGAGGCACCTGGCACTGTGCTCAACTCTTCAAGGGCTCCCGGCAGGATGACATGGATGATGGCCGTGGATGTCCAGCTAACAGACCACCAGGTGTGACCGTCCGTGCCGGCGCCTCCCCAAAAATAGAAAAGACAGCGACGAGAATTCGCGCTGTCATGCCATGATTCCCAGAATATCAACACGAGTGTGGACACACGCCGGGCGTGCGAGAGTAGTTGGTTGCAGATTTAACTGAAAGCCTCCACGGGTGGACCGGCGTCGCGATACAATTCTTCGCCCTGGGGATTGGTCACCAGGACGTCGATCGGTATGCCCCGCCGCACGCTTGCCGTCACGACGCAAAAGTCTTCGAACAGCTCCAGACAGCGAATCATGCGTTGCTGTTCTGCGGCAACTTCAACCATGAGGTGCACCTCGATCTTGCCGATGCGCAGGCGGCCCTGCGCGTTGCGCACCAGCGTGCCGGTGACGGTGGTCTTGATATTCTTGACTTCTATCTTAGCTCTTTGCAGGCAAAATAGCAAGCTGGCGCTCAGACAATCACCGACCGCCGCGCCCAACAGCCGGGAGGGGTTGGGCCCGCGGTTGTGGCCGAGCGGGGGCGGTTCATCGAGCGTGAGGGGCGCAAGATGCTCCTGGTCGAAGATCGCCTTGAATTCATAGTCCTGCACCCGTTCGAGTCGAAGCGCAAAGGTTCCGTTTTCAGCCATGCTGTTCTTCCTTGAGACTAGTTTGGTCTGGCGGCTTGTCCTTCCTGCAACACGAAGTTGATGGGGATGGCCATCCACACGGCCACCGGTTGATCTTGCGAGATCGCCGGTTTAAATACCCATTGTTGCACGGCGGCAACCGCAGCGTCATAGAATATTTCGGGTCCCTGCAACGGCACGACTTTCTTGACCTGGCCCTTCTTGTCGATGAGAGCCTTGACGAACACCTTGCCCTGCACGCCCGCCTTGCGGGCCAACTCAGGATAGATGGGTTGCACGCGCTTGATGATGGCCGGCGGCGTTTGGAAGGGCACGAATTCATCCATGCCCGGCTCTTCTTCGCCAAAGAGCAGCTCATCCGAGCCGATCACCAGGGAGTCACCGCCGCCGGTGCCCTCCCCGGAAGTGATGGGCGCCTGGAATTGCGACAATTCCTCCTGCGTGGCAATGGTGGCTTCGGGCGTTATCTGCGCGTCCGGCACCGGCACGGGAATGCCCACCGAGGGCCGGGCCACCGCGGCCGACACCGCGATCGCGGGGGCGGACGAAGCGGAAATCGAAGGCGGTGGCCCGAGCTCGGCGATATCCTTGATCACCCGCATGCGCACCATGCGCACCTCCGGCTCTTTCGACCACTCCCGCCCGCCAATCCACAAGCCGATGGCCACCAGGTTAAAAAGGAGCGCCACACCCAGCGCCCAGGTCAGGTAGCGATTGTAGACTTCATTCAGCTCCGGCGCGCCGTAGGGGAAAAGCTGGTAAAGCTTGAGACTGTTTGCTGTCATCTTGATTTCTCCTTTCCCTGCACGGGAAACGCGCTAACCGGCGTTGGCTTGGAGTTTCTGCAACATTTCAATATCGGTGGGCTTCATGGGCGCCAGGCTGAAGCGATTGACATTGGCGAGCTCGAGCTCGTCCATGACATCCACCATCAGGTGATACTTGCTCTTGGGATCGACTTTGATCAGCGTAATCAGCTTGGGGTTGGCGCGGTTGCGCTCATCCAGAAACTTGCGCAGATCCTTGAACTCGATCTTCTCCGGCGTCTCGATGCCCAGGTTCCAAAACACACTGCCATCCTGCAGCACGCGCAGGGTGAGCAGGTTGGATTCTGCCACCTCCACGTCGGTGTTGCTCGGCGGCAGATTGATCTCCATTGTCTGCGGCCGGCTGAACACACTGGTCAACATGAAAAACGTCAGCAGCAGGAAGGCGATATCCACCATCGGCGTCATGTCGATGTGGATGCCGACCCGCTGGATCTTGCGTGGCCGGCTCTCGTCTTCCGCGGCTTTTTTCACGGCTCTTTTGCCAATATTCTCTGCCATGTTTACGGCCTTTCTCTCACCTGGAATTGATTCAACGGCCCGCGCGCGGCTGGCCGGCGCCGAGACTCACGGCGGACAACGACGCACCCCCGCGAGGGGGGACAACAAACGGCGGCCAGCTCACTCCGCTTGGTTGCGTTCGAGATTGGTCACCAGATTGAAGCGCGTCAGGTTGACCTTCTGCATAATGTCCATCACTTCCATGACCACGCCATACTCCGTGTCGCGGTCGCTCTTGAGCACGGCGCGCAGTTTGGGGTTGGACACGCGCGCCTCCACCAGCTTGTGCGCCAGCGCGCTCATCTCGATCGGCACTTCGGTTTTCAGCGCGTACTGCTCGCCGAAGAGCCGGCGGCGCAGGAATTGCGAATCGACGCCGACGTAAAGATCGCCTTCTTTGGCGATGGTGATGGTCAACACGTCCGATTCCGGCAGTTTGATTTGCGAATGGGAATCGGGCAGGATGACATCCACTTCCGCGGGTGGGCGAAATTGCGTCGTCAACATGAAGAAGGTCAACAGCAGAAAGGCAATATCGACCATCGGCGTCATATCCAGCCGAATGCCGGTACGATGCGATGCCATAGGACATGCCTCCCGGGGTTAGCGTGATTCTCTGGTCTTGCCCGTCAGGATTTCGACGACGGAATAGCTCGCCTCATCGATCATGTAGGTGAAGCGGTCGACTTTGTTAACGAAGTAGTTGTAGAACACGATGCCGAGGATCGCACCCACCAGCCCGCCGGCGGTGTTGATCAGCGCCTCGGAAATACCGATGGAGAGCTGCACGGCGTCGGGGGCACCAGCGTGTGCCAGCGCGCGGAAGGCGCGGATCATGCCGATGGTCGTGCCCAGCAGGCCCACCATGGTCGCGATCGAGGCGATGGTGGCAAGCGCCAGCAGGTTCTTTTCCAGCAGCGGGATTTCCAGCTTGGTGGCCACGTCGATGGCGCGCTGGGTTTCCTTCGCCACTTTGTCCATGTCACTTTCGGGCTTTTGGTTGACACGTTGATAGCGTTCCAGCCCGGCGCGGATGATGTTGGCCATCGAGCCGCGTTGTTCATTGCAGGCGGTCAGGGCGGTATCGACATCGCCGTCCATCAAGCTGCGTTGCACTTTGTGCAGGAAGTTGACCAGGGCGCCGCGGCCTTGCGCCTTGTTGAGCGACAATGCCCGCTCGACGATGAAGGTGATGTCCATCATGATCAACAGCATCAGCAAAATGACCAGCGGGCCGCCCTTGTAGATGAATTCCAAGCCGTAGCGGTCGTTCGGCGCGCCGAAGATACCGAAATAGATATAGGCCGCCACCGCCAGCTCAATGAGGATCACGATCAGCAGGAAAAGATTACGCTTCATAACTCGCCTCCGAGAATGGGTTGATTCAAGCCGTCGCCAGGCTGGCGAGCGCTTCTTCTTGGTTGGGGAACACTTCGAATACTTCCGTCAATTTGGTGATGACCAAAACGTTCTCCACGCTGTCGCGCAGGCAGCACAGCAGCAGCCGGCCCCCGCGTTTGGCATACTCCTGATGGCCCGCCACCAACACCCCGATGCCGGTGCTGTTGAGATAGGGCACCTTTTCGAGGTTGACGATGGCGAGCTTATTGTCCTCCTCCGCCAGTTTTTGCAGCGCCTCCCGGAGCGCGAAGGTCTCATCGTTGCCCGTCAGTGAGGTTTTGGGCGAAAGAATCACCACCTTGCCACGAGCCAATTTTTCCAGTTTCATAACCTGACTCCCTGCGGTTTGGGCTTGGGAAGGGCGGCGCCGGCGCTGAGGCTCCGGCCCGCAACCTTCGCAGATTGTGCGGCTCCGTCCCGGCAGCCACTCTATTGCTCCAACAACTTCAACCCGCGGATGGCATCTTCGTTTTTCGGATTGAGTTGCAACACCCGGCGATAGGCGGCCATGGATTCTTCGCGCTGCCGGTTCAGCGCCAAGCCCTGCGCCAGCCAGAGCCAGCCATATTCACTCTTGGGCTCGAGTTCAACATGTTTGCGCAGCATCTGCGTGGCCTTGCCGTAATTCCGTTTGACCAGATTGTAGAAGCCGATCTGCTTCATCGCTTCGGAGTTTTTCGGATCCAGCTCGAGCACTGCTTCATATTGCGCCTCGGCCTGGGCGATCGAATCGACCTGGGCATAGGTGCGCGCCAGCGACAGCCGCGCTTCCAGATAGTCAGGCTTCAGGCGGACGCTGTGGCGCAACGGTGGAATCGCGCCGTTCCAGTCTTGCATGCCGATGTAGGCGATGCCCTGATTGAAATAGGCCCCCGGCGCGGTGGAATCCGCCTTGATCTTCTTGTCGAAGCAGGGCACGGCTTCGGCGTAACGCTTTTCGATCACCAGCAGCGTGCCCAAATCGAAGTACACATCCGCCTGGGTGGAATCGAGTGCCACTGCCTGCTGCAGCTTGAGAATGGCTTCCCCGTATCGCTTCGTGCGCGTCAGGCTGCGGCCCCAGCGAACGTAGTCTTCAGCCTGCAACTCGCCGTTGCTGACGATCTGCGCGAGCCGCTCGTACACTTTGGCGGTGTTGTCGTAGTCACGCGTGTCGTAGTAGAGATTGGCCAGCAGGCGTTGCGCCTCCACCGAACCGCTGTTCAACTGTACCGCTTTTTCCGCCTTGCTCACGGCGGCGGCCGGCTGGCGCGCGGCATAAAGCGATTTGGCCAGCAGGAAGAAGCCGGGATACGATTCCGGCTGGCGGACAACGTGGCTCTCCAGCGCAGTGATGGCCTCACCGTAGCGCCGCGCCGTGAAGTAGATGTTGCCGAGATCGAAGTATGCCTCGGGATGATCGGGCTGCAAGCGCACCACCTCCTGCAACTCGATCAACGCATCGTTGAAGTTTCTCTCCTTCATCAGCAGCTTGCCGAGCGTGTAGTGCACCTCCACCCGGCCCGGTTCCAGCTTGAGCGCTTCGCGATAATTGTCGATGGCCAGCGCCGGCACCCTTTGTTTGGCGTAGGCATCGCCCAGAGCGACATAGACATTGGCGTCTTTGGGCTCGGCCTCGCGCGCCTTGAGCAGCGTGATCAAAGCCGCGTTGAGCGAATCCTGCGCCAGATAGACCTGGCCGAGCGCGAGCAGAAAACGGCCCTGATTCTCCTTCAGCCTGGCGCTTTCCTTCAACACCGCCTTGGCCTCGTCATATTTCTGCAGCTCCAGGTTCAGCAGGCCGAGGGCATGCAGGTAATCGCCCTTCTTGCTGTTCAGCTCGCGCGCCCGCTTCAGCTCTGCCAGCGCCTCCTCGCGCTGACCGGTTTGCCAAAGCGACATCCCGAGAATGTAGTGCGCCTCGTCGGAGTTGGGATTGCGCTGCAGCTCTTCGCGCAAAAGCGGAATCGCCTCGCCGTACTTCTTGCTTTCAAACGCGTCGCGCGCGGCCAGCAGCGTTGTCTGCTGCGACCAAACGGCGGCGCCAATTGACAGCAACCCACTCAGCAGGATGATTTGAATGCGAATGTGCATGGTTCCCTCGACAGCTTTCTTCATTGCGGCATGTCGCGAATGACTTTGAGCAGGTCCATGGTGGTGATGATGCCCACCACCCGCTCCTTGTGAGTGACCATGAGCCGGTGAACGCGTCCGCCGATCATCGTGTCCGCCACCTCCTGAATGGGCGTCTGTTCATCGACTTTGAACACGAACGGTGTCATGATCTCCCGTACCGTGACCAGGGGTTTCTCTTCAACGTGAAACGAGCTGATCTCCTCCGGGGAAAGCCGGTCTTCCCAACCGTGCAGATAATAGTCATGAGGCTCGTTCGCCCGGACCCGCATCTCGGCGAGGCTGTCGTGCTGCACAATGTCCGTCAACGAAACCACGCCGATCAACTTGCCGGATTCATCCGCCACCGGCGCGCCCGTGATCGCCTTGTCGATGAGAAATTGTGCCAGCTCTTCAATGGTCCAATCGTCGGGAACGGACAGGACATTGGGGTTCATCACGTCCTTCGCGGTCAGTCTTTTCATGACAGCCTCCTGGATGACAGGCGCTCGGAGTTGCTTGATCCGCCTCACCACGCCTCCAATGAGCATCAATGGTGCCAAAACCTTCATGCCAAAACGAGCTGGCTTATGTTTTTGAATGTTATCTAATTACGCCGGCAGGCGCTGAGCGATGTTGCAGGCGGGAAATTCTTCCTTCTCGGAAAATGACAAAGGGCTTTCTCAAACTTGGGAAAAGGGTGCGGGCGGTCTGAAGGAAGGCAACACAGGAGGAAATTAGGGCGAGAGCCATCTCAGGGCAGCAACCTGGCCACCAGGCGAAAACCGAGATCCTGCGAGCTGTGCTCGGGTTGAAAAGCATCGCGATAGGGAATGTACAGCAAGGCGACGCTGGCGCTGTACCACGAGCCGCCGCGTGCGACTCGCAGGCCAGCACTGTCGTCGTGATTGCGCTCGTCATCAACATACGGACGTTCGCGATTAAAGGGGCGATTGGTGGACTGCGTCCACTCCACCACGTTGCCGGTGACATGATAAAGCCCATAGCGATTGGGCTGATAAGCGGAGTAGGAATCTTGCCTCCCCATGACAGTGACCGCCGCGTCGGGATTTTTCTTCCAATTGTACCAGGGGGTCTCGCGGTCGCTGATGAACATGCTCAGCCCATAATCCAGGTTGTCCGGCCCCCGCGCCGCCTTTTCCCATTCCGCCTCCGTGGGCAGAGAGAACAGCCATCGCCCGCCACCGATTTTTTTCGTCAGCCACCGGCAAAAGGCATTGGCCTCGAACCAATTCACCCACACCACCGGCTGATCCGGCTGGCCGAAGCGGGCATAGTCCGGATGTTCCGGCGGCAGCAGGGCCGTGGCCTGTGAGGGATTGGCCGCTTTCCAGCGCCGGCCGGCAGCGGTCCAATTGCTGTCCTCGGTGTAGCCGGCGGAATCGCGCAGAAACTCGCGAAACTCGGCATTGCTGACTTCAAACGGGTGAATGAAGAAGCTGGTGAGCCAGAGGTAATGCGGCTCACGGGGATTCAAGCGGTCGCCAAAGCGAAAGCTGCCGCTGGGGATGGCAACAAA
Source organism: bacterium (assembly GCA_037445455.1). GTDB lineage: Bacteria > Zhuqueibacterota > Zhuqueibacteria > Zhuqueibacterales > Zhuqueibacteraceae > Coneutiohabitans. The sequence continues at coordinate 8,496 of JBBIKM010000104.1, read as the reverse complement.
CTCGGGCAGGTTGGGCAGCAGCCGCGGCGGGTAAACGTTGGGTGCGGGGCGCAGCGTAACGGAAAACGCGCCGCCCCTGTCCGGGCCGGCGCGATATCCCGCCAGCGGAACCGGAAGGTATTGCGTGCGTCCGGCGTGCATGACTTGCAAGAAGTAATTTCCTGCCGGCAGCCACATGCGGCTGCCGTTGAATGCCGTGATGCGCGTGGTATCAGCGAGATGGACGCCGGCGCGCCAGAGCACAACCGCCGCACCAAGCTGGTTGGCGACAAACAACTCGGTTTCGCGCCGTTCGTAGTGGAGCTGCTCCTGGCGCGCCTGCTGCCGCGACCAAAACACCAGCGCCAACACGGTTGTCACCGCAGCCACGGCGAACACGCCAGCCACAACGATTGTCTTCTTCACCTGCTCCTCCCGCGCGACAGCACCCGCCGCCGGCTTCAAATATCCTGGCGATACAACAATCGCTGCGAAAACCAGAGCGGAAAAACGATCCAGACGGAAAGACCCAGCACCAGCAGCGCGACACTGGCCAGCTTGCCGCCCAAAAACCGCAGCAACGCCGCGCCCGCCGCGCCGAATATCGTGACGCCGTCAAGAATGATCAGCGCCGCCACCCGCACCATGTCCACCGGATTGCCGAACAGCGATAGAAACAGAAAAGTATTCGCCGCGCCTCCCCGCAGCCACAAGGTGGCGCCGATCGCCAGCAGATCATAGAAAAGAACGAAAAAGAACCAGAGAAACAGCGAGACGCCAAAGGCCCTGGCTTTGCGCTGATTGGCCGTGGCCACCAGCGCTGCCAGGCAGAGAAACACCAGCGCCAGCAGCAGGGCCAGCGCCACAAACAGGCTGTAGCGCACCAACCCTCCCACCCCATTGGCCGCGACCACCAGCGTGCCGGCCAGGGCAAAGCCGATCAACGTGGACAGCGCCATCGATCCAAACACCCCCAGCAGCTTGCCGAGTTGCACCTCGCTGCGCAGCACCGGTTGCGAATAGAGCAGCTCGGTCGCGCCCTTGTCGCCGGTGAAACTCAGCGTCCCCATGATGAGCGCCACCAACGGCACGAGATAAAGCACCAGATTCAGAATGCTCGCCGAGGTGCGGGTGAAATTTTGCATGCCGGAGAAGCCCTCCGCCCGCATGCCAAAATAGGAAATGCTGAGCACCAACGCACCGAACACGACCGCAAAGATCAGCGTCCACTTGTTGCGGATGTTGATGATCAACTCCTGCTTCGCGATATCGAGGATGATCTGCAGTTCCATGCCCATTGCCTTTCAGGAAAACACCGGCGGCGTACCGGACCAGGCTGGGGGCCGCCGCCGCGAGTTGCACCGGTTCGCCTCAGCCGCCCCGCGGAAACCGCTGGAGAAATTCCCGCGCCTGCAGGGAATCGCTGAAAGCAACCTTGCCGGATCCCATCGGCGTGCGGATGCCGGTCTGCACGATGGTGGCCTGCGCCAGCGGCAGCCAGCGCTGGCCGGCATAGTCCATCACAAATGCCGCCGCCACCGCCGGCTTGCCGACGCGGCGCTCGAAGTTCTCCAGGCAGCCGAGATCGTCGAACTTGTACACCTCGCCGGTGGTGGTGTGAATTTGCGAGGCAAACAGGCGTTCGGAAATCGCCATGCGGCAGGAGGCGCACATGTCTTCGGGGTAAATATCCACCGGCTTGATTTCGGACGAGCCGCAGCCGACAAGAATACTCAGCAATAATATCGCAAACCACACGCAGTCCCCGCCCCTGCTGGGCGGCTTCTGAGACCACGAAGTTTGATTTTGTAAGAGTGCCCCACAAGGGGGCAGGGCTGCTTTACTCATGTTGGTGACTTCCCACGTAGTGCAAATACATATCTTCAATCGTACCGTTGGCCAAAAACGTCTGGCGCAGGTTTGCAATCGACTCCTGTGCCACCAGCTTGCCGCTCACAAAAATGCCGACGCGGTCCGCCAGTTGCTCGGCTTCGGCGAGCAAATGCGTGGAGAAAATGATGGTCTTGCCACGCCGCTTTTGTTCCAACACGAATTCGCGAAAGCGCTTCACCCCTGCCGGATCGAGATTGGCGGTGGGTTCATCGAGCAGCAGCACCGGCGCATCGGGCAATGAAACCACCACCAACCCCAAACGCTGCACCATGCCGCCGGAGAATTCGCTCACCAATTTGTCGGAAAAACCATTGAAGTTGGCCTGCGCGAGCGCGGCCTCGGCAAGCGCCGGGGGCAGTTTGCGCACGCGGTCGTAAAAGCGCACGACTTCGCGCGCGGTGAGATTCTCGGGGAAAACCACGCGTTGCGGCAGATAACTCAACCGCCGCTCGCTTGCTTGGGGAAGCGATGCACGTCGAGGCCGTCGATCAGAATGCGGCCGGCGGTGGGGACATTCAAGCCCACCATCGCCTTCATGGTGGTGGTCTTGCCGCTGCCGTTCGGACCCAGAAAGGCAAACACCTCGCCGCGCCGCACCTCGAACGAGATGTCGTCGACAGCGGTGAATTTGCCGTAGCGTTTGGTGAAATGTTCGACCTGAATCATGGCAAGCCTGGCAGAGATAAGATTGCAGTCCGAGCTCCGCCCGTCCGGCGGGCAGAGGCCAACCCTTCACGGCGAAAGGCCGGAGGCGTTAAGACGCAAATCAACTGGCCGCATCAACGGATGCTCATCCATTTCCCGGTTGACTGCGATGATGGGAAAGGCCTTGGCCGCCGCGGCCAGCGCCTGTGCCGCCGGGCTGTAGAGATAAAGCCGCAAATTCGGACGGTGGCCTTCGAGATAGTCAAAAACGTTTTGAATCTTCATCGGAATATCGCCGACGCCGTCGTCGTCGAGATCATACCCCTCGTAGGCGCTCCAATAATTGCCCCGGCCGCCGCTGCTCCACGCCGTGAGCGTGCGCTTGCCCACCAGCGTGAGCGGATTGAGATTGTCGATGAAGTTGTTCCCGCTAAAAAGGTTGCGCTCGGAGTTTTGAAACATCTGCAGCGCAATGTCATTGCGGGCAACAAGATTGTGGTGAAAGCGGTTGTTGGTCGAAGCTTCGAAGAACAGGCCGACGGCATTTTCGGCAATCACGTTGGAATCGGCCAGCGAATCATGGCAGTCCTGAAACAGGATGCCGAAGGAGGCAAAGCCGCGATTGCGCACGAAGTGATTGTGGCGCATGTGAATACTGCGCGAGTACATGATCGCGGCGCCGGCAACATTGTCGAAGAAGCGGTTGCGCAAAAAGACGTTGGAATCGGCGTACATGTAGTGCACGCCGTAGCGCAGATTGCAGACTTCATTGGCCTCGATCCAGGTGTGATTGGCATTCTGGATGTAGAAGCCGTCGCGCGCCGCGGAGATCCGGTTCGCCACCAGGCGGTTGCGCTGGGAATTCCACAGATGAATGCCGCTGCCGCGATCGCCCAATTCCAGCTCCGCCCGGCCGGTGATGCGGTTGCGCATCACGAGATTGCCATCGCTGTGAAACAGGTAAATGCCAAAGAGCACGTCGCGCAGCTCATTGTCGGCCACAAAATTGTGATTGGATTTGATCAGGATGCCGGCATCTTCCTGCACCAGCATGCGGCCGCACCCCTCAACCACAAAGCCCTGGAACACGCAGGAGTCCGCCGTGATCAACACCGTGCTGCCGGTGCCGCTGCCCTGAATCACCGGCCGGCCGATTCCGATCAGGGCGAGCCGCTTGTTAAGATGTAAATTGCCGCGATAGACGCCCGGCGCCACCCGCAGCGTGTCGCCCGGCTGCGCCGCCGCCAGGCGAGCCTGCAAATCATCACTGGTGACAACCTGCGGCGATGCCACGGTTGCTGTGGGCGCAGGCAGGGCCGAAGAGGAGGCAGCAGCACCTTCGAACGCAGCGCGCGCACTGCCGGCGAGCAGCAGCGCAAACAAAATCCCCTGCAGCAGCAGCAACAGGCCGAGGTTGCGAAAGTGCACGCTGCCGGAAAGTTTGAGCGTGCCGTAAACGGCGTGCACCGTCATCGGCACAAATGCAACCACGGCAAACAACGGCGTCCAGTTGTTCACGGCAAGCACCGCCACCAGGGCAACCGCCAAAACATGATAGGCGAGGTTGAGCCAGCCCAGGCTGAACTTTTCGGGCAGCGTCAGGCCGGGCTTTTTCGTTGCGGCGGCCGCGAGCTTCATGTGCACGTAGACCATGCCGCCGCCAAAGAAGAGAAAGTTTAACAGCCAAATCCAGCCGGCGGTGAGATCGAGGTTCCCGGCAACGACATAGTAGCCGCCGGGAGCAGTCAGGGTCAACCCCAGCGTCGCCAGCAGATCACTGGAGATGGTCTTCCCGCGGCGGCGCACCAGCAGGAAATTCGCGAGGAAAAGCAAGGCTGCCAGACCACCGATGCCCAGCAGTGCCCATTTGCCCTGCGCCAGCAGCGGCAACAGAAACAGCAGGCCGGCAGCAAGGTAGACGATGGCCCAGAAGCGCGCCGCCGCGGCTTTGCCGCTGCCCGGCGCAACGCCAAAGCCGGTTCGCAGCATCATCTGCATCGGCACGTAACTGAGAAACACACCCAGCACGGCCAGCGCGAGCCACAACACGGCAAGCGTGAACCTTCCCGCCAGGCTGGCGCCGACCAGCAACGGCACAAGCCAGACTGCCCAGGCGCCGTGTTCCTTCGGAATGATGGGAGCCGGCAGCATCATCTCATCCCACCGCTTGAACTTTTCGCCAACTTTGCCACGACAACCACATGGCCGTCACCAGCAACACCGGCAGACAAATCATGAAGTAAGTGCCGACATCGGGCAGACTGTATACTTCGAAATTGGCCAGCGTGTGATGCCCGATGATGGGCGGCGTGAAGGGCGCGACCTTGACGGCTGCCGTGGGATCAAGCTCGTGGCCGTAAAGATAAAGCTTGTGGTAGAAGCTCCACAATGAAAACAGCCCGAAGTAGGAAAAGAGCACGACCAGGTCCACCAGCGCCGACATCCTCCCCAGCACCGACACGCGCAACGCCAGCAGCATCACGCCGCCCACCACGAATGGTATCCATTTGAACTCGGTGAAGTCGTCCTCATGCAACTCGCGCATGCCGATGTAATGATTAAGCGTGTTGATCTCGCGCAGGTCATCGCGGTAGGCGGATTTTCCGCCTTCCAGCTTGAAGGAGTAAATCTTCAAGACCAGGCCCTCAGGAAACTGGTTGGAGTACAGGGTCATGCGCCAGAGTGGGAAAAAATAGGTGGGCAGCAACAGCACAACGGCCACCAGGATCAACCCCCGGCTGCGCAGATCAATCGGTATCTCCAAAAACTGAGTCAGCCTGTCAATATACTTTTGCATTACACAACTCCCTTCTTGCTCCACCTCCTGCTCTCACTCCTACTCCCACTCCTACTCCTACTCCTACTCCGCCTGCTCGCTAATGCGAGATGAGTAGGAGTAAGAGTAAGAGCAGGGGAAGGAGTATAACCGCCTCAGCCCTTCACCAACAAATACCCCTGCATTTCCTGATGCAGCGCCGAGCAGAAGTTGGTGCAGTAGAACGGATAGACGCCGGCCTTGTCGGCAACGAATTCGATGGTCTTGGTCTCGCCGGGATCAACCACGACGTTGATATTGTACTCATTCAAGCCGAAGCCGTGCAGCTCGTCCGTGGTTTGTTCGATGTTGGTGAGATAGACCGTTACCTTGTCGCCTTTGTTGACTTCGATCTGCCACGGGGTCATGCTGGAACGCACGGCGATCATGTAGACTTCGACGTTCTTGCCGTTGCGCACCACGCGGGCATCCTTCACATCCCAAATCGCGTGGGGATCCTTGTTCTCTTCCTTGGGATAGACTTCGATCGGATTCAGCTTGTCCGCCTTGATGATCTGCGCATAGTGCGGCTCGGGCTCGGTGAAGGCATCATAGAGCAGGGACATCTTCTCGCCGCTGATGTCGATCAATTGCGAAGCCTCCGGCTGCGAAGGCCCGACGCTGAGATGCCGGCCATGCGACAGCTTGTTGAGCGCAACCAGATACTTGCCGTCCGGGCTTTTGGTGTCGCCTTCCGCTGCCGTGAGATGGCCGATGTTGTACGAGATCGGAATCTTGTCCACCACTTCCCAGGTACCGAGGCGCCATTTGGCCACGGCGCTTTCCACGAACAACGACGTATAGGCAAAGCCCTTGTCATCAAACTGCGTGTGCAGCGGGCCGAGACCGACATTTACTTCCGCGTCCTTGACGGCGTCATAGTTCAAAACCGGGATGCCGTCCTCCGCGCCGGTGAAATCCCTGTTCTGAATGGCCGTCAGCATCTTCTCGAAATTGAACACGGTGGTGATGCTTTGCAGTTTGCCGCTGGCAATGATGTAGTTGCCGTCCGGGCTGACATCCACGCCATGTGGCGACTTCGCCGCCGGCAGCAGATAGACGACGCCCTCGGCGTCTTTCGGATCGATCACCTTCACGCCGCCAAGCATCTTGAATTTGCCTTCGGCAACCGCCTGCTCGGCCTTCTTCCAATTCACCGCGATGACATAGTCACGATCCTTCTGCGCCGAACTGACTTCGAACTTCTCGGTGAGGCCGGTGGCGCGTTCGCTGTTATAACAGGTCCAGAAGCCCCACTCGGCACTCGGGCCCTTGCCCGCGTCACCCAGGTCATAGTTGAAGGGCGGCATCAACACCTGCCAGCCCAGCGACATTTCGCCGCTGCTCTTGTCGATGGCGATGCCGGCAACCACGCCTTTGAACTTCGTGGCGTAATCCGCCGCGCTCTCGTAAGTGCCCTTGGGCAGCGGAATCGAGAAGCGTGAGCCGGCCAGCACATACTCGGTGTTTTCAGTCACGAAGGAGGAGCAGTGGTTGCCCGAAACGTTCGGCAGCGGCCCGAGAATCTGTTTGGTCTTGAAATCACGCAGATCGATGCGCGCCATGCGGTTGTTGGCATTGTCAGAGATGAACAACCAGCGGCCATCGTAATCGCCGTTGGTTTCGCTGATGGCGGGATGGTGGGCGTCGCCCCAGGTGAACCCGCCGAGCATCTCCTTGGACTCCTTATCAAAACCGTAGCCGGTGGCCGGATACGGCGTAAACACCGGAATCGTGGCGATGTGGCGCATCGAGGGAACGCCGTAGATGTAAACCTGCCCGGAATGGCCGCCGGACTTGAACAGGTAGTACTCGTCCAGGTCACCCGGCGCGACGTAGGATTTGAGCGCGGCTTCCTGCACATCCGAACGCACGCCGGCGCGGCCTTTTTGCTCACCACCGCCGCCGCAGCCCGCATGCAGGGCGAAGACGGCCAGAATCGCCACACCTGCAATCATCAGGAACTTCACTCGCATAACGACTCCTCCTTGGTTAAGAATGACGGCTACAAACAAAAGGGAATGCCGCCCTGCTCATTTGTGACTGGCGGCCTGCTGCTTCTTCTTCAACTCGTAGGCATAGCGCATCTTTTGGATGGCCTCCTGCCGCTGTTCGGTGGTGAGGGGAATCATGGTGGAGAGCACGACGTCCATGGTCCCGCTTGGCCGCAGGAAGAAATCATCGAGCGTACGCCCGAAGCGCGATTGCACATCCTCCACCGCCAACGCCAAATCCGGTCCGATTTGCGCCGCCGCCTCGATCTCGAGGCTGGAGACGGAATGGCAGACAAAGCAGCGGTTGTCCACGAAGAAGGCTCCCGGCCCCTCGCGCATGCGCTTCTCCTTCTCCACTTCGGCGGTGGTGGGAATGTCACGCACATTGTGATTGGGCAAATACTGGAGCGGGAGATTCGTCTTCTTCCAGCTCATCACCAGCATCGCCAGCGCCTGCGCATCCATGCTCGAGAAGTTGAAATTCGGCATGACGGTTTCCGGCACCAGTTCCTTGGGATTCTTGAAATGCGCCACGTGCCAGGTGAAAGCCGAATGAAAGCCCTTGATCCGTTCATAGTTGTATTGCTCCGCCGACTTGTCCCCCACCCAGGTCAAATCCGGGCCCACCGTGCCGCCGCGGCCGTTGATGACGTGGCACGCGCGGCAACCTTTTTCATTCACCAATTGCTTGGCGCGATTGATGTAGCCCGCGCCTTTCGTCTCCTTGTCGTAGCGATGGCAGGCGTTGCAATTCATCTGCATCAACGCCTTCTTGTCGCTCAGGACGTAGAATTCCCCCAACTCACTGCCCAACATCGGTTCTTCCCAATGTTCCACCAAACCGTGCGCCGCCTGTGTGTCAGTGGCATAGCCCTGCCCGCCGTGACAGCTCGTGCAACCGTATTGCGCCACCGGATGTTTCTGCAGAATTTCCCGCGGATGAGTGCGAAACGGTTGTGGCACGTTTTCCAGGCCCCTCCATTCGACGCCGAGATGGCAGGTGACGCAGCGATCCGCTTTGTCGAGTTCCCTGACATAGACCTGCTGCAGGCCCGTGGGCGCCAGCGCGGCGCGCTCCGGGCCGAGTTTCTCTTCCACGAGATCGCGGAACTCGGTTTGATATTGCTTCCATTCCGGCGTGTAGTAATCGTAGAAGATGAAGCCCGTCAA